>CABTWG010000017.1 GCA_902488455.1 uncultured Peptoniphilus sp.
GAAAGATACGAAAATTATGTTCGTATGCATTCACACTACCATCCAGTAGAAGAATAATATAAAAATTTTAAGGGACTAGAGATAGTCCCTTTTTTATATTTTTGAAAGGAAGACTCCTTATGAAATTATTATGATAAATCTATGGGAGAGATAAATTTTTAAATGAAAGTATTATCAATTATGGTGATAAATTATACTATGTATGGTATAATGGGTTATGGAGGAAGATTATGGATAAGAATCACGAAACACAAATCTTTCAAAAGCAAAATTTAGAAACTGAAAGAATTAAAAGCATTTTAAAAACTGTATACGATGCTCTTAAAGAAAAAGGATACAATCCAACTGACCAAATAATTGGATATATTCTTTCTGGAGACCCAACATATATTACAGGCCATAATAATGCTAGGGCGACAATCCAAGAAGTTGAAAGAGACGAACTTCTTGAAGAACTTCTAAATAGCTATTTGAAATAGATGTGATTTTCACATCTATATTTTATAATGTTTTAAATTATGAATAGGATTTTAGGACTTGATGTAGGAGATAAATACATCGGTGTTTCTATTAGTGACGCCACGTGTACGATAGCGAGTAACCTAGTAACTATCAGTAGAACATCCAACGAACAAGCTTACTGCGAGATCGAAAAGATTTTAATTGAAAATAATATTGAAAAAGTAGTAGTTGGTGTGCCTATTAATATGGATGGTAGCGAAACGGTTATGAGCAAAAGAATTAGAAAATTTGCAAAGAAACTAACTCCTAAATTTGGAGTTGAAGTGATATTTCAAGATGAGAGGTTTACTTCTATTGAGGCGGAAAGAACTCTAATTAAGTCAAATGTTAGACGTGAAAACAGAAAGAAGTATATCGATCAATTAGCTGCATCTATTATTTTGCAGACTTATTTAGATAGGATGAATAATGAAAATGACGGAAAAGTTTTTTGATGAAAACGGGAATGAAGTAGAATTCGAAATTATAGGAAAATTCGAAATTGACAACAAGGCTTATGCTGTTCTTGAATCTACAGAAGATGAATCCACTTATATTTTGAGAATAAAAGAGGATAAGGACGGAGAGTATCTGGAGGGAATAGGAGACGCTGAGCTTAAAGAAGCTATTGAAGCTTACGAAGAACTATTGGAGAAGGGAAAAGAAGATGGATCTAAATGCTGAATATGTAAAGAAAAAATTAAAAGAGAGTGGATATAAATTCACCAACCAAAGAGTACTTGTTTATAACTCATTTATTAACAACAAAGAAAAACATCTGACTACTGAAGAAGTTTTTCGTGATGTTTCAAAGGTAGATAGCAGCATAGGTATCGCTACTGTCTATAGAACCGTTCAACTATTCTATGAAATTGGATTAATAAACCAAATTAATTTTGGCGACAATATTACTAGATATGAAATTAAATTAAATGACAAAGAACACACTCATCATCATTTAATTTGTCTAAAATGCGGAAAAGTTCAAGAAGTAAAGATCGATTTACTCGATGAGCTTGAAGAAGAAGTAGAAAAAAATTCAAGATTTAAAATAGTAGACCATCAACTTAAATTCACTGGTTATTGCAAAGATTGTTACAAGAAATTACAGGAGAATTAAATTAATGCAAAATAACAACAAATTAAAAATAATACCACTAGGAGGTCTGCATGAAATAGGAAAGAATATGACTGTAGTTGAATATAGAGATTCAATTATCATTATTGACTGCGGGCTTACCTTTCCGGAAGATGAAATGCTGGGAATAGATGTTGTAATTCCAGATTTCACATATTTAATAAACAACAAAAAGAAAATTAAAGGGTTAGTCTTAACCCATGGCCACGAAGACCATATCGGAGCTATTCCATACCTATTAAAAGAGTTAGATATTCCAATTTATGGAACTCCTCTTACTATGGGTCTATTGGAAAATAAATTAAAAGAGCATAGAATTCCTCTTTCTTGTTTAAAGGTTGTTAAACAAGGAGATAGTATCAAGCTTGGTAAATTCGAAGTTGAATGGGTAAGAGTCAATCACTCAATTCCTGATTCTTCTTCTATATATTTGAAGAGTCCAGCAGGAAATGTATTTGTAACTGGGGACTTCAAGGTGGATTTCACACCTATTTCGGGTGAACCTATAGACCTTGCTCGTCTTGGAGAAATTGGAAAAGAAGGCGTGCTTGCTATGGTTGGAGAATCTACAAACGTACTTCGAAAAGGATACACAATGAGTGAATCCAATGTAGGAGAAACATTCAATAGAATCTTCCAAAACTTTATGAACAATAGAATCATCATAGCTACATTTGCATCCAATGTTCACAGAGTTCAACAGATTATAAATGCTGCTGAAAAATTCGGCAGAAAAGTAATTCTATCTGGAAGATCTATGGAAACTATGATGGACACGGCTAGAAGGCTCGGATATGTAGATGTCAAGAAAAATACAATTATAGACATCAACCAAATGAAGAGATACAAACCAGAAGATACAGTAGTTATCACTACAGGCTCACAAGGAGAGCCAATGAGTGCTCTAACCAGGATTGCCTTTGGTGAACACAGAAAGATTCAAGCTACTTCAGAGGATGTTATCATACTATCTGCAACGCCTATTCCAGGAAATGAAAATTCAGTTGCAAAAGTAATTAACAAACTTATGGAGACAGGTGCAAAAGTTATTTACGAAGCACTTTCTGAAATCCACGTAAGTGGTCACGCTTGTCAAGAGGAGTTAAAGATGATGCTTTCTCTTATCAAGCCTAAGTACTTTATACCTGCCCATGGAGAAGTTAGACATCTTTTAAAACATGCGGAGCTTGCTACACAAATGGGAACTGATCCATCGGATATATTTATCCTAGAAAATGGAGACGTTCTTGAATTTAACAAGGATTCTGCCGCTATAACTGGAAGTGTTCCTTCTGGAAATATATTGGTAGATGGACTTGGTATTGGTGATGTAGGAAATATTGTTCTACGTGACAGAAAGCATCTTTCAGAAGATGGACTAATAGTTGTAGTAGTTACTATTTCTAAACAAGAAGGAAGAGTTGTAAGTGGACCAGATATTATATCCAGAGGATTTGTATACGTCAGAGAATCTGTTGATTTAATGGACGAAGCAAGAGACATGGTTAAGAAGACTCTAGAAAAATGCGACAGAAAATCTATTTCTGACTGGTCAACACTTAAGACAAATATAAGGGAAGATTTAAGAGGATTCTTATATCACAGAACTAAGAGAAATCCAATGATCTTACCTATTATAATGGAAATTTGAGGAGGGACATTTTTGTCCCTAAATTTATGAGCAAAGTTAGTTACAAATATATCGAAGACTACCTAAGAAGTCTTTATAAAACTAAATCTGATCTCTTATCCGAGCTTCGAGAATATGCAGAGGAAAACCACGTTCCAATAATTGAAGAAGAGTGCGAGGAGTTCTATAATTTTCTTATAAATACGACTAAGCCAAAGAAAATCTTAGAGCTTGGAACGGCAATTGGTTATTCAGCCATCTCTTTTTCTATGAATGAGTCTGTAGAAAGGCTTGTTACAGTTGAAATAAACGAAGATATGGTTAAAATTGCAAAGAAAAATATAAAGGAATCTGGATTAGAAGATAAAATAGAAATCGTGCATTCCGATGCCTATGAATATTTGGTAGAGTCCAGTGACACTTTCGATTTTATATTTATCGATGCTGCAAAAGGACAGTATGAAAAATACTTTGACGAAGCCATCAAGCTTTTAAATAGAGATGGAATCATCGTTTGCGATAATGTACTTTTTAGAGGAATGATTGCAAATCAAGAGCTGGTTAAGAGAAGAAAGATAACTATAGTTAAAAGACTTAGAAAATTTTTAAAAGATATAAAAGATGATGATAGATTTTACTCTAGTATTGTTCCGATTGGAGATGGAGCTCTACTAATAAGGAGGAAATTTGAAGAAGATTGAACTTTTAGCCCCAGCTGGGGATTTAAATAAATTAAAAACTGCAATAGATTATGGTGCAGATGCTGTCTACTTGGGCGGAAGCTCCTTTGGTTTAAGAAAGGCATCTAAGAATTTTTCTATTGAAGAAATAAAAGAAGGAGTGGAGTATGCCCACGAAAGAGGCGCCCACGTCCATGTAACTCTAAACATTGTGCCACACAATAGTGACATAGTCGGAATAGAAGAGTATGCAAAAGAGTTAGAAGATGCAGGAGTGGATGCAGTAATAATTTCTGATCCTGGTATGTTTAGCATGGTTAAAAAAGCTGCACCAAAGCTAGATATCCATATTTCCACCCAAGGCTCTGTAACCAATAGTGAGACTGTAAACTTCTGGAAGGCACAAGGTGCGAAGAGAGTAGTCCTAGCGAGAGAACTTTCCCTCGAAGAAATAAAAGAAATCATTAAAAACACAGAAGGCATTGAAATCGAAACATTTTGTCATGGAGCCATGTGCATGTCCTACTCAGGAAGATGTCTGCTTTCAAACTACATGACTGGAAGAGATGCAAACATGGGTGACTGCGCTCAACCTTGCAGGTATAAATACTACCTTGTGGAAGAGAAGAGACCTGGAGAATACTTCCCAATAGAAGAACATGAAGAAGGCACATTCATCATGAACTCAAAAGATCTATCCATGATAGCTCATTTGGATGAACTTATAGAAGCTGGAATTGCATCTATTAAAATAGAAGGAAGAGTAAAGAGTGATTACTATTTAGCTACCACAATCAGATCTTATAGAATGGCGATAGATGAATACTATAGTGATCCAAAAAATTATAAATTCGATCCATACTATGAAGAAGAACTTAAAAAAGTAAGCCATAGAGATTGGACAACGGGATTTTTCTACGGAAAGGCAAAAGAAGATTCTCAAGTCTATACAGATAATTCCTATATTCGTGGATATGACTATGTGGGAGTAGTAGAAAGTTATGACGAAGAGACGAAGATTGCAACGGTTGTACAGAAGAATAGAATATTTTCTGGAGAAGAAGTTGAAATCTTCGGACCAGGAAAGAAACATTTTACTCAAAAAATAGAAAAAATGTATGATGAAGACGACAATGAAATAGAAGTAGCGAACAAAGCGCTACAGATATATAAATTTAAAACCACAGAACCTGTAGAAGAAAAATATATGATAAGGAGAAAATCTCAGTCATGAAAAAACCAGTTATAATCGGAATTGCAGGAGGAACAGGATCAGGCAAGAGCACGATCACAAAAGAACTTATAAAGCTAATAGACAAAGAAGATGTAACTATAATCGAGCAAGACTCATATTATAAAGACCAATCCGATCTTCCATTTGAAGAAAGAGTAAAGACAAATTACGACCATCCATTTGCCTTTGACAACGAACTATTAGTTCAACAACTAAAAGATTTAATAGATGGAAAATCCATAGAAAAGCCAGTCTATGATTTCTCAATTCACAATAGGACAAAGGAAACTAAAACAGTAGAGCCAAAAGATGTAATCATCTTGGAAGGAATACTGATACTTGCTGAAAAAGAAATAAGAGACTTACTAGATATAAAAGTATTTGTCGACACAGATGCAGATGTAAGAATCATAAGAAGAATTCTAAGGGACATGAAGGATAGGGGAAGAAGTCTTGACTCAGTGATTCTTCAATATATGAGTACAGTAAGGCCTGCCCATATACAATTTGTAGAACCATCTAAAAGGTATGCAGATATAATAATCTTGGAAGGCGGTTATAACAAGGTGGCAATAGATTTAATCCACACAAAGATAAAAGAAATTTTAAGTAAAGAAGAATAATAAATATTTATTTTTTGAAACGAGAAGAGGCGAGAAGCCTCTTTTTTTATGTAAGTTGAGATTATAAATTTTGCTTGTAAAATTAAATTAAAAATATAAAATTAAAATGTAAAATTAAAATGTAAAATTAAAATGTAAAATTAAAATGTAAACTTAAGATGTAAATATAAAATTTAAATTTAAAAATAAATTTGGACAATAAAAAAATCCTGCGCATGCAGGATCTTTTTAAATGGACAAAAATTAGTTTTTATTAAGGATCAATTAAATATTTCTTCTGTTAACGCTCCAGATAGAATCTGCAAGTGTGTTTTTATATTCTGTATTTAATGATGCGTTGTAAGAAAATTCCTTTGTGCTGAAGAAATATGATCTGTTAACTCTGTCTAGGCTTCTTTCGTTCTTAATATCGTTTGAATTGTTCTTTGAAAAAAATCTCATTTTTTATTCCTCCCTTGAATTTATCACTGACTATAAAAGTCTTATCTCTTAATTTCAATTTAATTATAAATGATATTGATTGTTACTTCTGTGACTCTAATCACAAAACTAAAAATATTTTTAAAAAAATATAAAATAATCGTGCATAATTACACGTTTCACAAGACTTTCACCAAAGGTTCAAAAACCTATTACAAAATAATTTTTGATAAAATATCTCGATGTAAATGATAATAGTAAAATCTATCAATGGATAAAATATAATTTGAGTTTTAAAATGACAAATTAATTTGAAAAAATTATAAGTTATAAAAACTATCCGATAAAAATAAAAAACCGCAAATAATTTGCGGTATAGATCTAATTTGAACTTTAAAAAAATTATTGGTGCCGAAAGTGGGACTTGAACCCACACGATGTTGCCACCACGAGATTTTGAGTCTCGCGCGTCTGCCAGTTCCGCCATTTCGGCTTGCTTTATAATAATAACACTTTTTAAACTGGATTGCAATAATAAGATGGCTCTATTTCTTCTATTAACTCTACTATGCTATAATATACTAGAGGTGTATTATGAATAAAATACTAATTATAGACGGATCATCACTTTTCTTTAGGGCGTTTTATGCGCTTCCACTTTTAAAAAATAAAAAGGGAATGTATACCAACGCCATCTATGGTTTTGTGATGATGGTTGAAAATGCAATAGATAATATAGATCCTACACATGTAGTTGTGTGCTTCGACAAAAAAGGTCGTACATTTAGGCATGAGTTATACAAGGATTACAAAGGAACCAGGAAAAAGACTCCAAGCGAGCTTATGCAACAGTGGCCATATATTATGGAAATTTTAAACCTTATGAATATCAAGACTCTCGATTCTCCAATATATGAAGCTGATGATATAGCTGGTACAATTTCTAAACTAGCTTCAAAAAATAATTTTGAAAGTTATCTTCTAACTGGAGATAAGGATTATTTTCAACTTGTAGATGAAAAATCAACTGTGCTTTTGACTAAAAAGGGAATAACAGACGTACTCGAAGTAACTCCAGAGTATCTATTTGATGAGTATGGACTTACTCCAGAAGAATTTATTGATTTAAAGGCTCTAATGGGAGACTCTTCTGACAATATTCCCGGTGTACCAGGAGTAGGTGAGAAGACTGGTCTGAAACTTATAAAAGAATATCAAAATATAGAAAATTTATATCAAAATTTAGATAAAGTCAGTGGAAAAAAACTAAATGAAAATCTAACCAACAACAAGGCTCAAGCATTTATGAGCAAGAAACTCGGCACAATTGTGACAACTGTTCCATTGGAATATGAACTTAAAGATTTCAAAAAAGAAGAGTACAAATTCGAAGAACTTTATAAAATGTATTCAGATCTTGATTTCAAGACTCTTTTAGCTAGACTTGATGGCGATAAAATACCTAAGACTCAAAAGGTGGATGCTGCTGAACTTATAAAGTACGAAAATATTGAATTAGACTTAATGATTAAGAGTATCTTAAAGTCAAAAATCATGGGTTTTAAATTTATAACAGATGGCAAGATCTATGAAGGTATAGATCCAATTTATCTTGCACTTTCAGATGGAAATGAAACTTCTTTCTATGAATATAGTAAAGAACTCTTAGAAAAATTACAAAAGATGTTTGAAGACGAAGAGATAGAAAAGATTGGTTATGAAGCGAAAGAGGATGTGATAATCCTATTTGCAAATAATATTGATTTAAAAAATCTAACTTATGATTCGACGATTGTGGAATATCTACTTGACTCTACTGCTTCGAATTTTGAGTTTCAAAATATAATTTCTAAATATGATCTTGGATCATACAAGGATGAAGAGGCTTTACTTGGAAAAGGTGCTAAGAAAAAAACTTATTCAGAACTGGAAAAAGATGAACTATTTAAATATTTTTCATTTATTTTAAATGGAAGTTTCAAATTAAAAGATATTCAACTCGAAAAGCTTGATGAGCTTGAAATGGTCGATTTGTATAGGGAAATCGAGCTTCCACTTCTTGAAGTGCTCGCATCTATGGAACTTACAGGAATTAGAACAGAGGAGAGTGTTCTAGACGAAATTGGCAAGGATCTGGACGACAGAATAGAAAAACTTACAAGCTCAATATTTGAAATTTCTGGCGAGGAATTCAATATTAATTCTCCAAAACAACTGGGAGAAATATTGTTTGATAAGCTAAGACTTCCAGTTATTAAGAAGACGAAGACCGGATATTCAACTGCACAGGATGTTTTGGAAAAATTGATCGACGAAAGCCCAATAATTGAAAATATTTTGGAATATAGAAAGCTTACTAAGCTAAAAAACACATATATAGACGGATTAAAGGCTTTGATAAACGAAAAAACAGGCAGAATTCACTCTAGATTTAATCAAACAGGCACTTCCACAGGAAGAATCAGTTCAACAGAGCCAAATCTTCAAAATATTCCAATAAGATCTGAAGAAGGAAGGCTTATTAGAGGAGCATTCTTAGCCAGTGAAGGTTCAACATTGGTGGACTGTGACTACAGTCAAATAGAGCTTAGAGTTCTTGCAAGTCTTTCAAAAGATCCGCGAATGATGGAAGCTTTTGAACACGGAATGGACATTCACACCAAGACTGCATCAGAAGTTTTCCATGTAGAAAAGGAAAATGTAACACCACTTCTAAGATCTAGGGCAAAGGCAGTTAACTTCGGGATAGTATATGGAATTTCTGATTTTGGTCTATCAAGACAACTTGGAATCACAAGGGAACTTGCGAAAGAATATATAGACGGATACTTTGACAATTTTAAGAAGGTAAAAGAATACATGGACTATGAAATCGAGACTGGAAAGAAACAAGGCTATGTAAAGACTATTTTCAATAGAAGAAGATATATTCCAGAGCTTTCTGCAAAGAATTTCAACATCAGATCTTTTGGAGAAAGGATTGCGTTAAACACCCCTATTCAAGGATCTGCTGCAGATATAATTAAGATTGCAATGGTTAAAGTCTACGAAGAAATCAAAAAGAGAAATTTAAAATCCAAGCTTATTTTGACTATTCACGATGAGCTTGTGGTGGATGCAGTAAATGACGAATTAGAAGTAGTTGAAGAGATGATGAAGGAAATTATGGAAAATGCTGTGAAGCTAAATGTTCCTTTAAAAGTATCTCTTGACACTGGTAAAAGTATGTATGAAACGATGTAATATAATTGGTATTACCGGCTCAATAGCAACAGGAAAATCCCAAGTTTCCAATATTTTAAGAGGCTTGGGATATAATGTTATAGACTCGGATTTAATTGCAAGAGAAGTCGCAAGTCGAAAAGATATATTGGATAAAATCAGAGATCATTTTGGCGAAGAGGCGGTTCAAGATAATAAATTAAATAGAGCCTATATTCGCGATATCGTATTTAAAGATGATGAAAAGCTTGAAACTTTAAATGATATAATGCACAGCGAAATATATAAAATTATGCTTCAAAGGGTGGTAGAAGAAGAGGTAAACTTCATGGATGTGCCACTTCTATTTGAAACATTAGAAGAGGCTAAAGAGCATGGCATAAAGTACGATGAAATATGGGTTGTCTACACAAGTCCAAACATACAGATGGAAAGACTTATGGCAAGAGATAGCATAGATCTATTAGAAGCAAAGAGAATTATAGATTCTCAAATTTCCATAGAGGAAAAGAGAAATCTTGCCGATTATGTAATAGAAAATAACGAAGACCTGGATAAACTGAGGGAAAATGTATTAAAAGCGTTAGAGAGATTGAAATGATATTAGATTTACTTGAAAAAAATAGGGATAGAGATCCCGAAAAAATAGTCCTTGTAGATGAAAATGAATCCATGACCATAGAAGAATTTGTAAAAAGGGCTAGGGAGATTGGAACAGAAATTGCAAGGCTTGGTTTTAAAAATAGAGCTGTGGCTGTAGAGTCTGATAGAAATATATATTCTCTATTAGGATTTTACGGCGTTCTTTACTCTGGTAATTTTTTTATGCCAGTAGATTCAAAAACTCCTAAGAAAAGGCTCGAAATGATGGTCGATAGAGCAAAACCTGTTTCATATATTTCTGTAAATGAAAAAAGCGTGTTTTCTGAATTTGAAACCATAGACGCAAGGGCAAGTTTTGATGAGGACGAGAAATTACTAGATGAAATTCGAAAAAAACACATAGATATCGACCCTTGCTACCATATTTGGACTTCTGGAAGCACAGGAGAGCCGAAGGGAGTGCTTATAAATCACAGCCAAACCATGGAGCTAGTGAAGTTTTTGGAAGATACATTTGAAATTAAAAGTGACGATGTCCTGGGTTGCCAAAGTCCATTCTACTTCGATGGAGCTATGAAGGATGTATTTTTATTTGGAGCCTCAGGAGTAAAACTTGTGATAATTCCTCAAAAATACTTCGCACTTCCTATTAATTTGGTAGAATTTTTAAATGAAAACAAGGTAAATGTCCTTCTCTGGGCTGTTAGCGCTTTAAATATTCTCGTAAATTCAAAAGTTTTGGAGAAAGACAATCTAAAATACGTAAACAAGATTTCCTTCGCCGGAGAAAGTTTCCAAACTTCGAAGCTAAACTATTTGATGGACAAGGTGGATGCAAAATTTGTAAATCTCTATGGACCTTCCGAAACTACGGTGGACTGTGCATTCTATATTGTAGATAGAAAGCTAAGTGATGACGAGATCATCCCAATTGGAAAAGCAATTCCAAATATGGAAATCTTCTTGGTGGACGAAAATTTAAAAGAAGATAACGAAAAAGGAGAGATCGTAGTAAGAGGATCCAAAATCTCCTGTGGATATTATCGAGATCAAGATAGGACTAACTCAGCATTTATCCAAGATCCAAGACAGGATTTCTATAGGGACATTGTCTATAGAACGGGAGACATCGCAAAATATAACGAAAATGGCGAACTCGTCTTCCTATCAAGAAGTGATGATCAAATAAAACATATGGGAAGCAGAATCGAGCTTGGAGAGATTGAAGCAGCCATATCTTCTATGGAAAAAATAGAAGAAGGAGCCTGTATCTATGATTATGATCAAGGAAAAATTGTATTTTTCTATTCTGGAGATGAGGTAAAGAGAAGAGAAATAATAGTATTTTTAAGGGATAGACTTCCAAAATATATGTTTCCAAATGAAGTGGTTCATTTAGGAAAACTGCCAAAGAATAGAAATGATAAGATAGATAGAAATGAGCTTAGAACTATTTATGAAAAAAATAAAGACAATTAATGAGTTAGATGAAATCCTAAATAAAAGGTTCGATTTAAAATATTTTACCACTTCTATGAAGAGCAAGTCAGAATACGAAAAAAAATTAGAAAACCTATATCTATTTGAAGAAGATGGAAATTTCTTAACCTTACAGAAGAGGGATGGGTTTTATATAGCTGATGGATTTTTTAAGAGAGACGCAGAATTTAAGTTTAACTTTGATGAAGATTTGGTACTTGAATATACTTTCAAAAGATTCGATGAAGAAGGCTCTACTCTATTAAAAAACTTAGGTTTTAAGGAAAAGCTTAGAAGAACTCAGATGGAACTTAAGGTGGATGGAGATTTCAAGGACGAATTTAACCTATTGGATGAGACCTATATAAGTGAAGTGCATAAAGAAATAGAACGAAGCTTCGATAGGCTTTACGGCTGTATACCAACTGAAGATGAACTTAAAAATTCTTTTAAAAACAGAGAAGTTTTGGAAATTATAGAAGACAATAAATTAAAGGGATTTATCGAATTTAAAGAAGGTTCAAAGAAATCTATAATTATTAATCACATTTCAGTTTTAAAAGACTTCAGAAGATGTGGAATTGGTAAGAAACTTATAGAAAATCTATGTAGTTATGTAGGAAAAATAGGATATAATAGAATTGAACTCTTTGTAAATGATGATAACGAAGAGGCGTTTAAATTCTATAAGTCTTTGGGATTTGTAGAAAAAAATATAAAATCAATTATATACGGGAGATTAATATGAAAGAAAAAATTATTGAAATACTTATGGACTTAGTTCCAGATTTTGAATATTCAGATGATGTTAAACTACTTGAAGATGGAATTTTAGATTCATTCGACATTGTAAACTTAGTACTAGAAATAAATGAAGAGTTTGGAATAAATATTGGAGTAGAAGATGTTAACGAAGACAACTTCGAAACAGTTGATTCCATCTTAAAACTTGTAGAAGATAAATTAGAATACTAATGTCCATAGTTTCACCGCAGTTCTTCGTATTTATCACGATATTATTATGTTTATATTATACAGTATTTAGAAAGTGTGCATGGGTATTACTCTTAGTAGCTTCCTATGCATTTTATTTTTTTAACGAACCTACAAATATTGTATACCTTATAATAACTACAGCGTCAGTATATATAAGCGCAGTTTTAATAGACGGGATAAACAAGGACATAAAAGATCTATCGAATTTAGATAGAGAAATTAGAAAAAATAAAAAAGAATCTCTTGAAAAGAAAAAGAAGAATATACTTAAATTTGCACTTATTTTTAATTTTCTTATGCTTTCTGTATTTAAGTACAGCGCATATTTTTATTCAGTTTTAGGGCTTATTTCTAATAAATATGAAGCACTTAATTTTCTATATAGAGATGAAATAAATACAAAGCTTCTTAATATACTTCAGCCTTTAGGTATATCTTTTTTTATTTTTCAAGCTACTGGATATTTAATAGATGTTTATAGAAATAAATTTGAAGCGGAGAGAAATCCGTTTAAATTTGCGTTATTTGTAAGCTATTTTCCACAGATTGTACAAGGACCGATAGGTAGATGGAACCTACTTAAGGATGACCTATTTAAAACTCCAGTTTTAGATTATGACAATTTAAGAGATGGCATTATTCTTATCGCTTTTGGTCTATTTAAAAAGGTAGAGATTTCAAACAGGATTTCTGTAATCGTAAATGAAGTATTTTCTGAATACACTGGTTATTCAGGTGCATTTGTATTCTTATCAGTGCTTTTCTACGGAATACAGATCTATACGGATTTCTCTGGAGGAATTGACATAGTTCGTGGAGTTTCAAAACTTTTTGGAGTTGAGCTATCTATTAACTTCAAACAACCATTTTTCGCAACTTCGATTGCAGATTTTTGGAGAAGATGGCACATTACTCTTGGAACCTGGCTTAAAGATTATGTATTCTATCCAGTCAATTTTTCAAAACCGATGTTTAAATTAAATAAATTCGGAAGGAAACGTTTTGGACCTAAGTACGGTAAATTTTTATCTCTAAGTGTATCCACATTTTTAATTTATTTTATAGTTGGAATTTGGCATGGAGCTGGTTTTAAATATATTGCCTTTGGAATTTGGAACGGAACCATTATAACTATAAGTTTGATTTTGGAAGAGTTTTTTGTAAGGACAAAGGAAAAGCTCGGCATTGGCGATAGCAAACTCTACAGAATATTTATGATTTTAAGAACCAATATTCTCGTTTGTATAGGTAGATTTTTCACGAGAGCATCAGGATTTTTGGTAGCTCTTAGCATGATTAAATATAGTTTTTCAAACTTCGATATAAGTGGGATAAATTTAGATGTGTTTAGATCATTTAGCCTTACAAAGTTTGACTATATAAGGATTGCTTTTGGAATTATTATACTTTTAATCTGCGACTATTTAGCAGAAATTGGTTTTGATTTGACATCATACTTAGAGAAAAAATCTAAGTTTATTAATTATATTTTTATTATAATCATCGTATTATTTTTATTTATTGGAGTATTCTACCAAGATTCTTATGTAAGCACGGAATTTATATATAGACAGTACTAGGTGAATTATGAATTCGAAAAAATTTGTAAAGACTTTTGTTGGAGTAGTTCTAGTTTTATTAGTTGTAATTGCAGGACTTAACTACTACGCTTCTCCTTTTGGACTTTTCAAGGACAAGTACTTCAATTGGTTTTCATATGATATGACACAGAATCCAAGGATTGCAAAAGTCGAATATTTAAAGAAAAATAAAGATTTAAAATTTGATAGTTTTATAGTTGGAGCATCTGGTGCTAGTTCTTTTCCAAGTGAAGACTTAAAAAAATATACTGGAAGAGATTTCTATAATATTTTTTACTATGGTGCCGATATGTTAGACTCTGTAAATACTGTAAAGTGGCTAGTTAAAAATTATGAAGTAAAGAACATAATCTTGCCAGTTGGGCTTACTTCTGCATGCTATTACAATGTGGGAAATGACACCATGAACAATGCAATGCATGAGGAGCTTGACGGAACAAATAGGATTAAGTTCTACACGAAATACATGCTTGCAAATCCAAATTATGCAGTAGATAAAATAAAATCTAGTAGAGAGCATAAATTTTTGCAGCAATCATACACAGTTTTTAATGTGGTGGATGGATCATACGACAAATCTCTGCGTGATATAGAGCCAATCTCTAACTTAGATGAATACAAAAATAGAGAAAACTACCATGTTTTTAACTATGACTTTGGTGAGCATCCGAACCTAGGATATATAGATGAATTTATAAGCTCGATGAAAGAAATTGTAAATATCTGCAAAGATAATAATATTGATTTAAAGGTACTCATAGCTCCGATGTACCATGAGGACTTTAAGTTCTATGACAAAGAAGAGGTAGAAGAATTTTACAAGAGACTTGAAGAAGTGACAGATTACTACGATTTTTGTAAGACTAGCGTGTCATATGATGCGAGATACTTCTACGATAGAACCCATTTTAGAAATGACGTAGGTAGAATGATGCTTTCATTTATCTATGGCGATGAAAAAAACTACGTAGAAGATTTCTACGTACCAGAAAACTTTGGCATACATGTAGGAGTAAATGGAACCTACAAGGATGTAATGAGAAGATTTAATAGTGATCTTCAAATGGAAAATGGATCAGAGAAAAGGCTTCCTGTATTTATGTACCATCATTTCGACGAAGTCGGTGACGGCGGAGATACAATTTCTTATGAAAATTTCAAAACACAGATGAAGGCTATAAAAGATGCAGGATATACCACTGTAACTCTAAAAGATTTGGATAATTTTATAAGATTTGGCAAGACTCTTCCAGAAAAATCTGTTTTAATTACCATTGATGACGGATATAGATCCAATACTGATTTCGCATATAATATTTTCAAAGAGTATGGCTTCAAAGCTGTTATCTTTCCAATAGGTCACTCAATTGGAAAAGACACCTACAAAGATACAAATCATCCAATCATTCCACATTTTTCAATAGAAGAGGCAAAAGAGCGAACCGATGTGTTTGAATTTGGATCACATAGCTTTGATATGCATCAGTCTACTGCACTTGAAACAGAAAGTCCAGTTAGAAATTATGCGATTCCTCTGGAAGGTGAAGATGACTTTAGTTTTGTAGACGCATTTAGAAGAGATGTGTTTTTACAAGAAAAAGAAATGGGAGAAATCCTATCTAAGACAAAAGCTTTTGCCTATCCTGGAGGATATTATTCCGATATAACAGCAGTTATACTTTCAGAAAATGATTATAGATTTACATTTTTGACGGAAGAACACCAAAATTATCTTTTAAAAGGTCTTAAGCAGTCAGGACTTGGAATGGGAAGGTTCAATATGACAGATCATAGAACTTATGAAGACACGTTAAGGTTATTAGAAGGTAAATAGTTTTAATGGTCTATATAACAATAATAATTTGTCTGATTTTATACTGGTTATTCGAACTAAGATGCACCTATGTGGAACATCTTGATTATAAATTCGGTTTAAATATCTATCAAGTAAGTGATTTTCATTCAAGCGCTTTTGTAGATTTAAATAGGCTCGATAAAATCCTTTCTAATGATAGTATTGACATAGTGATTTTAACTGGGGATATGGTCAGTAGAACCACAGATAATTTCGATAGATTTGAAAGATTTTTAAAAATAGTTTGCGAAAATTCAAAAGAAGTAGTATTTGTAACAGGAAATCATGAACTTGAAAACAGAGATTATTTAAAGATTATAGAAATTTTAAAGAACCATGAAATTAAAATTTTGGATAATTCATATATAATAGTAGAAAATACTTTGATATCCAACATAGATATTTCAGAAGTAAAAGAAGGATTTAATTATAGTATCTTTGCAGATCATTTCCCTGTAAACTGTGAGGGTAAAAGCAGATATGATCTAAGAGTTTGTGGTCACACCCATGGTGGTCAAGTAAGGCTTCCATTTGTCGGTGCTGTAATTGATCATGATAAAAATATATTTCCAAAAAATCAAAAGGGTTTATATAAGAAAAATAATAATTTAATCTACATCGACAGCGGTATAGGTAGTAGAATTCCTATTAGAATTTTTAATAGGTCTAAGGTAACGAGAATTTCAAGGAGGTAGCATGTTTAAAGACAAGATAAAAGAATCTTCCTTTTCTGTAATTCCCATAGTTTTAATAGTTTTAGCACTGTCATTTACAATTGTAGATATAAGTACAAATGATTTAATAAGCTTTTTAATCGGAGCAGTGCTAATTATTTTTGGCTTAGCAATATTTTTATTCGGGGCTGAGATGGGTGTAGAAGAAATAGGCAATCATTTGGGAGTTTTTGTAGCAAATTTCAAATCTCTCATATTGATAATACTTTCAGGATTATTTCTAGGCTTTTTAATAACTGTTGCAGAGCCAGATTTAATGATCCTGGGTTTTCAAATTGAAAATGTAACAAATGGTGTTCTCACCAAGAATTTAATAGTGCTTTCAGTAAGTGCTGGAGTTGGCATAATGCTCGCTCTAGGTTTTTATAGAATTCTAAAAGAAATACCGATCTCAAAGACATTTACTTTTCTATACGGAGCAATATTTATTCTATTAATATTTTCTATGGAAGAGTTTACTGGAATAGCTTTTGATGCTTCTGGTGCAACGACGGGAGCGATGACGACTCCATTTATCCTTGCCATAGGACTTGGGGTTTCTAAGATGAAGGGTTCTGAAAAATCTGCAGAAGATTCATTTGGACTTTTAGGTATATGCTCTGCTGGACCAATCTTTGCAGTGATTATGCTTGGACTTTTTACTGGACATGTAGCAGGTGGAGAGATTACAGAAGTTGCAACTGCTTCAGGGCTTGCAAATTATTTGGCAGAATTTAAGCACGCGGCGAGGGACACTGCTATAGCAATAGGTCCCGTTGCAATTTTATTCATAGTAACAAATAAATTTTTCTTTAAATTGAGAAAGAGAGAATATAGAAGAATTTTAAAGGGGTTAGCTTACACATTTATCGGCCTTGTGCTTTTTATGGGAGGAGTAAACTCAGGATTTATGTCTGTTGCTAGACAGATTGGATCTTCAATTGCTGTGACGAACTATAAACTTCTACCTGTAATAGGATTTTTCCTCGGAATGGTAGTAGTTCTTGCTGAGCCAGCTGTGTATATTCTCTCTCACCAAGTTGAAGATGTAACAGCAGGTAGTATTCCAAGAAAGATGATTGTAGTTGCTCTTTCAATTGGAGTTGCTCTTGCAGTATGCCTATCCATGATTAGAATTCTAAGCAGTAGCATAAAACTTTGGATGTTCTTAGTTCCAGGTTTTTCTATTGCAATGATTCTTTCATATTTTATTCCAAATATTTTTGTTGGAATTGCATTTGACTCAGGAGGAGTTGCATCTGGCCCGATGACCGCAACATTTTTGCTTGCTTTTTCACAAGGAGCTTCTGCTATGATAAAAGGAGCAGATATATTGATCGATGGATTTGGAATTATAGCTATGGTTGCCATGATGCCTATAATTTCTATTTCAATTTTAGGTTTACTATTTAAAATAAAATCCAAGAAGGAGGGTATTGACGTTGATTGATTATGTTTTTTATACGGCAATAGTTAAGAATGGAGATGCTTCAAAGCTACTTCAAGAGGCAAAATGTATTGGTGTAACCGGTGGGACAATTATGCTTACTTCCACCTATATTCAAAATAAAATCCTTACAACTCTTGGATTAAATGAAGAGAGGGATGAAGCTCTTATAATCATTTTAAATAAAGGATTAGAAGAACCTCTACATGAAATTTCTAAAAAGTTTTTCGAAAAGCACAAGGGATACTGCTATACTTCGAATATAGAAATGCTAAAGGGAACACATATAGAACTTAAAGAAGGGGAAGTTATGAATTCAAATTATAAAGCGCTATTTGTCATAGTTGAAAGAGGAAATGGTGAGGATGTTATAGATATAGCTACAAAGAATGGAGCTACAGGAGCTACAATCTTTCATGGAAGAGGATCTGGAGTCCATGAAAAGAGCTCACTATTTAATTTAATTATAGAACCAGAAAAGGAAATGGTAATGTCGCTTGTTTTAGAGTCACAAGTAGAACCGATTGCCAAAGCCATTGTAGACGAAATGGAAATAGAAAAACCGGGAGCTGGAATTTTATTTACATTGGACGTAAATAAAGTTACAGGACTATTTGAAGGTTAAAAAAAGCGAAGTAAGTTACTACAAAAGAGCAATTAAGACCGCCTGGCCAGCAGTTCTTGAAAGTTTCTTCATTGCTCTTACAGGACTTGTGGATACCTTTATGGTATCTTCTCTTGGTACATCTGCAGTATCAGCAGTAGGACTTACAACTCAACCAAAATTTATTGGACTTACAACATTCTTTTCAATTAGTGTTGCAGTGTCCGCTATAGTTGCGAGAAGGTACGGTGAAAAAAACAAGAAATCGGCCAATGAGACTCTATTAACTGCACTTTTCGTATCGGTAATTTTATGTATATTGATCAGTGCCTTATTTCTTAGATATAGTAATCCAATTATTAGATGGTCTGGAAGTAACGTAGACACTCATCAAGATGCAAAGGAATACTTGGATATTATAATGGGATTTTCTATTTTTAGTATAATCTCAATTATGATTAACTCTGCTCAAAGAGGATCTGGAAATACAAAGGTAGCTTTCACTACAAACTTTGCATCAAACCTGGTTAATATTATTTTTAATTATCTTTTAATCGGTGGGAACTTTGGTTTTCCAGCACTAGGAGTAAAGGGAGCTGCCATTGCAACAGTTCTTGGTACTGTCGTAGGCATGATAATGAGTATTAGAAGTCTATTTGTAAAAAGTTCCTACGTGCGTATAGACTATATTATTAAAAATAAAATAAAACCAACCTTAGAAACAGCAAAATCAATTGCAAGCTTCGGAATAAATATGTTTTTAGAAATGATTGCGATGAGGGTTGGATTTCTTGCAACATCACTTATCGCAGCAAGACTTGGCACAGATGCTTTCGCAGCTCACAATGTAGGTATGCAAATTCTATCAATCGGGTTTGCATTTGCAGATGGTATGCAGGTAGCGGCAGTTGCTCTTGCGGGATCGTCATTAGGTGCAGGAAGAAAAGAAGATGCAAAACTATACGGAACAATATGTCAAAGGATTGGATTTGGAATTTCTGTTACACTTTCTATAATATTACTTCTATTTGGAAAAGATATTTTCAAGCTGTTCTTCGAAGACGAAACTGTATTAGAGTATGGAATTTTGATTTCGAGATTCGTGACAGTAATCGTAATGGCGCAGATATCTCAAATAATTTATGCAGGATGTCTTCGTGCAGGAGGCGATGTAAAATATACGCTTTTCGCATCACTGATTTCGGTTACATTTATTAGAACCATAGTGACCTATGTGTTAACTATTCCACTTGGAATGGGACTAATGGGAATATGGATAGGAGTTCTATCCGACCAAGCATCGAGATATGTATTTATGTCAACTAGATTTAAAAAAGGAAAATGGGTAGAAATAAAAATTTGATAATTAACTTATACCAACTTTTCGTTTACATCATTTTTAACAAGTGATATAATCGAGACTGGTAAAATTTTAAAAGAGGGCTTATAGCCCTTTTTTTAACAGCAAATG
Source organism: uncultured Peptoniphilus sp. (assembly GCA_902488455.1). GTDB lineage: Bacteria > Bacillota > Clostridia > Tissierellales > Peptoniphilaceae > Peptoniphilus_B. Next base: position 20,218 of record CABTWG010000017.1, read on the forward strand.
AGGGAGAAAGATGGATACAATTCATAAATTTTATTTAAACGATGCATATGTTGTGCTAGATATTGCAAGTGGATCAGTGCATCTTGTAGAAGAAGTAGTTTATACGATTATAGATGACGTAAAAAATTTAACTGAAGAAGAAATAATAGATAAATATTCTGACAAGTTTTCAAAAGAAGATATTATAGAAGCGTTAAAAGAAATTAAAGAGCTTGAAAAAGAAGGCATGCTCTTTACAGAAGATCCTAGACTTATGAAGGCAGCTTACAATCCTCAAAATATAATAAAGGCAATGTGTCTTCACGTTTCTCACGACTGTAACCTTAGATGCAAGTATTGTTTTGCAAGTCAAGGTGACTTCCATGGTGAAAGACTTCTAATGGATTTAGAAACAGGAAAGGCTGCTATAGATTTCTTGTTGGAAAATTCTGGAAATAGAACGAATCTTGAAGTGGACTTCTTCGGAGGAGAACCTCTCATGAACTTCGATCTTGTTAAAGAGTTTGTTGAATATGGAGATAAGAGAGAAAAAGAATACGGCAAGAACTTCAGATGGACTCTAACTACCAATGGAATGCTTCTAAATGACGAGATAAATGACTTTCTAAATGAGCACATGTCAAATGTGGTTCTCTCAATCGACGGTAGAAAAGATATAAATGACGATATGAGACCGACTGTTAACGGTAAAGGCTCTTACGATATAATCGTGCCTAAGTTTAAAAAACTAATCGAAGGCAGAGGGGACAAGGACTACTACATCAGAGGAACATTTACAAATAAAAACTTGGACTTTGGAGAAGATTTAAAAGATTTTTATGAACAAGGATTTATGAAGACTTCTATCGAGCCAGTAGTTACAGATCCAAAAGAAGACTATGCGATAAGGGAAGAACATCTTGATAGAATCCTAGAAGAATATGAAAAGATGAGTAAGTACTACCTAGAAGTTAGAAAGACGAACAAAGATTTTCTATTCTTCCACTACATGATTGACCTAACTCAAGGACCATGTGTAATCAAGAGAACAGTTGGATGTGGAGCAGGATCAGAATATATCGCAGTGACACCGACAGGAGATATATATCCATGTCACCAATTCGTTGGGGAAGAAAAGTTCTTAATGGGTAATGTTAAGACCGGAATCAAGAATGAAGAGTTAAGAGAAGAGTTTAAAAACTCAAATGTATTTACAAAAGAAAAATGCTATTCATGCTGGGCAAGATACTACTGCTCAGGAGGATGCCATGCGAATAATTACTATTCAAATGGAACCATCAAAGAACCATACGATATTCTCTGTGAAATGGAAAAGAAGAGAATCGAGTGTGCAATATCTGTACTAGCAAATGAGATGAGCGAAGAATAATTAAGAGGTGAAAGCCTCTTTTTTTTTATATAAATTTTAAATGCTATACGGATAGCATCTAAAAACAATATAACGCTCTACGTAGAGCATTTTGGTTTAGTTTGTGATTCGTGCTTTATATAAAGCGTTTAAGTACCTATCTTTGAAAGTGGTCACCCTGAAAGGCAGTCGAGTTCAACAAATCAGCCTTTACTTCGTTTGGCTTCTTTGGAGCTCTTTGCACGAGACCTACGACGAAATCAAAGATTTCGGCTAGGGCTTCGAACGGGTA
>CABTWG010000018.1 GCA_902488455.1 uncultured Peptoniphilus sp.
CATTAAAAAACTGACCTCCTTTAGTTGGTTTGTTAGTCCAACTTTTGGGGGTCAGTTCAAAAATAAGGAGATTTTATCTTATTCAAGTTCTTTTAAAAGGGTGAGGCCTCGTTCAAGCATGTGGGTGGTTAATTGGTGGGTTGTTTTTTCAAATGTTTCGTATACTATTCTTCCATCGTCGAAGCTTTCTTTTGCTTCTTCGAAGAATTCTTTGTCGAAGAGTGGATTTACCACGTCATCTTCTTCGCCGTGGATCATAAATAGTGGTCTATTTCCCATGTCCTCTATGTGAATCATTGGATCCATTTGAAGTGCAAACTCGTACCTTCTATCCAAGGTCCAATCTTTATCGTCTTCGAGTTTCTTTATTTCTTCTACAAGTCTTTGCCAGTTCATGTTTCCGTTAAAGAGTAGTGCCGCTTTTATTTTTTTATTAAATGTATAGATTGATCCTGCAGTGATGGCACCGAGGCTATGACCACTTACGATTACATTTTCTGGGTCTGCATCGAACTTTTCTATTGCAGCTTTATATACTGACACGGACTCTTCTATATTGTGCATTAAAACTCTTAAGAAATAGTCCCTTACGACTTCTTTTTTCTCGTAGTCGAGGCTTCCGCGTTCGCCGTGGAACTGTGCTTCGGGAAGGATCACTTGGTAGCCGTAGGACGCCAATATATTTGCTCTAAATACTTGGTTATTTCGAGAGGAGCTCCATCCATGGTAAAAAATAATGGTCTTGTGCTTTTCTTCTTTTTTATTTGGACGAATTACCCATGCAGGTATTTCTCCAATTTTGGTGTCTATATATTCTAAAAATTCTGATCGTATCATTTTATCCTCCAGTCTGGGGGATTTGCCCCGTTTTCTATAAAATATTCATTTACTTTTGAAAATGGCTTCGAGCCGAAAAATCCTCTGTATGCAGAGAGAGGACTTGGATGTGGTCCTTCTATTATTAGATGTGCTCTATTTTTAAGAAGTCTCTTCTTAGATCTTGCATGGCCTCCCCAAAGGATAAATGCCAATGGTCCTTCTCTTTGATCCAAGACTTCTATTACTCTATCTGTAAAGAATTCCCAGCCGATTTTTGAGTGGCTCATGGGAGATTTCTCACGAACAGTTAGGGTTGTGTTAAGAAGCATTATTCCAGAATCTGCCCAGGATTTTAAATATCCAGTACTTGGGATTTCTATTCCTAAATCTTCGTTTAGCTCTTTATAAATGTTTACAAGGCTAGGTGGGATTTTAACTCCTGGTTTAACCGAGAAGGCGAGTCCGTGGGCTTGGTTATATCCGTGGTACGGATCCTGCCCCAATATCAATACCTTTACATCGTCATAATCGGTTAGGCGAAATGCTTGAAAGACTTCGCTCTTCTTGGGATAGATATTGTAATTCTTGTATTCTTCTTCAAGTAGTGCCAAGGTTTCCTTGAAGTATGGTTTTTCAAATTCGTCCTTTAGCACCTCGTCCCATCCTTTGTTTAGTTTCATATCCTGCCTCCGAATAGGGAAGGAAAGATTCTTCTTTTAGATATTCCAAGAAAACTTAGGAGTTCATCTCTATTTTCTTTTCTGAAGAAGATGACCAGTGTGTCCCCCTCTTTAACTTCAGATTTTCCTATCGGTATTATGGCTATGTTATCTGATCTAATTATCGCACCGATGACTATATCTCTAGGCGCTTTTAGCTCTGCCATAGTTTTGCCAATTAGGTGCGAAGTTTCTCTTAGTTTAACTTCTAGAACTTCTGCACGGTCTCCAAACATATGATAGATATTAAGCCCAGCTGTTTTGCCAAGAAGTGAAAGAATCTTACCCACTAGGACTACTTTTGGATTTATGACAGCGTCAACAGGTAGGGAGTCGATAAATTTATTGTAGGTCTTTGAATAGACTTTTAAGATTATATCTTTTATCCCAACTCCAGATGCGAGTAGCCCTGTAGCTATGTTTAGCTCATCTTCTTCGGTGGAAGCTACGAGAACGTCCACTGACTTAAACTCTTCTGTAGAGGACTTAAGTTCGTTTTTAAAAGTGTTTTTTATGACGAATGCGTCTGGATATTTCTTCCTTAGGTCAGCTACCTTTTCTGGATCTTCTTCGATAATCTTTATATTCATGTCGGAAACATTTTCTACAAGAGCACGGGTTAGATTTGAATCTCCGATGATGGTCATATCTTTTTTCTGTCTATTTTCTTCGAAGTAGAAAAATCTATTCTTAAGAGAAATAATATCTGAAGATAGACCCATGACATAGATGAGGTCGTCTCTTTCGATTACAGTCTGTCCCGTTGGGATGATGAGTTCGCTATTTCTAAGAATCCCAACTACTCTTACTGTAGATAAAAATCCAATATCCTCTAGCTTTTTATTTACAAAATCTTCTGCGTATTGGGCTTTGATGCTTGATAGAAGGACCTTTCCTCCAGCGAAGATATCTGACTTAAATCCTATATCTTCCTCAACCATCTTCACAATATACTTAGATGCTTCCAAATCTTCGTTTATAATATAATCGATTCCAAAAGATTTCTTGTTCTTTATTAAAAAATTTATATCGTCGTAGCTATTGATCTTTGTTATGATATTTTTTGCGCCATATTTTTCGCACATTTTAGAAAGTATGAGGTTTAACCTATCATCATCTTCCAAGATAAGTGCGTGGTCATAAGTGTTTAAATTTAAAGAAGCGAGGAATTCGTCATTCAAGAGATTTCCCGAGATTATCTTCGCAGCTCTCTTGTCAAATTCGTTATAAGATTTTGTAGGATAGCTAACCACAGTTATTTCATCGTCATATATTTCCAAACTCTTAACTATATGTTCTGAAACTAATCCTGTTCCAAAGATTATTATTTTCATCGTTAAAACCTTTCTCCCAATCTGATTAGGAATTTATAACCTGGAATTACTTGGTTCATTTCATAGGTAATTCTATCTAAAATTTTACTTCTATCTTTAGAAGTTTTTACAACATTTCCGTCAATAACAGCGTCGAAACTGATGGTTTCGGAAGTGATGATAAGGTCGTGGTAATCTAAAAATCCGTCGACTCTACCTATGACGTCCATTATTTTCTTGTTTGCTCTAACATATTTTTCGCTTGTCATGCCTTGAGGTTCGATGTGGATGATGAGCCTTAGATTCATCTCATCTCCAACTTCTCTTTCGATTTCACTCACGATTGAGTGAGCTGTGTAGATATCCATATGATGAGGTAGCTCTACATCAACTATTGCAAATTTGTCCTCTGGACCAAAGGACACTATTCTGTAGTCATGAGAATCCACCACATGGTCATAGGAATTTATCTTCTTCTTTAGCTCTTTTATCATATCTTCATCTGGCCTTGCTCCTATGATATCTGTGATTGTTTCCTTGATAAGAGAAAAGGCTGAATAAATTATGAAGATAGAGACGATTATTCCCGCAATTCCATCTACATGGAAGCCAAAGAATTTATTTGAAATGATATTTACCATTACGACTGAAGTCACAAGCACATCACCTAGAGCATCTGTACCAGTTGCAAGAAGTGGAGTTGAATTTATCTTGTGGCCGATGGTTCTATAAAAATTATAGAGATAAACCTTTACTGCTATTGAGACAAGGATAAGTACAAATGCAAGGTTTGAGTAGCTGTCTATGGTATCATTTTTAAGTCTTTTAAAAGATGCAAATAGGAATTGAACTCCAACTGCAAAGACAAAGATACAGATGATCATGGCAGCTAGGTATTCGATCCTTCCGTGGCCATAAGGGTGTTCCTTGTCAGGAGGTCTATTGGAGAGTTTCACACCAATTATGGTAACCACAGCGCTCATAACGTCAAATACATTGTTGACCCCGTCTGCAAGAACAGAGACGGAGCCGGAGATGATTCCGATAATTATCTTAACCACTGAAAGGATAATATTAGAAATTACGCCAACCATGGATGCATAAGTAGAGATCCTTTCACGATTTTCATGTTCAGTGTTATATCCACCGAGTTTTAAAATAAAATTTTCCATAATTCACCTAATTTGTCTTAAGTCTACTATCTGACCATTCAGATATAAGTTTATATAATGTTGCAAAAAGTGGTACGAATAGCCACATGCCGACAATGCCATACAATGCTCCGCCTACAACTATCGCAAAGAGAGACCACATAGGAGGGATGGAGAGAGAATTTCCAACCAGCTTTGGATCTAGGATATTTCCTTCCAGCTGTTGAAGTACGATTCCAAGGATGGCGTAAATAAGTGCCTGTGTCGGTGACTCAATAAGGATAAAGAGTACTCCAAGGAAAACTCCTATTATTGGTCCAATAAGTGGAATCAAATCTGTTGTCGCAGCTATAACTGCAATCATGCTTGGGTATGGAAGGCGTAGAATCATCATCATTATAAATGTTACGATACCCATGATGGATGCCTTTATCAGTTGAGCCTTAACGAAGTAATAAAAATTATCCTTTGTCATTGAAAGCACGTGATTAACATAGGGAGCCTTTTCTAAAAATATTGCATTCACAAGCTTATTAGCTTGGTATGAAAGATGTTCCTTGTCCACCAAAATATATATCGTAAATATAAATGAGAAGAAGGCATTGGCAATGGAGCCAAAGATTCCTGAAGCAGTTCCTAAAACTGACTTAGCGATAGATGAGTTAGATCCATCGAAAAATCCTTTTATTCTGTCGAAAAGATGGTTCCAGCTTAGATTGTTTACAAATTTATCGAGCTTTTCTCCATAAGCTTCTGTGAAACTATATGATTTTAGAAAGTCTATCGCCTTCTCTGCGATGGTAGGTAGATTTTTTTCAATTGTCACAACAGCATTTATAAGTTGTGGAACTATAAGAGCTATTACAAGAGTTATAATTCCAAAGGTTAAAATCAAAGTCAAAATAATAGAAATAGGCCTTATAAATTTTTTAAACTTCTTTGATTTTATTTTGTTTAGAAGTTTCTCTATGAAATTCATAGGTATGGTAAGGACAAATGCAATTGCCGCACTTACGATAAAAGGAGTTATAACTCCAATAAACTTTAAAAATATTGTCCTAATAGCCTCAATATAAAAAAGGGCTCCAATTAATAAAATGGCGCTAAAAACAATATTTCTTATATTTTTATAATCAAATTTAGTCATTTTTCACCTCAAAAAAATAGAGACGAAGACATAGAGTCTTCGCCTTTTAATTAAGCTTCTGCTTTTTCTATAGCACCATTCAAAGCTTCAACCAAAGTGTTAACGTCCATGCCGTGAACCATAGCTGCTTCTTCTAGAGATTCCATTTGACTAGCTGGGCACATAACGCAGCCAAGTCCAAAACTCATTAGAGTAGCTACTGAATTTGGATGATCTTGAATAATTTGTCCGATAAGCATATCTTTAGTTATTTTCATAATACACCTCCGTAAATAGTATACCCAATTAGGGGTCATAAACATCTTATCACAGCCGTTAATTAATGTAAATTAAAACACCTTATAATATGAAAAAATACAAATAAATCTATCTATAATAAAATAAAGAAATGTAGTTTATACTCGTTTATGATATACTGATAAAGAGAATGGTAAGAGGAGGACGAAATGAATAAAAAACAACTTGATAAATTAAAAAATAACAAAGGATTTATAGCAGCACTTGATCAATCAGGAGGATCTACCCCAAAGGCACTTAGACTTTATGGAATAGGCGAAGACAAGTACAACACAGAAGAAGAGATGTTTGACCTAGTTCATAAGATGAGAACTAGGATTATAAAATCACCATCATTTGACGGAGACAAAATACTTGCAGCAATTCTATTTAAGATAACCATGAACTCTAAAATAGATGGCAAGTACACATCTGACTATCTTTGGGAAGAAAAGAATGTAGTTCCTATTCTTAAAGTGGACGAAGGTCTTGCAGAAGAAGACAACGGAGTTCAACTGATGAAAGAAATGAAATCATTGGACGAACTATTAGAAAATGCAAAGGAAAGAAATATCTTCGGCACCAAGATGAGGTCAGTTATAAAATCATATGACGAAGACGGAATAAAGGCAGTAGTTAAACAACAATTTGAATACGCAAAGAAAATAGCAAACGAAGGATTCGTTCCAATCATTGAACCAGAAGTGGATATCCATGCAGAAGAAAAGGAAAAGATAGAAAACTTCCTACACGAAATCATATTAGTAGAACTTAATAAACTTGGAGAAAAAACATATGTAATGTTTAAGATGACACTTCCAGAAGTTCCGAATTTATACGATGATTTTAATGAATTCCCAAATGTAGTAAGAGTAGTTGCACTTTCCGGTGGATATTCAAGAGAAGAATCCAATAAGAAACTAAAAGAAAACAAGAGAATGGTAGCATCATTCTCAAGAGCGCTAACAGAAGGACTACAAAATGACATGACAGAAGAAAAGTTCGATAGACTTCTAGGAGAATCAGTAGAATCCATCTACGACGCATCATCAAATAAATAAACAAACAAAAAGAGCAGACTATATATCGGATAGTCTGCTTTTAATTTATTTTTTTAATTTAATAGTTACAGTATTAGTATCTTTATTCCATTCAATATCTTGATCTTTAGAGTCTTCTATATTGCCATTAGTTAAACCGAATATATTAGCAACATTTACAATAGAAACTAAAATTCTATTATCTTTAATGATAGGCTTAGAATCCATTTTTAATTTTTTCCCATTCGAGTAAATAATTTCATCGCTATCAATTTGAATTGAAGCGGTTAGACCATCTTTTGTAAAAGATGCGGTTTTTGTTTTTTCATTCCAAGCAATTTCAGCACCGATAGCTTCTGCGACATTTCTAATAGGAAGAAGGGTTCTGCCATTTCTTATGATAGGAGAAGTATACATCTTAGATTTATTAGTTACTCCATTTGTTGTAATTTCATATTCATCCTTGTTTATGCTAAAGGAGTATGAAATCAAACTATTATTAGAAGAAGTTTTACTATTATTATTATTATTCATAGACAAATTATAAGGAAATACATAATTAAATCCATTGTAATAATTGTCCATTTTATTATCTGGTGTAGGATTTGGATTTGGGTTTGGCTTTGGAGTAGGCTTATCCTTTTCTTTTACAACAACTTCTTTTGCAGGAGAAACTTTTCTGTCTTCTTCTTTTTGAGTTATGACCAACTTATCTCCAGTTTTTAAAACTTTGCCTGCTGGAAGTTTGATTTCCCATTTTGAGCTCACATCCACCTTAGTCTCGATACTTTTAGCAATTCCTGGTACAGTTACACTTATGGTTGCACCTATTACACCAGTTCCATTTATGGATTTAGCACCGTCTATTGGAACATTTACCTCTGGCATTGAAGATACAGCTTCTGTTGCACTTGCAACAAAAACATTATTGTTCTCAGAAACTATAAAATCATTAGGATTTGCCCTTAGTGGTTTCCAAGTTGGATTTTCATAACCTTTTAAAGCTCTTAGCCTTATTAACTCAAAAATAGTGCTATTGATTAATTGTATCTTTTCTTTAGATACATCTACGTCAGGTTTAATTTTATAAGAGCTAAATTCTACTGGATTTTCTTTATTTCCTGTGATTGTAGGATCACCAGCTTCAACACCTTCACCAAGTCTGAATGTAACATCAATAGCATCTTTTGGAGCTTTTGTATCTGTAATAGGTAGAATGTGTTCTGAAACATTTAAATTTTGATCATTAAGGAGTAACGAAGTTCCATCAGTAAATGTCAATTTTAAATTTCCATTTTGTGTACCAGAATTTTGAAAGTTTCTGTTGGAAGCATCCTCAACTTTAGCTTCTTCTAAATAATTAATAAGTCCTTGCTGATTTCCAGGTTGGCTAATGATTTCTACTCCATCTCTCCAATTAATATCTGTTGAACCTTTCCAAACATTTAGGTCTTTTGATTTAATTTTATCTTTCATAACAGAAGAGATAGATTCTTTGCCACGAATGGTATAAGTTAATGTGAGATTATCATTACAATTAGGTACATCAACAGTTAATTTTATCTGAACTTCTTTATTGATGAAATCTTCTAGTTTTCCAGTTTTTGAACCATAAGTTTGAACAGCAGTTAATATGTCGCTACCAAATATTGTTTTGAAATTTTGCATAACTTCAGCTTCAGATTGTGAGTTTTGGGCAATGAGTTTTAAATCTCTTTCATCTTGATTACCAATTTTTACCTTAACAAGATTGTGATTTTTATAAAAGTTATATAATCCAGCCACAATACCTGTACCTGTAAGTTCTTTTGCTGATTTTGTTTTGTCAATTATAAAAACTTCCACAATTTTATGTTCAGGATAATATTTTGCTTTATATATTCCTTCTTTTTCTCCAATAGAATTAAACATTGAATCTACGGTATTTTGAAAATTTAAAATTGTTTCGTCTTTTGAAGGACAATTATTTCCTTCAGCTAGAGCTTCAACTTGTTGTGTCAATTTTGCGCCTTGTAGATCTATAAGCTTCTCAGACGCAATAACTGGACTAAATGTGCTAAGCACAATTGATGACGCTAAAAATAGCGAAACTGTTTTTTTATTCATATAACATCTCCTTTAGAGTGAATTCAATTTAAATTTAATCTGTTAAATTAATATCAAATTTAATTTGTTGATTTATTATAGCATGGTAAAAAGTTATCTGACAATAAAAAAATTTGTGAAATATTATTCATTTAGATATAGAGATTTATTAAATTAAAATTTTTATATCGATTCTATTAAAACAACAAAAAAAAGCCTTTCGGCTTTTAAAATATTCTACAGATGCTTTTCTAGGTTCATCATTTTTTCAACTCTTCCTGCGTGGCGGCCTCCTTCGAACTCTGCTTCGAAAAATTCATCCACCATCATGCGAGCAAGGTCTACTCCTACGATTCTTTCCCCCATGCAGATGATATTTGCGTTATTGTGTCTTACGCTCATCCTAGCTGAGTATGGTTCTGAACAGCAGCATGCTCTTATGCCACGCACTTTGTTTGCAGATATTGAGATTCCTACTCCTGATCCACATACTAAGACTGCTTTTTCTACTTCACCTTTTGCTACTGCCAAGGCAACTTTTTCTGCAAAGTCTGGGTAGTCGACCCTTTCGTCGGAATATGTTCCGTAGTCAACTACAACGTGACCTTTTTCTTCTAAATAATTTTTAAGGTTTTCTTTTAGATGAAAGCCTGCATGGTCTGATCCAAATCCTATTTTCATTTTATTCTCCTGCGATTTCTAATATTTTTTTAGTTACTTCTTCTATTGGAAGTGTGCCGTCTATTACATAATCACATATTTTTTCTGAATTTTCAACTTCTCCTAGGCGAACTTTTATAGAAATATGATCGTCATTTCTAGCTCTTAGTCTCTTTTCTATCTCTTCTTTTGGTATTTTTAAATAGATTGCCTTTGCATCGATCTTTTCTTTTATTGCAGAAGCTCCATTTGATTCTACGATTAATACGTACTTATCCTTTGAACTCGCTGCTTCTTCTATGGATTTTAGAGATGTGCCGTAGAGATTTTCACAGTAGTTCGTATATTCAAAGAAGAATCCTTCACAGGTCTTTTCTCCGAAATCAGATCTACTTAAAAAATAATAATCTATTCCATCAACTTCACCGACTCTTTTTTCTCTAGTGGTGTAGGTGGTTATGGTTTTAAATCCGTATTTAGTTGTAAGTATTTTCTTCTGTGTTGTTTTGCCAGAACCTGAGTTTCCAACTATTAGTATTAGCATAATTTCCTCCGTTTAAAGTATTATACACGGTAGCTTCTTAATAGACAATATCAAAAGAATAAACTATAATATATTTAGGAGGAAAGAAAATGAAAAAATATCTATTTATTTTTATGGCAGCCATTTTATTACTTACTGGTTGTGCTTCTAACAATGCATCTTACAAAGATGACAAGCACGAACAAAAAACTATCAAGGTGGCAGCTCTTAAAGGACCTACTTCAATGGGTCTTGTAAAACTTTTTAAAGATAGCGACGAAGGAAATAGCTACGACAAATACGAATATACTATTTTAAATTCGCCGGAAGAAGTAGTTGCAGGTCTATCAAAGGGAGAATTTGATATTGCAGCTATACCATCAAACCTGGCATCTATCCTTTACAATAAATCTAATGGACAAATGCTAAAGGTGTTAGCTATTAACACAGGTTCAGTTTTAAATATTGCTTCCAAGGATGACTCTATTAAGTCTTTAGAAGATCTAAAGGGAAGAACCATTGTAACTTCTGGCAAGGGAGCTACTCCTGAGTTTGTAATGAGATTTATTCTAGAAAAAAACGGAATCGATCCTGATAGTGATGTAACTTTCGATTTTAAATCTGAACATACTGAAGTTGTAGCAGACATTGCGAAGAATCCTGATCATGTGGCTCTACTTCCAGAACCATTCTTAACAGTGGCAAAGGGAAAAGTGGAAGGCCTTGACACAAGAATCTCTCTTGGAGATGAATGGTCAAAGATAGAAGGCGCTGGTGAACTTATAACTGGAGTTACAGTTGTTACAAACAAGTATCTACAAACTCTTGAAAGTGATGATGATAAGCTAAGCCTTGAAAAATTCCTAGACCATTACAAGGACAGCGTTGATTTCGCAAATAAAAAGACTGCTGATGCTGCTAAGATAATCGGCGAAATGGGTATTTTCCCAGAAGATGTTGCGACTAAAGCTATACCAAATTGCAAGATCATGTTCGAAGATTCTGACAAGATGAAGGAAGATCTTTCTAAGTTTTACGAAAGCTTATTCTCTGTAAATCCAAAATCCATAGGAGGAGCTTTGCCTGATGAAGGATTCTACTACCAAAGATAGAATATTTACGGGACTAACAGTTCTAATAATTTGGCAAATTTTGTATAATTTTGTAGACGTGGAGATATTTAAAGTATCTCCACTCTCTGTTTTACAAAATATTTATGAAAATATTTTAACTAGAGAATTTTATTTAGATATTTTTTATACATTAGCTTTCACTCTATGTGGAATAATTTTAGGAATATTAATAGCAATTCTACTTACATACTTATCCTATAAATCCACTTTTATCATGGAGTTATCGAAGACATTGGTCATGATCTTTAAAGCAGTGCCAATAGTTTCTTTTATTGTTTTTTTCCTATTTTTTGTAAGTTCAAAATACTTAAATATTTTTACTGCGTCCATCGTGAGCCTTCAAATAGTATTTACAAATATTATGGAAGGGCTCAGCAATATCGACGAAGAGTATATCTTCATGGCGAAGATGTATAGGGCGAAGAAATATTTAATCTTTAAATATATATACATGGATCATCTTATGCCTTATTTGAAAGCTGCTCTTTCCGTTGCAATAGGCATGGCTTTTAAGGCGTCTATCGCCGCAGAAGTGATTTCCCATCCTAAGTACGGTTTGGGAACGAGAATCTACGAATCTAAAATATATCTAGATCTTAATGAACTGGTGACATATAGTATTTTTATCGTGCTTATTTCATACTTGGTTGAAAAGATCGTTTTGAGGTGTCTTGATGCTAGAGATTAAAAATTTAAACAAATCCTTTGGAGATAATGTAGTCCTAAGTGATTTTAATTTAAAGGTTGAAGATGGAGAAAGAGTTGCAATAGTTGGCAAGTCCGGCTCTGGTAAGACCACGCTACTTAAGATAATCTCTAAAGAGGTCAAAGACTTCGATGGGAAAGTTACAATCGACCCAGGAGTTAGAATCTCTATGGTCTTTCAAGACAATCTCCTATTCGAAAATAGAACCGTACTTGAAAATTTAAAATTCGTAAGTGACATGGATAGTCATGAACTTGAGAAACTGCTTTTGGAACTTGGACTTCAAAACACAATAACTCAAAAGGTAAAAAATTTATCTGGCGGTATGAAGAGAAGAGTTTCATTTTTGAAAGCTCTTTTGGTTCCGGCGGATCTGCTTCTTATGGACGAAGCTATAAGGGAAGTGGATTCTGAGAGCGAAGATCTCATGATTGAGTATTTAGAAAGTCACTTCCATGGCACGATTATCTTTGTGACCCATAGCGAAAGCCAAGTAGAAAAACTAAAGGCGAGGAAGGTAGAGATTTGAATTTTTTTGATTATATTAAGGAAAACGGCTCTGAGCTTGAAGAAACCATTTATGAGAGTGGGTATATAAAAATAATAAGGATAGTAAGCTCTGGAGAGACTACAGACTTTATGGAAAGCTCGATGAACGAACATGTCTTCCTTGTTCAAGGTGAGGCGAAGATAGCCTATGAAGATGGAAGAGAAATTACAATGTCTTCTGGAGATTACATATTGATAGAGAAAAATACAAGACACAGAGTGAGCTACACTTCCAGTGAACCTCACTGTCTGTGGCATTGCATATATGAGAAGGTGTAATATGGCATTTATAGAAGTTCGGAATATGACCAAGAGATTTACCGCTGGAAATACTATTGTCCTTGCAAACAATGATATTTCCTTCGATATAGATAAGGGAGAGCTCGCCCTTATAATCGGTCCTTCTGGCGCGGGAAAATCCACCCTTTTAAATATTTTAGGAGGAATGGATAGATGCGACGAGGGAAAGGTTAAGATAGGCGAAAGGGATCTTTCTGTATTAAATGAAAGAGAGATGACAGAGTATCGTAGAGAGGATATGGGATTTGTATTTCAAAATTACAATCTAATCTCAAACCTTACGGCTCTTGAAAATGTAGAGCTTGCATCCCAGATAGTAGACAATGCGCTGGATGCAAGAGAAGTTTTGAAATCTGTAGGCCTTGAAGAAAGACTAAATAGCTTTCCACAACAACTTTCCGGTGGAGAGCAACAAAGGGTGGCAATTGCAAGGGCGATTTGTAAAAACCCAAAGGTGCTTCTCTGTGACGAACCGACAGGAGCACTGGATTACCACACAGGAAGACAGGTTTTAAAAATCCTACAAGAAACTGCAAGAAACACTGACACAACAGTTTTAATAATAACTCACAACACAATGATCGCTCCAATAGGAGATAGGGTGCTTGAAATTATAGATGGAAGACTCGGAAGCATGACGATTAATAAAACACCAAAAAATATAGATGAAATAGAGTGGTAGTATGAAAAAAGATGGCCTAAAGAAAGATACTCTTAGGGAAATTAAAAAGACAATTTCAAAATTTATATCAATTATACTCATAGTTGGCCTAGGTGTATTCGTCTTTGTTGGCCTAATAACCACTGGACCGACCATGAGGGATACCTTTGAAAAATTTGTAAAGGACTCAAACCTACAAGATCTAATGGTCTACTCCCCAATGGGACTTAAGCAAAAGGACCTGGACATCATAGAAGATCAGCCAAATATTTCCAAGATACAGATCGATTATGACGAGGATCTCATCATCGAAGGAACTGATTTTGGAATTAAAATTTTGTCAAATCCACTAAGTATTTCTAAACATCTTCTGACAGAGGGAAGAAATATAGAAGCTGATGACGAAATCGTGTTGGACAAAAACTTAAAAGCACAAGGGTACAAAATAGGAGACACCATAGAATTTAGAAAAGAAGTGGACAAGTTTGGCACAGGAATCGACGAAGAGGATTCTCTAAAGAGGTATAGCTTCAAGGTTGTAGGATTCACAGAAAGTATGGAACATGCACAAGATGCTATGCGTGATTCATCCAAGAGAGGTCTCGGAACTTTGAAGGGCTTTGCATATATTGATAAGGCTAATTTCAACAGCGATCCGACCATTGCAAGAATAATCCTAGAGGACACTTCAGGAGTAAAGACTGCAAGCAAAAAATATAAAAGCATTCTAAAACCTGCGGCAGACAGTTTGGAAATAGATTTGAAATTTAGACCAGAGGAAAGGCTCGATTCTTTGAAATCAGACATCGAAGGCAAGATTGTCGATGGAGAAGAAAAGATCGAAGATGCAAAGATAAAACTCTTAGACGGTAAAAACAAGCTAGAAGAAGGAAGAGAAGCTTTAGAAAAAGGCGAAAGAGATTACGAAAAAGGCTACAAGGAATACGAAGATGAGATTTTCAAAGGAAGAAAGAAACTCGGCGACTCCAAGAAAAAACTTGATGATGGCAAGGCTGAAATCGATGAAAACGACAAAAAGCTAAAGGATGCAAAAGAAAAGCTAGATGACGGCAAAAAAGAATTGGACGATGGAAAGGCTAAGTACGAAGCAGGAAAAGAAGAATTCATAACTGGGGAAGCAAAGCTAAAAGCAGCAAAAGAACTACTTGATACCACAAAGGTAGAACTTGACAAGGGGAAGATAAAACTTGAAGAAGGTAGAAGAAAGCTTGAAGAAAATGGTAAGAAACTCGAAGAAGGAAAGGCTCAAATTGATGAAAATGAACAGAAACTAGCCGAAGGAGAAAAGAAGTACCAAGAAGGGCTAGCTGATCTTCAAATCGCAACTGGCACAAAGGGCATGACCCTAGACGGAACCGCACAGAGAATAGACGATATAGATAAACTTTTGGACGCAGCCATAAAAGCTACAGAAGATTCAAAAGATATAGATAAAGCAATTTCAGATGCAAAGTTAGGACTAGAGGAAGCTCGAGCTAAGAGAGATGAATTAGATGGTGATATTGCAAGGCTTCAAGGAGAGATTGAAAGCGGAAATCTCACAGAAGAAGAAAAGAAACAGAAACAAGAAGTTCTAGATGCAGCTTTAAAACAAAGAGAAATTTTAGATGAAACTATAAAAGCCGGCGAAGAAAATGTAAAGAAACTAGAAGATAACAAGGCACAGCTTGAACTAGTAACAAAAGCGATAAAAGATTACCTTCCAACCATAGGAATAATAGATGAAGCCAAGTTAAGAGAACTTAAGTCCGAGATGGAAAAGGGAAAAGAAGGCATAGCGAAGCTTCAAAGCGCAAGAGCCGAACTAGATGAAGGAAGAAAAAAACTTGACGAAGCGAAGGTAAAGTATGAAGCAGGGCTCGAAGAATTCAAAAGAGGAATAGAGACTTTCCAAGAAGGGGAAAGAGAATACTTAGAAAACCTAGCCAAGTATAACGAAGGTCTTAAAAAGTACGAAGACGGAATGAGGGAGCTAGAAGGCAATAGGGGAAAACTTGAAGACGCGAAGAAAAAACTTGAGGAAGGTCAAAAAGAGTACGAAAAGGGCTTAAAAGATTATAACGACGGCAAAGCGAAGATAGAATCCGCCAAGACACTCTATGAAGAGGGAATCAAATCCTACAAAGAAGGAGAAGAAACCTTCGGAAAAGAAAAGATAAAAGGCGAAAACAAATTAAAAGATGCAAAATCTAAATTAAACAAAGCAAGAAGAGATTTAGCATCAGGAGAAAAAGAATACGAAGAAAATAAAGAAGAAGCCGATGACAAGATAAAAGAGGCAGAAAAAGATATAGAAAAGGCAAAGGACGTACTAAAAATCCTAGGCGCTACAGAATATACAATAGAGCCTAGATATTTAAATCAAGGCATAAACACCTACCTCGACTACGCATCAAGGGTGGACATGCTTTCAACGATCTTCCCAGTATTTTTCTTCTTGATTTCAATGCTCGTATGTTGGACAACCATGACTAGAATGGTTGAAGAAAACAGAATCAACATAGGAACATACAAAGCCTTGGGATATAGCGACTTCGACATAGCAAAAAAATACCTAGTCTATGGAGAAACCTCCGCCTTTGTAGGAGGAATAATTGGATTAGTAGCAGGCTCGCTATTCTTATCCCATGTCATAGGAAACGCATATTCAACAGACACAATCTTTATGGACAATCTACTAATAAAGATATATCCACTAAGGAGCTTGTTGGCGCTAATGGCAGGGCTACTCTCAACAGGGCTAACGGCAGCACTAACGGTTAAGAAATCACTTAAAAACAATGCAGCAACACTTCTTCGAGGAATTCCACCTAAGGAAGGCACGAGAATATTAATCGAAAGAATCACTCCACTTTGGAAGAGGATGACATTCTTACAAAAGGTAACAGCGAGAAATATATTCCGTTACAAAAATAGAATGATCATGACAGTTTTGGGAATAATGGGATGCTGCGCACTACTAATACTTGGATTTGGAATCGAAGGCTCAGTAAGTGGCATAAAGGACAAGCAGTTCGATGAAATCATGAAGTTTGACCTAGGAATAATCTACGACAGAAATATCGACAAGGAAAACTACGAAGACTTCGGCAAAAAAATCGATACATTAGAAGGCATAAAGGAAGAAGATTCATTTATAATCAAGAACTTCAAAGCAAAATTCAAAGAAATAGATCAAAACATATCCCTATTCGTACCAGAAAATACGAATAACCTAAGTGATTATATAGATTTAAGGGATAGGAGAAAAGAAAAACCAATAGAGTTACCAGAAAAGGGAGCAGTAATCTCCGAAAAAATAGCGAAACTTTTGAAAGTAAAAGTTGGAGACCTAGTAGAAGTAAAGGATGAACACGGCGAAATATACAAAGTACAAATAGCTGACATATCAGAAATGTATATAGGTCACTTCATCTTTATGAATAGAGATTATTACGAAAGAGTGTTTGGAACAGAGTATGAATCAAACGCAAGACTTATTAAACTGACAGACAAAGAGTTAAGCGACAATGTAGTGGCAAGACTAATGGAAAACAAGGTCACCCTCGGCACAATGGACGTTTCAACAATGGAAAAGATCCTAGACAACTTTATGTATTCAGTAATGCTAGTGGTACTAATCATAATCGTAGCATCATCGACACTTGCAGTAGTCGTGCTTTATAATCTAACGAATATAAATATAGAAGAGAGAACGAGAGAGATCTCAACAATAAAAGTACTAGGATTCTATCCAAAAGAAGTAACCCAATATATTTATAGAGAGACACTGATCTTAACAGCGATGGGAATACTAATAGGGATTGTAGTAGGAAAGATCCTTCACTACGGAGTTTTGCAAGTAGTAGTGCCATACAACGCAATGCTAGATCCAAAACTAGTAATAAGATCATATTTTCTAGCAGCAGCAATAACGATAGTAATAACATTCGGAGTGATGCTGGTGTTCCACAAAAAACTTCAAAAAATAGATATGGTAAGTGCACTGAAAGCACAAGATTAAAAAAATGGTCACAAAAGTGGCCATTTATTTTTTAATTAAATTGAAAAGATAAAAATCAAAATCGAGATAATAAAAGTAAGAGGGTTTGGAGCAAGTAAGAATAGCATCAAAATAAAAGCAAGAGATAGAAAATCTCTATTCTTATTAGAAGATCTAAGATGCTTGTAATCGGAATAATTCGCGCATAGAAGTACAAGATCTTCCTTAGAATTAAGCTTGTAGTAATTATTGTCAAAAAATATTACATACTTTGAGTAATCCTTGCCAGAAACCTTGATGAAATTGGAATATTTAATATAATCTTCAACGAAAGATCTGTCTTCCTTCCTAAGAGTGGAAGAATTTTTATTTTCGCCATCAATAAAGAATGAAATGACCATAACCCACCTCGATTATCATTAAGATAATAATACACCAAGCTAATTGATAATGGAAGACCAATTAGAGATAATTGCGTTATCATTTAAGATAATTTCATTATCAATAACGAACAAGTAAAAATAAATAAAATTGTAAATAAATTGTCATTTGAAGGAGAAAAAGATATCTGATATCATAAATATAGAGGTGAATTATGAAAAAAATACTTACAGCAGTTGTACTTTCACTGCTAATGATTTTAAGTGCATGCAGCCCTGCATCACTTTCATACTTAGACCAAGTTTCTAAGACAACCAAATGGACTAAGTACACACAAGAAGGTAAAATAACAGTTAAGGTTGACGGAAAAGACGAAAAAGGAAACGAAATCAACGCAGAAATTCCTATAGAAATGAAATCCGTAAATGACAATATGAAGGCAAAAGTAGACCTTAAATACGGACTTAAATCCTTCAAAGAAAATTTAGCTAAAACAGAAGGAAAAGATGTTTTAGAAGGAATGGAAATTCCAGATGAAATAGAATTAACAGTATTTACAGATGGAACCAAAGTAATGGTTAAGAAATCACAAATTCTTGACCTTGCAAAATATTTGGCACCAGGAGCATTAAAAGACGTAAAAGAAGAATACGTAGGACTTGAAACTACAAACACAGAAGAAGACGTACAAACAGAAAAGATTCAATCATACGTTCAATCTGAAGAATTCAAAGCTGATATGATTAAGCTAATACAAGATGGACTTGATGGATTCAAAGCTGCAAAGGAAATGAAGGTAGAAAAAAATACCTACACCTATGAAGCAAATATGGAAGATGCCATAAAAGACATTGCAGGAGCAATGGAAAGCATCGCTAAAAATAGCGACAAGATCGCTCCAACTCTAGCAGATATGGCAAACAAGATGGGCTTCAAAGAAGTAACTGTAGATAAGGTAAAAGAAGAACTAGCTAAAATAGATACAAAAGACATAAAAGAAGAATTAAAAGACGAAAACGATCTAGAAGATGCAAAATTCAAGTTCCAAACCACATTTGGAAAAGATTCAATGGACCAAAACCTATCATTCAAATTTAAAATTGATGAAGTAGGAGTGATCTCAGTTGAATCAAATGTGAAGACTGTAAAAGATGACAAAGTAAAAGTAGAACTTCCAAAAGATGCAAAGATCTTTACACAAGAAGAACTATTTGGAAACCTTGGAAAAGATGTAGGACCAATGTTCTTAGTAACATTAGATGAAGACTTTGTAGTATTTGAAGATGCAGAACCATTCGTTATGGAAAACAGAACCTTTGTGCCATTTAGAGCAATCCTAGAAAAAGCAGGAGCAAAAGTAGAATGGGATAAAGAAGCTAAGAAAGTAACAGCAGAACTAGATGGTAAAAAAGTTGAAATGACTATTGGAAACAAAACTATCCTAGTAAATGGAAAAGAAGTTGAACTAGACGTAGCACCACTAATTAAAGATAACAGAACTTATATTCCACTAAGAGGAGCATTTGAAGGATTGGGATACGAAGTAGAATTCGAAAAAGACGACAATCTATATTCAATAGAAATTAAAAAAGAAAAATAAATAAATTAATTTAAATCCTTGGGAGACCAGGGATTTTTTTATTGGATATTGAGGATGGCGTTACGTAGAAAGCATAATGAAGACAGTCATCCTGATTTGCAGAACTCAACTTTCTCTCAGGATGACCGGTTGGGAGGGTTATATGTAAAGTACACCTAATGAAGACAGTCACCCTGAGCGGAGACGGCAACGCCGTCGTAGTCGAACGGGTATAACATCAGATGGTCAAGCTCGTGCAAATGAAATAATTTAATTAATAGATGCTATCCGAATAGCATGAGATTAATTTAAATGCTTTAGCAGACTATTTCTGCCAATCGGCTACGTCTCTTGGGAAATAGGTTGCATCACACCTACTAAGTCTCACTACGTTCGCCAAGTTAGGTGTGGAACGTAAAGTGTGATAATTGTTATTGATTTCACTTGCATAAATTGCTCTTCGGAGGTTAGACCCGTTTGACTCACTTCG
>CABTWG010000019.1 GCA_902488455.1 uncultured Peptoniphilus sp.
GCAATCCGTGAAGGTGGAAGAACAGTAGCATCAGGAGTAGTATCTAAACTTCTTGACTAATTAAAAATTTAAAGCTGGATTAAGATCCAGCTTTTTTTGTAAGCGCCTATAGCTCAGTGGATAGAGCGTCAGTTTCCGAAACTGAAAGTCGGAGGTTCAATCCCTCTTAGGCGCTCCAGAAAAAAATGAGGAGGAAGATATGAAAGCATTAAAAAATATACTTATAGTAGTGCTAATAGCAGCACTTGGATTCTTAGGATACCTAGGTTACAAAAATATAGATAGAAATGACAATAAAGATAACAACACAGTCGTAGAGCAAGTTGACCAAGAACAAGAAGATAAAGACAATGAAGAAAATATCGCTGTCGATGAAAAGAATATCAACGACTTAAAAGAATATCTACTAGAAGATATAGCGATGGTAATAGTGGACCTAAGAGATGAAAATATCTATGGCGAAGGTCATATTGAAGGAGCAATCTCAATCCCTTATGGAAGTATTGAAGAACTAAGTAAAACGAACCTACTAGACAAAGAACAAAACATCTATGTATACTCTTCCACCAAAGAAGAATCAGATCTAGGGGCTAAAAAACTTACAGAGCTAGGATACACAAATGTTCACAGTCTTGGAAATATCGATGAATACGAAGGAGAATTGATACATTGAAAGCATTAGAAAATATAAAGATTCTGGACTTCACAACACTTCTACCAGGACCGTATGCAACCATGGTGCTTGCAGACTTTGGAGCAGAAGTCATAAAGATAAGCTCAAAATCAAAACACGATTTAGTTTTAGAATCAGAACCTAAGCTCGAAGGAATATCACAAAATCAACTTTGGTTAAATAGAAATAAAACCACCATATCATTAAATTTAAAGACCAAAGAAGCAGTGAAAATAGTAAAAGAGCTGGCAAAAGACGCAGATGTGGTAGTAGAACAGTTTCGTCCAGGTGTGATGAAATCCTTGGGACTATCCTACGAAGATATAAAGGAAGTAAATCCAGAAATAATCTACTGCTCCATCACAGGATATGGACAGGATGGACCACTTTCAAATAGAGCAGGCCACGACATAAACTTTTTGGCAAAATCAGGAATCATGGCATCTTCAGGAAGAAAAGACGAAGGACCAGTGCTATATTCAACCCAACTTGGAGACTTGGCAAGCGGCGCAAACAACGCAGTTATAGGAATACTTCTAGCGCTAAACTACAAGAATAGAACTGGAAAGGGACAATACATCGACATCTCAATGATGGACGGACTTATTCCACTTAACTCTCTTTACGGAAACGGCTACCTTGGCGGAGGAGATCTTCCAACACCAGAAGGAGACTTCTTAAACGGAGGATCTTGCTACGATTGCTACAGAACAAAGGACGACAGATTTATCTCAATAGGAAGCCTTGAACCCAAGTTTTGGAAAATATTTACAAGTGCAATAGAAAGAGAAGATCTAGCGAATAAATCCGCATATGATGCTTCCATAAAAGAAGAAATCAAAGCGAGAATGAAGGAAAAGACATTTGAAGAATGGATGGAAATCTTTAACGAGCTAGACGCCTGTGTAGAAGGAGTGCTAAACTTAGAAGAAGTAATAGAGGATCCACACACCAAGGGCAGAGGAATGGTAATCGAGTTTAAAGTTGGAGAAAAGACCACGAAACAGTTTGCAAACCCAGTTAAACTTTCAAAAACACCAGCAACCTATGACCATCCAGGTAGAGAAATCGGAGTAGACACAGAAAAAATATTGAAATCACTAAACTACACCGACGAAGAAATAGAAGGTTTAAGAGAGAAGGACGTATTTAAATAAGGAGAAAAATGGATTACAGAATATTACATCTTTGCCTAAGAGTTAAGGACTTAGAAGAATCGCTTAGATTCTATAGGGATGCAATGGGATTTAAAATCTCAGAAGAAAAAGACTTCCCAGAAGATAAATTCACACTTGTGTACTTGACAGACGAAGACGAAAACTTCGAAATAGAACTCACTTACAACTACGACAGAGAAGAACCATACGTAGTTGGAGACGGATACTCCCACATGGCAGCAAGCGTAGTTGACCTAGAAGGTTCAAGAGAAAGACATCTTGAAATGGGATATAGCTGCACAGACTTAAAAGGACTACCAGGAGAAAAACCAAGATACTACTTTGTAACAGACCCAGACGGATACAGGGTAGAAGTAATAAGAAGAGAAAGTAAATAGAAATATAATTAAAATAAACTGCTACAAATGTGGCAGTTTTTTTATGTGATAAGCTGTAAGATCAAACACTACACAAGTAAAAAGATAAAAATAGCTTGAAACTTATAATTTGCTATGATAAACTTTTAATTAAATAAAAGAACAGATATAAACTTTCTAATTTTTAAACTAAATTATAAATCACTTAAATTATAATTAGAAATTCTAATGGAAATTAAGGAGGGAGAAATGAAAAAAGCAATAGTTTTTCTAGTTCTTGTATCGTTATTATTTACGTCCGGGTGTAATAAAGAATCGGAATATAAAAAAGAAATGGCAGGAAGGACTTTTTCCTCATATCAAGGCGCAATTGTTTTTGAAGAAGATGAAATATTTGTATATCTATACACCTATTTATCAAGATTTTCTGATGAAGAAAGAGAACAAGAAATTGAAAGAATGCGTGAGTCTAAGGAAATAATAGGGGAATTGGACGAAGCTTACAACGAAAAAATCATATCTAAAAACCCTCGAATAGAAGATGGAGTAATTAAAAGCGATTCTTTAGAAGATCTAAAGATAGATGAAAATGGACATATAGTTTATAGAGGGATTGATTTTGTTGAAAAATTTAGGTAATTTGAAATGTTAATTATAAATTAAGTGTTTAAACTGCTACAAATGTGGCAGTTTTTTTGTTTTAAAAATTTTTGAAATTTAAAAAAACTATAATATTTTATTTAAGATTTTTGACAAAATAATATTTTTTGACAAGAAAATAGAAATAATATGAGATATAATTAATATTAATTATCAATATTGTATATAGAAAGAAGGTTAATATGAAACTTTATAAGAAATTATTTTCCTATATGCCTGAAAGAAAGATTCATGGAATACTTGCGGCGATGCTAGCTGTAGTTGGGAATTTATTGCAGTTCTATGCTTATTATTTAATTTGGATTTTGCTTAGAGATGTATTTTGTGGAGAAGATCTAATGAACCTTAAGATTTTCTCTATAAAAATTCTAGTTCTCTTTGCCAGCTGTAGTATCTTCTACTTTGGCGGAACATGGATGAGTCACTTAGCTGGATTTAGACTTGAAACTAGGCTTCGTGAAAAAGGACTTAGCCATCTACTTAGGGCTTCAAATACTTTTTTTGACACCCATAACTCTGGTGAGGTAAGAAAGATAATTGACAACAACGTGGAACAAACACATATGATTGTCGCCCACCTCATAACAGATCAAACTATGGCAGCTTTAACTCCGATACTCATGATAGCCTTGACCTTTGCAATTGACATCTATCTTGGAATATTTTTTGTAATCATCATTCTCTTTAGTATGTTTTTACTCTACAAGATGATGGGAGACCAATCATTTATGAAGAAGTACATGGAGAAGCTAGATGAAATGAATGCTGGGGCTGTGGAATATGTAAGAGGAATGCCAGTTGTGAAGATTTTTAACACGCCATTAATCGGTTTTACAAAACTTTACGATTCGATCATAGTCTACAAGGACATGGTCTACAAATATTCAATGTCTTGCAGGATTCCATTCGTGTTGTTTCAATGGCTTTTAAATATTTTTATAATCACGCCAGTCTTTCTAGCGATATTCATGGTTTCAAAAGGACAAGATCCTAATGTATGGGCGGCAAAAATTCTATTTTTCACTTTATTTATGGGATTATTTTTCGTAGATTTAATGAAGATTATGTATGTTTCCATGTATGTTTTTCAAGCTAACTCTGCTGTAGATAATCTTGAAAATCTCTTCACAGAGATGAAAGAAAAAGAAATAGTTTTTGGCACACAAAAAGATTTACAAAAGAAGAATATAATCTTTAAAAATGTTGATTTTTCATATGATGGAAAGAATAAGATTTTACATAATTTTTCTTTAAATCTTGACGAGAACAAAGTATATGCTCTTGTAGGTAGCTCTGGATCTGGTAAGTCTACCATTGCTAAGTTAATCTCTGGACTATATCCTGTGGATTCTGGAGAAATTTTAATCGGCGACAGGAATATTTCTTCTTACGATGGGGAAAGCTTGATGAAAAATATCGGCATAGTTTTTCAAAATCCTAAACTATTCCAAGGAATTTCGATTTTTGAAAATGTAAAACTCGCAAATAAAGATGCAGATGATGAAGAGGTCTACAAAGCCTTAAAGCTTGCCCGCTGTGATGACTTTATAGATAAGTTCAAGGACAAGTACGATGCGATAATAGGTGCTGAAGGGATAAATCTATCTGGTGGTGAAAAACAGAGGATCTCCATTGCGAGAATATTTTTGAAGGATCCAAAGATAATTATCCTTGATGAAGCTTCTGCTGCTGCAGATCCGGAAAATGAATATGAATTACAGATTGCCTTTAAGGAACTTATAAAAGATAGGACGACAATTATGATTGCTCATAGGCTTTCTTCGATTCGTGGAGTGGACGAAATTCTACTGGTAGAAGATGGAAAAATTTTAGAGAGAGGAAGCCACGATGAACTCATGAAGGAAGATAGCAGGTATAAGAAGTTTATTGAAATGTACAATGAAGCAAATGAATGGAGGGTTGATCTATGAAAAACTATTTAAAAGATAGATTTGCACTTACAGACAAGGGTGCAGAAGGAACCATCGTTGCCATTAAATATTCTACCTTAAAGAGTCTATCATACATGCTTCCTATGTTTCTTCTTATGTATGTCATGCAAGGTCTCTTGGGTCTAGGCAAGTTTAATCTCAAGATTTCTGTCATTGCATATATAGTAATTGCCCTTATAATGATGTTTGTAATAAATAAAGATTACATCACAACCTATAATGAAACCTACAAAGAATCTGCAAATTTAAGGATTGAACTTTCTGAAATTATAAAAGATCTTCCCCTTAGTTTCTATTCAAAAAGAGATTTAACTGATTTTTCTCAAACGATTATGAAGGATGTAGAGGCAATGGAGCATGGTCTTTCTCATGCAGTTTCAGGTTTTTATGGCTTTATAATAAACCTAGTTATTATTTCCATTTTGTTGCTAATTGGAAATGTAAAGCTTGGTCTTGCAGTTATAGCTCCCATTTATATTTCTGCTATTTTGAATTTGACTTCCACCAAGATACAAAAGAAAGCGACGGCGACCTACTACAAAGAACAGAGAAAGTCTTCTAAGATGTTCCAAGAACTAATAGATCTATCCACTGAAATCAAATCCTACAATTTGACTGAAGAAAAGGAAAAAAGTGGCATTGACTTTGTTAGGTCCTTAGAAAAGAAACACATTAAGTCAGAACTGGGACAAGTTATACCCATTGTTTCTGCAACAGTTGTAGCAAACTTATCCCTAGCCCTTGCAATATATGTTGGATTAAATAGCTTGATAAATGGAGAAATAAATATCTTGTATTTTGCAGGCTACCTATTTGCTTCAGCAAGATTAATTGATGGAGTTGCAGCCTTCAATCAATTCTACGGAGAAATGATGTACATGGATTCTCCAATAGAAAAGATAAAGGCACTTAGATCAGAAGAAATCCAACCGGGAAGAGAAACAGAATTTAAATCATTTGATATAGAAGGAAAGAATGTAGAATTTTCTTATCTCGATGACAAAAAAGTCATAGATAATATTTCCTTTAGAGCCATCCAAGGCAAGACCACAGCATTGGTAGGACCATCAGGATGTGGAAAATCAACCCTAATAAAATTGGTGGCAAGGCTCTATGATTACGACAGAGGAGAAATCCTAATTGATGAAAAAGAAATAAATAAATCGAGAACAGAAGATTTATTTAAACATATTTCTATGGTGTTCCAAGATGTAATTCTATTTAACGGTTCTGTAATGGAAAATATAAGGCTCGGCAGACCTACTGCAAGTGATGAAGAAGTGCTAGAAGCTGCAAGGCTAGCGAGCTGTGACGAGTTTGTAAAGAAACTTGAGAATGGATACTATACGGAGATAGGCGAAAATGGCTCTAACTTATCTGGAGGAGAAAGACAGAGAATATCCATAGCTAGAGCCTTTTTAAAGGATGCAGAAATAATCCTTTTAGATGAAATTGCAGCATCGCTCGATGTGGAAAATGAAAAATATATCCAAGAATCTCTAAATAAATTAATTAAAAATAAGACGGTTATGATAGTTTCCCATAGGATGAAATCAATCAGAAATGTAGATCAAATCATAGTTATGAAGGATGGAAAGATAGAAGATTTTGGAAAACACGATGAACTTATAAAAAGTAGTAAAACTTACCAAAAGATGATTGAATCATCTAAAAAATCTGAAGAATTTATATATTAAGTAGGAAAGAATGAATAAATTTGGAATTCGAGATTTAATAAATGCAGGAGTATTTTCACTTTTAACAGTAATGGCAACTTGGTGTGGAGGTATGATAGGTTTTATACCTGTACTTATGCCCCTAGTTCCATTTGCTTGCGGTTTACTTTCAGGACCTGTATTTATGCTTTATTCAACAAAGATAGATAAATTTGGAATGATCTTAATCATGGGAATAGTATTTGGACTTGTATTTTCAATGTCAGGTCATGGAGCAATAGTTTTTCCTGCTATAGTTTTATTGTCATTAATTTGTGAAATTATATTGAAAAAAGGTGGCTATAAGTCAATAAAAACTGCAAGACTAACCTACACAGTCTTTATGATTTTTGCAGCTGTAAATTTAATACCAATCTACTTTGCTAGAGATGCCTTTTTACAATCTTTAATAGATCAAGATTATGGGGCTGATTATGCAGAAAAACTACTCTCAGTTATGCCAAACTGGTCCTTTATACCTGTAGTGCTACTAGGTATGCTCGGTGGATATATAGGATGTACCATTGGAATTAAAATATTAAATAAACATTTTAAAAAAGCGGGAATGGCTTAATGAAAATTGATTTTAGGACAAAATTATTTTTGACAATTATCATAGGAATATCAGCCACAGAAGGTTCCATTAGTATGAATTATAAATACCTTGGAATTTTGTTAGCTATATTTCCATACCTACTTGCCATCCTAGATAAAAAATGGTCCCTTATTGGTAAGGGACTTTTTTATACTGGGATAGCGGTAGTAGGACAGATAGTAGCATCCAAGTATCCAAATTCTTATTTAGGGATGATCTTTAATCTCTACTGCGGAATAATACTTAGAATACTTCCCGGAGCGATGATGGGTTACTACACCGTTTCAACTACTAAGATGAGCGATCTAGTATATTCTCTAAAGAAAATCAAATTTCCAGACTACATAATCATACCAATTTCTGTCATGTTTAGATTTTTCTATTCTATAAAAGAAGATTATAAAATCATCGGAGAAGCGATGTACATGCATGGACTTACGATGAAAAATTTCTTTAAAAATCCGGCGAAGATACTGGAATATCGATTTGTGCCATTACTTATGATTGTATCTCAAACAGCGGACAATGTTGCAATATCTGCCATGACAAGAGGCATGAAAATGAATAAAGAGAGGTCTTCCATATCAAGTGCAAGGCTTAAAACGGTGGACTATGTCCTACTTAGTTTCGGAATTTATATAATAATATTATTTATAAGGATAAAAATATGCTAGAATTTAAGAATTTTTCTCTTTCATTTGCAGAAGAGGGGAAAGAAAATAGAATAATTGAAGATATAAATTTAAAATTTGAAAAGGGATCTATAAATGTCATCACAGGCAGATCTGGATGTGGTAAATCATCTCTAATCAAGACTATAAATGGAATTATACCGGAAGTTGACAAGGCAAAGATGGAAGGGGATCTTTTATTGGACGGAGAAAGTATTTTGAAGTTGGATATAACTGAAAGGTCAAGATTCATCTCAACAGTCTTTCAAAATCCAAAAAATCAATTCTACGCCATTAATTCCCTAGACGAAATCGCATTTGCCCTAGAAAATAGAAATGTTTCTAGGGATAAAATTTATGAAAAGATAGAATATTTTTCAAAACTACTAAATAGTCAGGATCTTTTAGGTAAGGATTTATTCAAACTATCAGGAGGGCAGAAACAACTAATAGCCATAAATTCTGTGGCGGTTATGGACAATGAAATATATATTTTCGACGAACCATCCGCATCCCTAGACAGAGAATCCATAGAAAAATTGACCCACTGCCTAGAGGTTTTAAAATCCTTGGGCAAGATAATAATCATCGCTGAGCATAGACTCTACTATTTAAAAGAAATAATGGACAGACTACTTATAATTGAAAATCGGAAAATTTTATCCTATAGTAAAGATAGAATCTCAGAAGAAATACTTGAAAAGCACAGACTTAGAACCCTTAAAGACATAGAAAAAGAAGAACTTATAAGTAAAAGCTACGAAGTAAAGAACCTATTCGACCACAGTTTCGATGAAGAAAAATCACTTGTATGTAGAGAATTTTTCTGCCAATATGAAAAAAATCCCAAGCTATTTGATTTTTCAATAAGCTTTGATCCGGGAATATATTTCATAATAGGAGCAAATGGAATTGGAAAATCTTCATTTATAAGAAATCTTTGCGGTCTTAATAAGAAGCAAAAGGGAGAAGTATTTTACAAAAATAAAAGAATAAAAAACCATGGAGACTATATTTCTCTAGTTATGCAGGATGTCAACTATCAGCTATTTACAGAATCCGTTTTAACGGAGATGAAAATAGTAGAAGATGACGAAAAAAAGATTGAAGAAATACTAAAGAAACTAGAACTCTGGAATAGAAGAGAAAGCCACCCACAGAAGTTATCTGGAGGAGAAAAACAGAGACTCGCTCTGGGACTAGCAATGGCAAGTCCTAAGGAAATCGTGGTGCTCGACGAACCTACATCTGGACTGTGTTTTGAAAATATGAAAAGACTAATCGGAATATTAAAAGATATGAAAGATGAAGGAAAGACAATAATCGTCATAAGCCATGACTATGAATTTATAAAAAATTCGAAAGAAAATATAGTGGAGTTTGTATGAAAGAGAATAGACTTAAATCTTGGGGGTTCGAAGAATTTCCCACAGAGGATCCTAGAATTATAAATTATATAGGCTTAGAAAGTCCTGAAAATAAGATGACCTCTTACGAAATATTTCCGGGAATCATTGTACTCTACATCAGTCTGAAGAAGAAATACAACGCTAATAACTCTTTTGTGGAGGGAAATAGAGGATATAGGATAGGATACTGCTATGAGGGCAACTATTTCACCTACATAAATAATACTAAGGTACTCATAACTACAAATGAAATTTTCGTAGGAAGATCAATACCAATTTCAAAATTTTCTTCCACCACAAGCCATCGAACCACTGCATTTAACATAGTAATAGCAGATAAAATCTTGGATAAAAATTCTCCCTACTTTCCATACATTGGAGAATTTATATGTAAATTTAAAAATGTAAAAGACATGGGATGTGCCATTAAAAATGAAGATTTGGTAAAACTTGCAAATGAACTGATCCAAGCACTTAAAGAAAGAGATATGCTATTTATAAAATTAAAATCCTTGGAACTCATATATAGAATAGGAAAAGTTGGCATAAATCCAAGTAAGACCAATTATTTCACGGCAGGAGGGGATAAATTAATGGAAGAGGTAGAGAAATATATGAAAGAAAACCTGGATAAAAATCTAAACTTAGATCATCTAGCGAAAAAATTTAAAATATCAAAATCTACTTTAAACACAAAGTTTACTAGATCCTTTCAATACACGCCGATGAAGTATATCCAAAGATTAAAACTAATATATTCGGAAGATTTGCTTCTAAACACGGATAAATCCATACTAGAAATAAGCAATGATCTAAATTTTCAGAACCCATCTAACTTCAACAGAGCATTCAAAGATTTTACAGGACTTAGTCCTAGCCAATATAGAAAACAAAACGAACCTGAATAATAAAATTTAGGTTCGTTTTAGATTTTTCATAACAGAATCCAAAAAAATCTCATCTATTTTTTATTTCTAATTCTAAAATGGTATAATAGATAGACAGAGATTAAAGGAGATAAAATGAGAACTTCATATATACTAATGATCGTAACGATAATTTCAAAAGTATTTGGACTTTTGAGGGAGAAGACACTAGCTTACTTCTTTGGACTTTCCGTGGTGGCAGATGCATTTCTAATAGCGTTTCAAATCCCAATGGCATTTACCAATGTCATAAGCGGCGCAACTGCCAATGGATTTATCCCCATGTACAACCAAGCCATCGAAAGCCGCGACAAGGAATACGCAGACAGATTCACAGCGAGCTTTACAAATTTAATATTTTTAATCACGGGAATTATTTCCATAATACTTGTAGTATTCGCAAAACAACTTGTGGTACTAATGGCGCCTGGATTTGAAGGAGAAAAGCTAAGTCTTAGCATCTTTATGACTAGGATGGGACTTCTATCACTTTCAGTAACCTCCATGATGAGCGTCTTTAAGGCGTATTTACAGATCAAGAGAAGGTTCGTAGTATCAGTGGTCCACGCAATAGTACAAAACCTTTTGATGATGGGCTTTATGTACTTTACTTATAAAAACGGCTACAACTACCTAGGAATTGGGATTTTGATTTCGTTTATATTCCAATATATAATCTTCTTCCCATATTTAAAAAAGGAAGGCTACAAGCATAAAATCTTAATCGACTTCAAGGATCCACATTTAAAAATGATGATGAGCATGATCCTTCCAATCATCGTGTCAACATCGGTAATCGAGCTTAACTTTATGATTTCAAAGGCTCTCGCTTCAGATATCGAAAGTGGAGTTTCGATTCTAAACTACGCCTACAAAATTCAAGGATTCGTAACAGGCATCGTCATCACATCGGTAATCACAGCGGTCTACCCACAGATGGCAAAGCACGCATCACTTAAAAACTATACAGATCTTAAAAAATCTACCCTTATGGGACTTTCAACCATCATGTTTCTAGTTATTCCAGCAACAGTTGGACTATTTATATTTGCAGGACCGATAATTGAAATCCTCTTCGTCGGAGGTAAGTTCACCGTTGAAGACGCGATGAAGACGAGACCAGTCCTTGCCCTATATGCAATAGGGCTTGTGGGAATCGGATTTAGAGAAATCATGTCGAGGGTGTTTTATACATTGGACGATTCAAAAACGCCGGTTATAAATTCAGTACTTATGGTAGCAATAAACACGATACTTTCACTAATTCTAGTGAAAACTCGCGGCGTAGAAGGACTGGCACTAGCAACATCACTATCATTTTTAATCGGAGGAATACTTTTAATCTTCCCACTTAAGAAGAAGGTAGGAAACTTAATCGACAAAAATACAGCAGTAAATATTTTGAAGATTGTGATTTCATCCGCTATTATGGGATCAGCATCAGTAGTTTCATTTAAGTTCATATCACCGAAGTTTGGAGACAAACTAGGATTTTTAATCTCCCTTGGAATAGCAGCTGTAATCTACTTTGGATCTGCATTTATTCTAAATGTGGATGAAATAGATGATTTTATTAGGAAAAAGGATAATAAAAAATAATCAAGATAAAATATTTATAATCTAAGAGCTTTTTTAAATTTCTTTAAACAAAGATTAAAGAAATTTAATGAAAGCTTTTTTTGTTAAATTGATAACATAATTATCGAAAAAAGAAACTTAAACTGCTTTAAAACGATTGCATTTAGCAAGTCATAGTGTTAATATAAAAATAGCTAGTTTAATATTAAGAGGTGTAATATGACATTATTTTTAATCGGACTAGTCATATTGTTTGTAGGTGGATATTTCTATGCAAATCTATGCGAAAAACAAATAGAACCAGACGATAGAGAAACACCAGCAATAGCAAAAGCAGACGGTATGGACTTTGTCGGAATGAGCAAAAACAAAAACTTCCTTATAGAATTATTAAATATAGCAGGTACAGGACCTGTACTTGGACCTATCCAAGGAATTCTATTTGGACCTATTGCATTTATTGCAATACCAATCGGAAACATAATCGGTGGTTCAGCTCATGACTACTTTAACGGTATGATTTCCATGAGAAACGGGGGAGCACAAATCCCTAAACTTGTAAGTAAATACTTAGGAAACGGAACAAGAAAATTCTACAACGTAGTAATAGGCATTCTTCTACTTTTAACAGGGGTAGTATTCGTATACACACCTGGAGACTTAATAGCAAAAGATATTCTTGGAAAAGATCCTAGCGGAAGCATAATTTGGATTATTTATGCATGTATTTTCTTATATTATATAGTAGCAACACTATTCCCAATAGATGCTATCATTGGTAAAATTTACCCAATATTTGGAGCATTCCTAATTATATCAGCAGTTGGAATTTTCGTTGGTATCCTAACTCAAGGAGCAGGACATCTTTCATTCGAAGGACAAGGATTAATCGCTAATCATCCAGGTGGACAAAAGTTCATCCCAGCGTTCTTCGTAACAGTAGCCTGCGGTATCCTATCAGGTTTCCACGGATCTCAATCAACACTTATTTCTAGAACAGTTAGAAATGAAAAAGAAGGTAAATTCGTATTCTACTGGGCAATGGTTATGGAAGGATTCATAGCTATGTGCTGGGCAGGTGGAGCAATGGTTCTATTCTCAAAAGGAACAGCACTTGACACAGGCGCAACAGCAATGGTAGGAGAAGTATCACGTGCATTTATGGGTAAGATCGGTGGTATGCTAGCAGTAGTAGGAGTAATCGTACTACCTATCACATCTGGAGACACCGCATTTAGAGCACTAAGACTTATAATCGCAGATGAACTTGGAATCGAACAAAGAAGCTGGTCAAAGAGAATGAGTATCTCACTAGCAATATTCTTACCAGCATTTGGAATACTATACTTTGCAAAATCAAGTCCAGGAGGATTCAACCTACTATGGAGATACTTCGGATTTACTAACCAATTCGTAGCACTATTTGCACTAGGAGTAGCAACAGTATACTTCTATGTAAATGGAAAGAAATGGATTATGCCACTAATACCAGGAATCTTCTATTCATTCATAGTATTCTCCTATATTTCACACATGAAGATAGGATTAGGACTAGAAGAAAGATTCTTATCAAAGTGGAACCCAGCAATAGATCCAATGTCATACACTGGATCTTATGTAGTAGGAGCAGTTTTAGCAATACTATACGTAGTACTTGTGTTAAAACGTGCTAAAAACAACAAAGAACAAATATTAAATACAAAATTAGATTAATAAAAACTAGCTTGGGGCGTAAAGCCCCATTTTTTTATTTTTTGAAAGACTTTGTATGGGTACTTCTTCCATAAACATAGAAACTAAACTCTATTTACTCAGGCGAAGCCGTGGGAAAACAAAAATTACCATTCATCCCAGTAGCGGAAGCAATCTGCTTCCATAAGCCTTGAGGCTAAATTATTTTTCTTCAGGCGAAGCCGTAAAACAAAACAAATTACGATATATCTTTGTAACGGAAGCTATTAGCTTCCATTAATCTCAATACTAAACACTCTTTACTTAGCCGTCAGGCGTACAACAACATCGCCATAATATTCTCATCTCATAGCGGAACCTTCTAGGTCCCACAGCCGAACGGCGTAAATTCTTTAAATAATGCCGATTATTAGTACCCATCGAGCGACAATCCCCTCAACGAGTCATCCTGAGAGGCAGTCGAGTTCTGCAAATCAGCCTTCACTTCGTTTGGCTTCTTTGGAACTCTTTGCACGAGACCTGCTACGAAATCAGAGATTTCGGCTAGGGCTTCGAAGGATCTGACCTATATTTAACCCATCTTTGCAAAAATTATACATAAGATTTCAAGACAACAGTCATCAAAACATAACCTCGCCAGTGTTATACCCATTCGACTACGACGGTTCCGCTTTGCTTCACCGTCTCCGCTCAGGGTGACTGTCTTCATTGAGTTATTTTCGAAATTAATTTTATAGGTCGTCGCCCCGAGAGGCAATCGAGTTCAACAAATCAGATTTCATTTCGTTCATCTTCTTTGGAACTCTTTGCACGAGACCTGCTTCGAAAGGGTATAACCTCCTAGGATCAAGTCTTGCCAAATGAAACTAATAATAGATATTATGCTCCACGTAGAGCATCCCAAAAAAAACAGCAAATCAACTGACTTGCTGTTAAAATATATAAGTAAACTTAAACATTGTATACCAATGTAACCACTGAAACTATAATCCCACCGATAGATAGGACGAGAAACTTCTTTTCTTTTTCTTTAGAAAAATAATATCCGATACCGCCGCCGATGGATAATAATAATTGTGATGCTATAGCTAAAGCTTTAGGATAAAAGTTAGATGGATTTCCAGACATATCTATTTGTACAGTTACTGTTTCTGGCAAAACCATGTAGCCATAAATTGAAAGCCCAAGAGATACAAGGACTATAATTGTCAATATTATTTTTTTGTTCATTTTTAACTCCTCCATTTACATTTGTTTTTCAAATTTAGAACGCCAAAAGACTGCATATATTTGTATAGAAAGATAGATTGCAACTAGTATTACTATTTGCAACTTATCAACACCCATCAATGAAAACATAATAAGCATGGCTGCAAAGAGATAGGTCATTAAGTCGTAGGCTTTTGCCTTGGACTTTTCTGCAATCAATACGTTTCTTTCGTCATTCTTATCAATTTCAAGCTGTCTGATTAACTCTTTATTATTTTTTGTAGAGAAATATTTAATTATATTTCCCATGAAATGTCCGAAAACTCCACATCCAATACCGATAAATAAATACGGAATAGCGAGGACTGTCTTATTTACACTATCGATGCTTTTGTGAAGATAAAGTCCGGTTAAAACTAATGCTAATCCTAAAAATACTAGCGCCCAGTCTCTTAAAATATTTTTGTTTCTATTCATTTTCATCCTCCTCATAAATAAAAATATCTTCAATAGTTAAATTAAAATATTTAGCAATCTTAAAAGCTAAAATAATCGAAGGGTTGTACCTTCCGTTTTCCAAAGAACCTATGGTCTGTCTCGAAACCTCGAGAATGTTCGCCAGTTCTTCTTGGGTGATCCCTCGAGCTTTTCTTATTTTTTCAAGTCTATTTTTCACATTTAATTACCTCCAATCAAATGACAAGTTAACTTTACATTAAGTATAATTATTTTTGAAATGAATGTCAAGTATACTTTCCGTGTTTTGGGGAAAATTTTTAAAGAAAGTTATAAGGAAGACTGTCGCCCTGAGCGAGGAAATTTATTTCCGAGTCGAATGGGTATAACCTCCGATGGTTAAGTTAATGCAAAGGGTTTTCTTTTTAAGAGATCCTTCAAAGCCCTAGCCGAAATCTTTGATTTCGTAGCAGGTCTTGTGCAAAGAGTTCCAAAGAAGCCAAATGAAATGAAGGCTGATTTGCAGAGCTCGACTGCCCCTCAGGGTGACTGTGTTCCTATAATTATTCCTATCATTTACTTCACCTTCAAACCCATATATTGCAATAAATCCACCTTTAATGTATAATATGGTATAATGTTTATAGAATATATAAAATTTATAGTGTTTTGAGTAAGCTTTTCTATTCTTTACAGAGAGTGGTCGTTTGGTGGAAGGCCTAAGGATGATTTGCTGAACATGGATTCACTTTATCCCGTAAGGGCGGTAGAAACCGTTATTTTTTTAGAGGTCTTTTAGACAAATTAGAGTGGTACCACGATCCTTCGTCTCTAGCGGAGGATTTTTTTATTTTACGGATTTAAAGGAGGAATTATGAGTAAAAAATATTATTTAACCACACCTATCTACTATCCAAGTGACAATTTACACATTGGACACACTTATTGTACCGTTGCGGCAGACGCACTTAAAAAGTTCAAGACTCTTCAAGGTTACGACGTTTACTTCACTACTGGTTCTGACGAACACGGTCAAAAACTTATGCAAAAAGCCCATGAATATGGCATGGAACCAAAGGAATACATCGACCATATCGTGGATAATATAAAGGCTCTTTGGAAGACTATGGATATCGACTACGATTATTTCATCAGATCTACCGATGAAATCCACGAAAAAAACGTGCAAAACATCTTCCAAAAGCTATACGACAAAGGTGAAATTTATAAATCTGAATACGAAGGATACTACTGTACTCCTTGCGAATCTTTCTGGACTGAATCTCAACTTGGCGAAGGTCACACCTGCCCTGACTGCGGTAGAGAGACTCACGTTGCCAAGGAAGAGGCTTATTTCTTCAGACTTTCTAAGTACAGAGACAAGCTTATCGAACTTTACAACGAACATCCTGAGTTTATAGTTCCTGAATCAAGAAAGAATGAAATGGTTAAGAACTTCCTCGAAGGTGGTCTTGATGATCTATCTGTTTCAAGAAGTTCTTTTAAATGGGGAGTTAAGGTTCCTTTCGACGATAATCACATCGTATACGTGTGGATCGACGCTCTTTCATGCTACTTGACTGGACTTGGTTACGGTTGGAATGACGAACAATTTAACGAATATTGGCCTGCTGATGTTCATCTAGTTGGTAAGGAAATCATGAGATTCCACACCATTATTTGGCCTGCAATCCTTATGGCACTTGATATGCCTCTTCCTAAACAAGTATTTGGTCACGGATGGATTCTATTCGACGACGACAAGATGAGTAAATCAAAAGGAAACGTAGTTTATCCTGAACCAATTATCAAACTTTACGGGGTTGACGCTCTTAAATACTTCTTACTTCGTGAATTTTCTTTCGGTTCTGACGGAAGTTTCACCAAGGAAAAATTCATGTCAAGACTTAACTCAGACCTTGCAAACGACTTAGGAAACCTAGTTTCTAGAACTGTTTCCATGATTATAAAATACAACGATGGCATAATCGAAAAGACTGATGCCAAGACTGAACATGACGATAGTTTAATCGAACTTGCAACTTCAATTCGCGCAAAGGTTGAAAAAGCTATGGAAACCTACCAATTCTCCGACGCGCTAGAAGATGTGTGGACCTTGGTTAGACGTGGCAACAAGTATGTTGACGAAACCACACCATGGATCCTTGCAAAGGACGAATCTAAGAAGGACGAACTAAATAATGTTCTATACAACTTAGCTGAATCTCTAAGAATCGTATCAATCTTAATCAGCCCATTCTTAACCAACACTGCCAAAGAAATCAGAAGACAACTTGGTATCGAAGGCGAAATCAAGCTTGAAGACGCAAGCGAATTTGGACTTCTTGCAAGTGGAGCAAAGGTAACTAAAGGGGACGTAATCTTCCCAAGACTTGATATCCAAGAAGAAATCAAGAAGCTAGACGCTGAAAACAAGGCTCTTTCAGACAGACGTGAAAAAGAACTTGAAGAATGGATTGCAAAAGCTGGCGGCAAGAAACCTGAAGCGAAAAAAGTTGAGGAAGCAAA
Organism: uncultured Peptoniphilus sp.; assembly: GCA_902488455.1. Classification (GTDB taxonomy): domain Bacteria; phylum Bacillota; class Clostridia; order Tissierellales; family Peptoniphilaceae; genus Peptoniphilus_B. The sequence goes on from CABTWG010000019.1 coordinate 17,600, forward strand.
AGAAGCTGAAGCTGCACCAATTACCATCGATGATTTCGACAAAGTAAAGATAAAGGTAGCTCTTATCGAATCTGTTGAGGATCATCCAAACGCAGACAGACTCTACGTTCTAAATCTAAAACTTGGCGACGAAAGAAGAGTTATTGTTTCAAATATAAAGAGCCATTACACAAAAGAAGAGTTAACAGGAAAGAAGATCCTTGTGATTACAAACCTTGAACCTAAGAAGTTCAGAGGAGTGGAATCCCACGGAATGCTAATGGCTGCACAAACAGAAGACGGCAAACTTTCCCTTGCAACTGTTATGGAAGATATGCCAGACGGAGCAGTGGTTAATTGATGATAGATTCTCACGCTCATTTAGACGATCCAAAATTCGATCTAGATAGAGATTCTTTGATAAATAATTTAGAAAAACATGGAATAGAGTACGTGTTTAACATTGGAGCGGACATTGTAAGTTCGAGAAATTCTGTGGCTCTTGCGGATAAATATGAAAATATATATGCGGTGGTGGGAATCCATCCACATGACGCAAGTAACTATAACGAAAACATTGAAAAGGAACTTATAGAGCTTGCGAAAAATAAAAAAGTGATGGCGATAGGAGAGATTGGACTGGATTACTACTACGACAACTCTCCTAGGGACATCCAGATGGAAGTCTTTAAGAGACAAATTGAACTTGCGGCGAAGTTAACCCTTCCAATTGTTATCCACTCGAGAGACGCTCACAAGGACACTTTCGACACATTAAAGAAAGCTCGCGAAAAATATCCGGACATGAAGGTGCTCATCCATTGCTACTCAAGCTCTGTGGAAATGATGAGAGAATATATGAAACTCGGATTCTATATAGCCCTTGGTGGTGCTGTAACCTTTAAAAATTCAGTAACTCCAAAAGAAGTTGCAAAAGAAGTGCCTCTTAATAGACTTCTACTTGAAACCGACTCACCATACATGGCGCCAGTGCCACTAAGGGGCAAGAGAAACGAGCCGATGTTTGTAAAATACGTGGCGGAGGAAATTGCGAGCCTAAGGGGTATAAATGTAGAAGAAGTTATAGAAGAAACTTCAAAAAATACCAAGGAGTTTTACGGCATATGATAAAGGAAGTCATAGTTGTAGAAGGA
>CABTWG010000020.1 GCA_902488455.1 uncultured Peptoniphilus sp.
CTCCAGAGCCTTCGGCTCTTTCGCTCAGGGTGACTGTATTCCTTAAGGTTTTTTAGGTTAATTTTTTATTTTTTTAAAACCTTACAACCAAGAAACCTTGTTAACAACATAAAAACAAATACAAATTTATATATTTCCTAAAATATGTTATACTAGAGAGCGGAGGTAGATTATGAAAAGAATATCTAAAATAATGGCGATTATTCTTATGTTTACTGCTGTTCTTACAGCTTGTGGTAAAAAAGATGATGCGCCAGTTAATAACGCAAAAAACGAAACTAAGACAGAAGAATCAGCTAAGGCTTTTGAAGGTAAGACTTTAAACGTTGTTGCTACTTCAGACAAGTATGTTGGACTTTTTGAAAAGTTCACTGAACAAACTGGAGCTAAGGTTGAATTCCTTTCTATGAGTTCTGGTGAAGTTATTTCTAGAACTAAGGCTGAAGGTAAACCTATGGCTGATCTATGGTTCGGTGGTGGACTTGATGCTTTCCTAGCAGCTGATGCTGATGGACTTCTAGAACACTATGTAAGTGACAACTCAAAAGATGTTGACCCTGCTTACAAAGATGAAAATGGAGCATGGATTGCAAAAGGTCTTACTGTTGCAGGTTTCTTAGTAAACAACAAGATCCTTGAAGAAAAAGGTCTTGAAGTTCCTATGACTTGGGAAGACATTGCTAAACCTGAATACAAAGGCTTAGTTATCATGTCAAACCCTGCTATTTCAGGTACTAACTACGCTGTAGTTAAAGGTCTTCTTGACGCTATGGGAGAAGAAGCTGGATGGGATTATATAAAGGCTCTTAACGAAAACATTGACTTCTATTCTAAGAGAGGTAAAGACCCTCAAGAAAAGACTGTTCAAGGTGAATTTGCTATTGGTATCATCCCTGTTGACAACGGTGCTTTCGAAGTTGCAAAAGACAATGGTCTTACTGTTGTGTACCCTGACATGATTCCATGGGTTCCAGAAGGAGTTGCAATCTTCAAAGATTCTGAAAACGTAGATGTTGCTAAGGCTTTCGTTGACTTTATGTTAACTCCAGAAGTTCAAGGCATCATTGCAGATGTAGATGGTAAAGATACTGCTCAAATCGTTGTTCCAGGAGTTGAAGGACATTCACTTGGTCTTCCACAAGACAAACTTATAAAAGAAGATCTAAGTACTTTTGGTAGCATGAGAGAAGATGTGCTTAACAAATTCAAAGAAATAGCTAGGGACAAAGCTGAACAATAAAAAATAATTTTAGGGGAGTACTATGAAGGGAAAAAACATTGGTAAGATAATCGATTATTTAATAATTGGAAGTTTATTTACTATGATCATTCTCTTCATACTACTTCCTTTTATTTTTGTTTTCAAAGAGAGTTTCTTCGTCGACGGAAGGCTCTCCCTTGAAAACTTTACATATTTACTGACAAAGAGAAGAAAACTCATCACAAACACCATTACTTTAGGCGTTGTATCGACGATTCTATCTTCTGCTGCAAGTCTTATAGTTTCTATCTATCTCTACCTTTCACCGAAGAGAAGGAGAAGCATCCTTCTTTCAATTTTATTTATAACGCTTATTAGTCCACCGTTCGTAACTTCCCTTTCCTATATCAACCTATTTGGCAGGAGAGGATTCATCACCTACGGACTTCTTGGACTTTCACTAAATGTATATGGAATGTGGGGCATCGCTGTTATGCAGACCATCTCCCACCTTTCACTAAACGTACTACTTATCTACGGATTTTTAAAGACTCTAAGTCCGGATATCATTAACTCGGCGAGAAACCTAGGTGCAAACACCAACAACATTATAGTAGACATTATCCTTCCAAAGGCAAATGCAGGTCTTAAGGCTGTTATACTTCTTTCATTCTTTAGAGCCATCGCCGACTTTGGAACGCCTGCCATCATCGGTGGGAAATTTAACGTCCTTGCGCTAGAATCCTACTTTGCTGTAATTGCAGAAGGTAATTTAGCCAAAGCATCTGCTATGAATATCTTGATACTCATACCATCTGTACTTATTTTTATCTTTTATCAAAACAATCTAAGTGCCATGGCAGAAACTTCTGGATTTGACAGAACGGAGCTTGAAATTAAGAGAAACGGAACCCTATACTATATAATTGCTGTTATTTCTCTTATCTTAGTTGCGGCGCTTAGTATTCTATATATAACGATTATTTTCTCTGCCTTTACCCGCATGAAGGACGGATCACTGACCTTTACCCTACAAAACTTAATCGACACGAAGCCGTACATCACAGGGGCGATGGTGAGAAGTATAGTCTACAGTTTGATCTCTGCCGTAAGTGGATCGATTATAGGACTTTTGATTGGCTACTATCTTCAAATTAGAAAGTTAAGAGCCATGAAGGTCATCGACTTTATCGCAAACCTTCCATATATAATTCCAGGCACATTCTTCGGGCTAGGATACTTACTATTCTTTAAGAATCCACCGATAGCCATCACAGGCACAGCGACAATCGTAGTTCTAAACGTGGTATTTAAACAGCTTCCATTTTCAACAAGAGTCGGCAGTAGTCAGATGGAATCCATTGATAGAGAGACCCTTGATTCTGTTAAATCTCTTGGAGGAAATAATATGAACGCCCTTTACGACGTGGTGCTACCACTTAGTAGAGAAGGGCTTAAGGTTTCATTTATAAACGGATTTACCACCACCATGACCACCATCGGGTCCATAATCTTTCTAGTCTATCCTGGAAGAAAAGTCCTAACCCTTGTTATGTTTGATGTAATTCAATCGGGAAAATACAATATTGGATCGGTAATTGCCCTTATAATCATCCTTATCTGTCTAGCGATTAACGCTCTTGGATACATGTTCTTTGGAGGGAAAAATGTTTCTTGAAATAAAAAATTTAACTAAAAAATACGGCGACTTCTACGCCATAAAAGATATAAATTTCTCCTTGGAAAAAGGAGAACTACTTTGCCTTCTTGGACCTTCCGGATGTGGGAAATCCACCATCTTAAAGGGTATCGGAGGATTTATAGAAGTAGAGGGAAATATAATTCTAAATGGGAAGGACATCACCCACACTCCTCCAGAAAAGCGTGGAGTGGCGACGGTGTTTCAATCATTGGGACTTTTTCCACATATGAATGTAATTGAAAATATAAAGTACGGACTTAAATTCAACGGAACTCCTAAGAACAAAAGAGATGAAATGGCAGAAGAGATGCTTAAGACCCTTGGACTTGAAGGTTTCGGAAAGAGGAAGATAAACGAACTCTCTGGAGGTCAAAGACAGAGGGTTGCCCTGGGAAGATCCATGATAGTTGGTCCGGAGCTACTATTACTCGACGAACCTCTCTCAAGTCTTGATGCGAAACTTCAAAAGTCTATGAGGCAGGAGATCAGAGACTTTCAAAAGAAATTTGACATCACAACCATCTTCGTAACCCATAACCAGGAGGAGGCATTTGAAATTGCAGATAAGATAATCCTTTTAAATGAAGGCAAGATCATGCAGACTGGAGTGGCAAAGGAAATCTACGAACACCCGGCAAACGAATTTGTCCTCGACTTCATAGGAAGTTCCAATACACTTGAAGATGGGTACGCAAGGCCAGAAGATATCACACTGGGCTCTGGAAGTACAAAGGCAAGGATAAAAAATATTATCTTTAAAGGATCTTTTACAGAAGTAATCCTAGATACGGAGTACGGAAACTTAACAGCCTTTACTATGGACGACGAAGATCTAAAGATCGATGATGAAATAAATATAGATATCAAGAGGGAAAAGATATGAAGATTTTAAATGTTTTGGCTCAGCTACCTATGAAGACTGGAAGCGGAGTATATTTTACAAATTTAATTGAAGAATTAAACGATCAAGGTCACGAAAATATTTTGCTCTACGGAGTTCAAGCTCCATATAAAGTGGACGTTAAAGGCAAGCACTACCCAGTGGAATTTAAATCAGATCAGATTCCATTTCCAATCGCTGGAATGAGTGACATCATGCCATATGAAAGCACCGTCTATTCAGAAATGACAGAAGAGATGATCGACCTAGAACTTGGTGTATTTAGAGAAAAATTATTAGAGATAAGAGAGAAAGAAGATGTGGATCTAGTCATCACCCACCATCTATTCTTCCTATCATCAATGGTTAGAGAAATATTTAAAGACACTCCAGTGGTTGCATTTTGCCACGGAACCGATCTAAGGCAAATTGAGAGATACCCAAGATTTTTAAAAAGATGCGAAAATATCAAGGATCTCGACATGATATTTACAGTTTCTCCAAACGAAGGTCCAAAGATAAGAGAGATCTTCTCCTATGACGAAGAAAAGATAAACTTAGTGGGTGGAGGATTTAATCAAAATATCTTCAACAGAAATTACGAGAAAAGAGACGACGGCATCCTTAGAGTCTGCTACGCAGGCAAGATGTCAAGAGCCAAGGGAGTTTATGAACTTGCAAGCAGTTTTCCACTGGTAAAAAAAGATATAGAAAACCTAGAATACCATATTATCGGCGCAACTTCCGATGAGGAAAAGAAAAATCTTTACGACCTTGCGAACAATATGGAAGGCTTCAAAGTCTATGATGCAGAAGACCAAGTGACCATGGCGAACCATCTTAAGAAATGCGATGTATTTGTCCTACCTTCTTACTACGAAGCTTTGGGACTTATCGCAATTGAAGCGATGGCTACTGGACTTTACGCAGTTACATCAGAGATTGAAGGACTTATTGCAGAGCTTGGAGATAAAGTAAACGACTCTGGGCTTATTCTTTACACGAAGCTTCCAACGATCTATGACTTGGACAACCCTTGCGAAGAAGAAGTGCCAGCCTATGTAGAAAGGCTTGCGGAAAATATCAAGACCCAACTTTTAAAAGTTGAAAGAGGCGAAGAAGTTTCAAAGGAAATCATGGATATAATCGATGGAAAATCCTGGAGAAATCTTGCAAAAAGAATTGAAAAGAAATTAATAGAGGTAGTAAATGACAGATAAATTTATTGAAAAAGCAGTATGCACTCATTGCAACGAACCATTTGACGTGGAGCTATACGCCAGTGTAAACACGAGGGTGAATCCTGAGTTGGAGCTTAAGGTTTTAAACTTTGATGCATTTGAGTATACCTGCCCTCATTGCGGCGAAAAGGTAAAGGTAATCTACGACATGCTCTACCACATGGAGCCTGAAGGAACGATGATCTACCTAACGGACCCGACCCAAGTGGAAGAACAGGTAAAGACTATAGACGAATTTTATAAAAGTGACTTCAAGAAGCTCCAAGAGCTTATGAAGCTAGAACCACCAAGGGTAAGGGTGGTGACAGACCTAATAGATCTAAGAGAAAAGATCCTTATCTTCAAAGCTGGACTTGACGATAGAATTATGGAACTTATGAAATCATTCTTAATTCTTCAGATTCATGAGAGTGAAAATTTGGAAATCATGAGAATCTTCTATGATATCGTTGATGAAAAACCAACCATCGTCATAATAGACACCGACTTCAAAGAGTATCATTACGACTTTGACGAAGAAGCATATAGAGGAATGGAAGAACAGTTCAAAGAGGCGAAAGATTTCGATAGATACGTTGTAAATGAAGGCTTCGCCGCAGAGTTTATAGAACATTTGCTCGAAAAAAAGAGAAAGAATTAAAAAATAAAAAAATCCTTCAATCGAAGTTACTTCTTAGTCGCTTCAATTGAAGGTTTTTTTATGCTGCTTTATCCACGTCTATATTTTTAAATATTTCTCTATAGATGGACATAATCTTGTTGATTATTCCTTTTTCGCGAATCTCTTCTTTAATTATTAATTTCGACTCTCCCACTTCTTTTCCATCCACAGTATAGGTAATTGAACCTACTACAGTATCCTTTGGAAGAGGAGCTGCGATTTCATTTAAATGGATTTCACTTTCCACTTTTGATTCTGGATGAACCAGCGAAGAAACTTCTGATTCTTGGTACACATCGTAGTCTTTCTCTTGGGAGTTTTCTGCTTCTATCTTGCCGACAGAGACTTCTGTGTTTCCGAGAATTCTATTTTCATATTTTTGAAGGGCGATATTTGCAACCCTCTTGGCAACCACATACCTTGACCAGTCGGACTTAGATCCAGTTGTGATGGTTATAAGCCTTAAATCTTTGGTAGTTTTACCGTCGCCAGGCTTAAGTTCCGTAGCAATAAGGCATCTTCCAGCAGCTCCAGTGTAACCTGTCTTAAGTCCTTGGACTTCAGGAATTACGCCGAGTATCGGGTTGGTGGAGTAGGCTGTAAATTCTCTTTCAGCTTCCACAATGGAAGGCGTCTTTGTATATTCTAAGACTTCTGGGTGTTCCTTCATCAAAAATCTCGCAAGAAGAAACATTTCCCTAGTGGTCATCTTGTTATAATCTTCGATTGCATAATCTGTTAGCCCGGTTGGGTTTATCATGTGGGCGTTGGTTAAACCGAGATCCTTGCATTTCTTATTCATCATTTCAACGAAGGCTTCCGTCGAACCTGCCACCTTAATAGCAAGAGAAGTTATTGCGTCGTTTCCAGAGATGACTAGAGATGCAGTTAAAAGCTGTTTTACAGTCTTGGTGTCCCCTTCCTTGATTTTGTAAGAGGAACCTGGAAGCACCTCTGCTTCATGGGGAATCGTAACTTCATCTTCGAGTTTCAACCTGCCTGCTTTGATTTCATCTAGCACTACATATACTGACACGAGTTTCGAGGTAGAAGCCATGGCAACCACTTCGTCAATGTCATTATACTCGAGCACTTCTCCAGTTTCATAGTCTCCTATTAGAAAAGTCTTTGCAAGTTCATTGGTGGATTTCTTGTCTAATTTATCTACCAACAACGCCTCTTCGTAGGTGGCTCTATCCACGCCATGAGAAGTAGGCACGAATATATTTTGATTTCTGATCTCCTGAGGCTGAGTTTCCTCTTCCTTCTCCTGCACATTCTCCATTGCAAAAGAGATGCTAGGACTAAGTAGAATAATAATTGCAAGGATTAAACTTGTAAGTCTTCTCATTTCTTTCTTTTACTTTCTACAGAATCTATCTTTTCCATAAAGGATCTTTCCTTGTCGCGTCTGTCGTCGATCTTCACAACTGAATAGACCCTATTTGCTCCATTTGAAAATACGGACTCTTGCATCTTCTTAATAGCTTCATACATTGTATCTAAATCGGGAGCCTCTATAACTGTTCCCATTGGGTTAAGTGCAAATGTAATATTTTCCATGTCACTAATGCTATCTAAAGCACCTGCAACGTATTTTGAAACTGATGTAGTTTCTGTTCCTATTGGAACTAGTGTAAGTTCACAAACTACCATAATTACCTCCATATAAATGCCAAGATGATGTAGATCACAGCTACCACAAGCTGGCTCAAATTTTTCACATAAAAATATAATATACCACCAAGAATAAAAAATCCAATCGATACTAAAAAAAATCTGCTGATGTGAAGACGAGATCCATCCTTGGTCTTTAAATATCTTCCTATTATCGATGCACTATCTGTTAAATATCCAGTGATATGGGTGCTTCTCACAATGACTCCGTCGTACTTAATAAGTAAAGAGTTTTGAAACCCAAAAATAAAAGTGAGCACATAAACTGCCATATCTCCTGCGAAGTAGGATAGAGTCGCAAGTACAGCCATCATTATAAATCCTCGCTTAAAATTATCTCCATAGGTTAGATAAGAACCAGCCAATGAACCTATAAAAAACAGCGCAAAAATAAAAATTAAAAAAATCATCTTCTTTTTGTCACCGATAGACAGGGCAATAGCAGTTGCATTTCCAGTGTGGTGAGTGATTGGAGTCTTGAAATTCATAACGCAGTACGCATTTGAAAGGCCGCTTGCCACCATAAGAAGCATAATTTTTAATTTGAAACCAAGATCTCTATTCACTGTCAAGCTCCGTAAGATTATAATTTTCGATGATTTCGATTACTTTACTTGCGTAGTTAGGGTCCGTCGCATAGCCACAAGCCTTAATAAGAGTTATTGCCTCTTTATAATCCTTCGCCTCCATGACCTTTTTATAGCGATCTGCAGTTGAGATGAGTCTGGCATAATCTTTGAAGCTATCCTTTTTTGAGTCATATTTCTTAAAAGGCTCAAGCACAGACTTCTCTACGCCGTTTTCATACTCTTTCGTCTCCAACTCTACACCACCACTCTTGGCTTTGATTCCAAAATAATTGTTGTACTTAGTAGACAGTTCACTTCTGCCGAAGTTACTCTCAAGTGCCGATTGGGCAAGGGTAACAGACGGGAAGAGACCACTCTTCTTAGACACGCTTATCGCCAGAGATTTGGTGGATTCTATGTAATCTTCTTTTGTATTTATACTTGTATTAGTTCCATTGTTTAGAAGCATTGCAGGAATCATCATAATAAGGATTCCAAGTATGGTTAAAGTCACCATTCTTCTAAAGAACATATTCGGTTTTTTCTTTTTCATAAATCCTCCATGTTTTATTTTATCAAAAATTTACAAAAAAGCAAAAGATTCCCATAAAATCAATGATGAAAAGGGTATCTAAAATTTGATATGCTATAATTAAAAAAGAGGTGAGAAATGAATTTACCAGATTTATCATTTACAGGATTTAAATTTGAAAAAGTAGAAAGACCAGTTAAATATTCGATCCTTCACAGGGAGTATCCACCGAAGATGACGGAAGAAATGTATAGAATTGTGGAGAATCTCCTTTGGTATGTGCCAAATATAGATTCGATACAGTCGCCTAAGAATGATTTGGCATTATCCCTTGACTTTGATGAGTTTGCCTTTGAACTCGTAAAGGAAAATATGGAGTTAAATGATGAGGATGTGGCAGTGCTTGATTATATTCCAACCTCAATTGTAAATTTCTATAAAAATGAAGTGGATCCTAACTTTCAAAAGATCCTCATAACCAAGTACAAGGACGAATCCACCACCAATAGTCTTCTAAGACATATTAGAAACGCCATCGCCCACGGATACTTCACCCTAGTTGAGGGGATGCTCATAGGCTTTGACTTCAAAAGCACCAAGTATAGCGACGAAGAATGTACAGCCATCTTTAAGATATATCCAAAGAACCTACTAAAATCACTTAGAATTTTAAATGAAGAAGTGACGGAAGAAAAACTTGCGAAGAAGGCTCTACTTAGATGCGACTATGTGGTTGAAGACTTTGACGACTCCTACGACAACACCAATATGGGCTTTGATTTCTACGCAAAAAAAGGCAGGAGAAGATACGCAGTAGAGGTTAAAAAGTATGCCGATGTAGAAGTTCTCTCTCAAGAAGAAATAGATAAGCTGGTGGACAAATTTTCAAATATTTACAAGACCATCATCCCAGTTTTATTTATAAATACATCTCTTATAACAGATGAATCTAAGAAGAAACTTCAAAGCGAAGATATAATCATACTGGATGTTAAAAATATCAAGAAGATGATGCGCGGAATAGATATTCTAAAAGAGGTAGTAGGTCTTGGAAAGAAGTAATTTAGACAAGAGTAAATATATGAAAATCGCCCTACACTTGGCGAAAAAATCCTACAAGCTCGGCGAGATTCCTGTTGGCGCAGTGGTAGTTTTACATGGAAAAGTCATCGGCTACGGATACAATCTAAAGGAAACTCTAAAGGATGCGACACAGCATGCAGAGATCCGTGCCCTTAAGATGGCGGCGAAAACTACAGGCACCTACCACTTGGAAGGTGCGACAATGTATACGACCCTTGAACCTTGCGCCATGTGTGCAGGAGCGATGATTCTCTTTCGCATAGATAAACTCGTAATCGGAGCGAAGAGTCCTCGCATGGGTGCAGCAGGATCCAATCTAAATATTTTAAATAGAGAAGGCTTAAATCACAGAGTAAAGGTGGAATATTCCGTTTACGGCGAAGAATGTAGCCGACTTATAAGTAAGTTTTTTAAAAATGTAAGAAGAAATAAAAAATAACCTATGTTTTAAACATAGGTTAATCGTTTTTTATAGAGTTAAGTCTCTTGTACTCTTCGTAAGCCCCATCTCTATTCTTCTTCGTAAGTTCCTTGGAGATGGTGTTTAAATCTGTTGTATTCTTTATCTCTTCCTTTAAATCTCTTTCAGAGACCAATGTGTTTGAAACTTCTTCGTAGCTTAGAAGGCTGTTTGATTTTATGCCCACCTTGACAAGAGCCTCCTTGGCGTCTTTTTCGTATATAGAACTATCGAGATCAAAGAGGGAGTATCTGTAGTAGACATAGAAATTATATACAGAATTCTCTTTTATAAAGCCGAGAACGCTGTAGCTTATAGCAGAATAATCCGCGTCATTTTCAAGATATTTAAATTTTTCAAAAGTTTTATTTAGCTTCGACTTAGCAAGAGCCACTTCCACCTTTGACCTGCTTGTAAGGCTAATGGATCTGAAGAGGGACTCGAGATTTTTTTCGCTGATCCTGTCAAACTCATAAAAAAGATCCTTAAAGGCAGATCTTTCTATGGAGAAAGGAGCCATTCCATCTTCATGGATATAGATTTCATCAACCGTCGGGTTTAAGTACATAATAATGGTTGAAACTTCGAATAAAGCGGAATCTTCATCAGAAGCAAAGTCCACTCCTGGATATATATTTAGAGTCTTGTCAACAAGCTTAAGTTTAAAGTCATAGTAGCCAAGAATCTCTACAAGGCTTTGAAGCTTCTTTTCAGTGGTATCATAAGTGTAGAAGGAATAGACCCTCTCAGTAAGAGAAAGCTTCGCCTCTTTGGAGTAGTTTCCCTTACATCCGACAAGAAGAAGTGCAAATATAAAGATAGCAAAAATTTTTAAAATAGAATCAAAAGATTTTTTCAATAGATCACCAATTAAATTTATTAATATAAGTTTATTGTTTTTTTTTATTTTAGTCAAGTAAAATGAGTATTTAGCTAAATTGTGAAAACTTAGGTAAATAAGAAAAGCTAGAGAAACATTTTCATGAAACTGTGTTATAATGGAAACGAGGTGATTAATAATGGATAATAAAGAAAAAGCAATGAAATGCCACAGAGAATGGAGAGGAAAATTAGAAATTAAATCTAGAGCAGCTACGGAAACTGCAGAAGATTTAGCACTAGCTTACACACCTGGAGTTGCAGAAGCTTGTCTAGCAATAAAGGACAACCCAGAAGAAGCATACAACCTAACCAGAAAATGGAATTTCGTAGCAGTAGTAACAGACGGAACAGCAGTACTAGGACTAGGAAATATAGGCGGTCAAGCAGGTATGCCAGTAATGGAAGGTAAATCCATCCTATTTAAAAACTTCGGAGATGTAGACGCTTTCCCAATTTGCTTAAACACAACAGATACAGAAGAAATAATAAAGACAGTTAAGTACTTAGAACCAACATTTGGTGGAATCAACCTAGAAGATATACAAGCACCAAAATGTTTTGAAATTGAAAATAGACTTTCAGAAGAATTAGATATACCAGTTTTCCATGATGACCAACACGGAACAGCAATAGTAGTATTAGCAGGAGTATTAAACGCACTTAAACTCGTAGGCAAGAAGATGGAAGACGTAAGAATCGTAATGTCCGGAGCAGGAGCAGCAGGAATGGCAATCAGAAACCTACTAGTTCTTGAAGGAGCAAAGGACGTAATCTTCGTAGGAAGAAAGGGAATCATAGGAGCTGACTACTACGAAGACGAATACAGAAAGAAAATCCTAAGCGAATGTAATCCACATGGAATCGAAGGCGGCATGGCAGAAGCACTAAACGGAGCAGACATCTTCATAGGAGTATCAGGACCTGGAATCGTAACAGAAGAAATGGTTAGAAACATGAACAAAGACGCAATAGTACTAGCAATGGCAAACCCAGTTCCAGAAATCTATCCAGACGATGCAAAACGTGCAGGAGCAAGAGTAGTAGGAACAGGAAGATCAGACTTCCCTAACCAAGTAAACAACGTATCAGTATTCCCAGGCATGTTCAGAGGAGCACTAGACGTAAGAGCTAAGAAGATCACAGACAACATGAAACTAGCAGCAGCACGTGCAATAGCAGACTCAGTAGAAACATTAGACGAAGACAATATCCTACCACACGCATTTGACCTAAGCGTATCTAAGAAAGTAGCAGAAGCAGTAGCAGAAGCAGCAAGAAAAGACGGAGTCGCTAGAATATGAAGTATAAAATAGAACACGATACCTTTGGCGAACTTCAAGTGCCGATAGACAAGTATTGGGGAGCACAAACACAAAGATCTCACCAAAACTTTGTAATAGGCGATGAAAAGATGCCGAAAGAAATAATAAAGGCATTCGCAATTCTTAAATACTCAGCAGCAGTAGCAAACAATTCCCTAGGACTACTACCAGATAACAAAAAAGAATTAATAACAGAAGTCTGTGACGAAATCCTAGAAGGAAAATTAGAAGGACATTTCCCACTAGTAGTATGGCAAACAGGTTCAGGCACACAATCCAACATGAACGTAAACGAAGTAGTAGCAAACAGAGGAAATGAAATCGCAAAAGAACACGTCCTACATCCAAACGACGACGTAAACAAATCCCAAAGTTCAAACGACACCTACCCAACAGCTCTTCACATAGCATCGCTATTAGCAGTAGAAGACAAAGTACTACCAGCAGTAGACACATTAATAGAAACATTTAAAAAGCTAGAAGAAGAATACAAAGACATAGTAAAGACAGGAAGAACACACTTGCAAGACGCAGTGCCTATAACATTGGGACAAGAAATAAGTGGATGGAGAAGATCCCTAGAAAGATCAAGAGAATATATAGAAACATCCAAAGAATCACTAAGAGAAATAGCTCTTGGCGGAACAGCAGTAGGAACAGGACTAAATACACACAAAGACTACGCAGTAAAAGTAGCAGAAGAAATCTCTAAAAAATCAGGACACAAATTCGTAACAGCAGAAAATAAATTCCACGCCCTAACCAGTAGAGATGAAATAGTGTTTGTCCATGGAGCAATGAAGGCACTAGCAGCAGACCTATTAAAAATAGCAAATGACGTAAGACTACTAGCATCAGGACCAAGATGCGGAATCGGAGAACTAATCATACCAGAAAATGAACCAGGCTCATCAATAATGCCAGGAAAAGTAAATCCGACCCAAGCAGAAGCACTGACCATGGTAGCAGTACAAGTAATGGGAAATGATGCAACCATAGGATTTGCAGCATCACAAGGAAATTTTGAACTAAATGTATTCCTTCCAGTGATCGCATATAACTTCCTACAATCAGCGCGACTTCTAGCAGACGCAATGATCTCATTTAACAAGAACTGCGCAGTAGGAATAAAACCAAACATGGAAAGAATCGAAGAAAACCTAAACAAATCACTAATGCTAGTAACAGCACTAAATCCACATATAGGCTACGAAAAAGCAGCAGAAATAGCAAAGCTTGCCCACAAAGAAAAGACAACATTAAAAGAAGCAACATTAAAACTAGGATACTTGACAGAAGAAGAATTCGACGAAATAGTAGATCCAAGAAAAATGGTATAAGAAAATGGCGTGTAGATCACGCCTTTTTTATTACCTATGATAATGAATTAAAGTTTGCAAACTGGGTAAACATGTAGTAAGGAGGGATTATATGAAAATATTAGTGCCAGTAGACGGATCAAAGAGTTCAAATAAATCAGTAGAAGTAGCAAAAGAAATAGGTAAGAAATTCGAAGCAGAACTATTAATCATGACAGTAGTATCAGAAACATCCATCTTCGAACAATATCCAACCAACTTCCCATATACATTAGAAGTAAACAAAGCCAACACAGAAAGAGCAGAATACGTACTTAAAGAAGTAGAAGAATCCCTAAAGGACTATCCGTACAAAGTAGAACTCTTCCACACAATTGGAAGCCCAGCAGAAGAAATAGTAAACGTAGCAGAGGATAGAGGTTGCAGTTTAATAATCGTAGGCAACAGAGGACTCGGAGCATTCTCAAGGACACTACTAGGATCAGTATCAAACAAAGTAATCAACACATCTAAAATCTCAGTCCTAGTAGTCAAATCAGATATAAAATAAAATTAAGCAGGCAATGCCTGCTTTTTTGCTGCTTCGATTATGTTTTAATATAAATTACTCATCTAAAAATAAATTCTTTTAAAAATTAATTTCTTCTGTTGTTATTTAAATTTCCAGACATAAGTAGAGAAATAAAGATAAGCCCCATCGCCATATATTTTTGATTTCTATACATCGCATAGGCAGACGCAGAAAGAAAAGTTATCATGTACAATAGCTTGCTCACCTTTTCGTCGGCAAAAGTTCCAGTTGCCTTATGTACTCTTATCATTCTAAGTATTGTAACAACAATCAATACCGCAACACATGCAATTAAAAAATAAAAACTCGCTCCCATAATTACCTCCATCATTATTTTATCAAAATGATCTTCTTTTTAAAAGTTATCCAATACATATTGAGGCGGCTTTTAACTTATGTTAAAATTAAGTTGAACGGGAACAAAACTATATGGGTTCAAATTAATCCCGGAGGTGAAGATGGATCTACATTATTTTTTAGATTTTGTATATGAAGCGAAGGATATTTTTTTAAAAAAGTACAGACTGCTCTCTTACATTTTAGAAAAATCTACCGTCGGTAGAAGAAACATAACTAAAGATTTAAATTTATCTGAGAGATTCGTAAGGGACACCGTGGATTTTTTAAGAGATAAAGGTCTTTGCGAAGTCACCAGCAGAGGTATTTCCATTACTGATTTGGGTATTAAATATGTAGAAGATTTCAAAGATTTATTTCTAGATCTGACGTCTAACTCTTCTGAGGAAGGATTGGCTCAATCTGTAAAAAAGGTGACAGGACTTAAAAATATCTTCATTTCTGATTCAAATGGCAAGGATGAAATTTCAAAGTATGCTGCCAAGATCATAAGAGACTACATTCATGATGGCTTCCACATCGGAGTCACCGGTGGCGAGACTGTTTCAAAGGTCATTGACAATATTGAAACGGATAAAAAGAATTTGAAGATCGTTCCTGCAAGGGGTTCTATCGGTATCAAATCTGAGTTTCAGGCAAATACTATTGCTATTAAATTTGCTCAGAAGACCGATTCGGAATCGTACATAGTGCCTGTTCCAGACTTTGCAAACAAGGACCTACTAACCTCTTTTGAAGATTCTTCGGAATACAAGGAGCTTTTGGACAAGTTCAAGTCCATTGACCTACTTATCTTTGGAATTGGAAGGGCAGATGTCATGGCTAAGAGGCGAGGACTTGATGAAGAAGTCACGAAGAAAATTCTACGTGACGGAGCTGTTGGAGAAGCCTTTGGCAATTATTTTTCTGCCACAGGAAGAATAGTCTTTAAAAAGAAAAGTTTAGGACTATCTCTTTCTGATTATAAAAATATTGGTTCAGTTATAGCCGTTGCAAGTGGCGCTGAAAAAGCCGATGCAACTTTGGCTATTTGTAGTTTAAGAAAAGACCTAACTCTAATTATTGATAGAGAGTTAGCAAATGAAATTATTAGGAGGAATTAAATGACAAAAGTAGCTATTATGGGATTTGGAAGAATTGGTAGAGATTTTCTTAGAGCATGGGCTCTTAAAGAAGAAAAAGAGTTTGAAATCACTCACATCGCTGTAAGAAACTGTGAAACTACCGTAGCTCAAAGAGCACACCTATTCAAATATGATTCAATTTACAGAAAATATCCTGGCAAATGTGAGCTTGAAGGAAATATTTTAAACGTTGACGGACACAAGATTGAATTTATCGAATCCAAAACTCCAGCTGAAATGGAATGGGGCAAACTTGGTGTGGATATTGTAGTTGACTCAAGTGGAGCATTTACTGCTCGTGAAAAAGCTCAAGGAAATATAGATGCAGGAGCAAAAAAAGTTATTCTTACATCTCCTGGTAAGAACGAAGATGTGACCATAGTTATGGGAGTTAACTGTGATCTTTACGATCCAAAAGAACACAATATCATTTCAAACGCATCATGTACAACCAACTGTCTAGCTCCAGTTGCAAAGGTAATTCTTGACAAGTTTGGAATCAAAAGAGGTCTTATGACTACAGTTCACGCTTATACAAATGACCAAATGATCCACGATGCAATCCACAAAAAAGATATGAGACGTGCGAGAATGGGAGCTGAAAATATAATCCCTACTACTACTGGTGCTGCTAAAGCTGTTGGAAAGGTAATTCCTGAGCTAAACGGAATTATGACAGGGATTGCTATAAGAGTACCAGTTCCTACAGGCTCTCTAGTAGATGCAACCTTTGAAATTGAAAAAGAAGCAACAGTTGAAGAAATAAATAACGCAATTAAAGAGGCATCTGAAACTAATATGAAGGGTATACTTGACTACCAAGAAGAAGAATTAGTATCATCAGACATAATTCAAGATCCACACTCTTCAATCTTTGATGCAAAGCTAACCCACGTAATGGGCAACATGGTTAAGGTTATTTCTTGGTACGACAACGAATGGGGTTACACGTTAAGAGTGCTTGACCTTACAGAAATGGTGGCGAAGTCACTATAATGAAAAAGACATTAAGAGATATAGATGTAGTTGGAAAAAAGGTGCTTGTCAGAGTGGATTTTAACGTTCCAATGGACGGGAATGTAATCACAGACACCACTAGAATCGAAGCATCTCTTCCAACTATTAACTACCTGCTTGAAAATGGCGCATCTGTTGTGCTTATGAGTCACTTAGGAAGACCAAAGGGAGAATACAAAGAAGAATTCTCCCTAGGTCCTGTTGCGAAAAAACTAAGTGAATTTCTAAATAGGGACGTAAAATTTGTAGCAAGCAAGGTAGTTGTAGACGACGAAGTTAAATCGAAAATTAAAGATCTAAAACCTGGCGAAGTAGCTCTTCTTGAAAACACAAGATTTGTAAAAGGAGAAGAAAAACTAGACGAAGACTTTGCAAAGAACCTTTCCTCTCTTGCAGAAATCTATGTAAACGACGCCTTTGGAACTTCTCACAGAGCTCACGCTTCAAACGTTGGAGTTGCCAAGTACCTTCCATCTGCAATGGGATTCTTGCTTGAAAAGGAAGTTGAATACCTAGAAGGAGCAGTTCAAAATCCAGATAGACCATTTGTAGCAATATTAGGTGGCAAAAAAGTTTCAGACAAGATAAATGTAATAGATAACTTACTTGAAAAGGTGGACGTGCTAATCGTGGTTGGAGGTATGGCTTATACCTTCTTTAAATCCATGGGCCTTGAAATTGGAGACTCAATCGTTGAAGATGACAAGCTAGATCTTGCTCGCGAACTTATGGCAAAGGCAATTGAAGAGAACGTGGACTTCGTACTTCCTGATGATGTAGTCATGGCTAAGGAACTAAAGGCTGGCGTAGAAACTAAGATTGCCGACAGAGACAAGATGGAAGAAGGATACATGGGTCTTGATATTGGACCAAAGACTATTGAAACCATCCGTGGAAAACTTGAATCAGCAAGATGCGTAGTTTGGAATGGACCTTGTGGTGTATTTGAAATCCCTGAATTTGCAAATGGAACCTTCGAAGTTGCCAAGATTCTTTCAGAACTTGAAGGAGCTACCACCATCATCGGCGGCGGAGATTCTGTAGCTGCAATAGAAAAAGCAGGCTTAAAAGACAAGATGACCCACATCTCAACAGGAGGAGGAGCAAGCCTTGAACTACTAGAAGGCAAGGTTCTTCCGGGAATAGATTGTATCGAGGACAAAGAATGAGAAAACCACTTATCGCTGGCAATTGGAAGATGAATAAATCGGCACTACTTGCAGAAGAATTTGCCAATGAAATATTGGAGGTTGAGCTTGATGATGAAGTAGAGGCGCTGATCTGTCCTCCATTTACAGCCATAGATAGAGTTAAGAAAACACTTGGCGACAAAGTAAAACTTGGTGCGCAAAATCTTTCTGAAAGACAAGAAGGAGCAGTTACAGGAGAAATATCTTCCGAAATGCTCGTAGATCTCGGTTGCGACTATGTAATTGTAGGCCACTCAGAAAGAAGGGACTACTTTAAAGAAAGTTCCGAAACAGTAAGAGCAAAGGCAGAAAAAGCAATCGAATCTGGACTTGTGCCTATCATCTGTGTTGGAGAATCTTTGGAAGTAAGAGAAGAGGGTCGCCAAAATGAATTTGTAAATGAAATGCTAATGAAGTCTTCAGAAAATTTAAAGGGAGAGTTTGTAGTGGCATACGAACCAATTTGGGCAATCGGA
>CABTWG010000021.1 GCA_902488455.1 uncultured Peptoniphilus sp.
CTTGTGCAAAGAGTTCCAAAGAAGACGAGCAAAGCGAAGTCTGATTTGTAGAACTCGACTGCCTAACTTCGGCGGTTGAAACCGCCTCCGCTCAGGGTGACTGTCTTCATAACATTCTTCCTTAAAATCACCAACACAACCTTCCATAACAAAATCGCTCCATTAATAGACTTTTTATTTAAATATATATATAATAGAGAAAAGGAGACTAAATGGAAGATTACATTTATATAATTTTATTTTTAATATCGATATTTTTATCTTATAAGTACACGCTCATTGAAAATGCGCTACTGAACCTCACCAGTTCAAAACTAAAAGATATGGAACAAGAAGGCATCAACACAAAGTTTTTAGAAAAAATAAAATCCGATGCAAAGACCTACTCCACCATCCTAATTGGTGACTACTTTGCAAACGGAATCGGTGTGCTTTCAATGTCCATTTATTTTTTTAATACCTTTGGCAAATATTACGAGCTACTGGGCGCACTTATCTCTATAATCATAGTGATAGTTATGGGAGAATCCCTTCCTAAACGCCTGGGAAGACAGTCTGTTGAAGATATACTTCGTAAAAATATCAAATTTATCAAAATCTCAAACATAGTTCTAAGACCATTAGTTTTATTTATCGAAGCTATTTCAAGAATAATACTTACCATCACAAAAGTCGGCAAGGTCAGCGAACCTTTAATCACCGAGGAAGAACTAAAGGACTTCGTAAGCCTCTCAATGGAAGAAGGTATCATCGACAAATCAGAAGTGGGAATTATCGAAAATGTCATGGGATTTAAGGACTGTTTCGCAAAGGACATCATGACTCCTCGTACTGACATCGTAAGCCTTTCCCTAGATTCAACATATGACGATATTAAAAACATCATAAAGGAAGAATATTTCTCAAGGATGCCTGTCTATGACGAAGATCTCGACAATATCGTCGGCACCCTATATGTAAAGGACCTTTTTGCAATAGACTTCGTTGGGACCCTTCGTGATAACAAGGACATACTTCGTGAAGCCAACTTCACCTACGAATATAAACCTGTGTCCAGTCTATTTACAGAGATGCGCCACAAGAAGATTTCCGTTTCAATAGTCAGCGACGAATACGGTGGCACCGAAGGTATGATAACCATCGAGGACATCTTGGAAAAAATCGTAGGAGAAATAAACGACGAGTACGACGAAGAAGAAGATATGGACATTATAAAGCTCACCAACAAGAGATACTTGGTTGACGGATCTACCAACTACGAAGACCTAAACCACCTACTAGATACAAATCTAAGCTCAGAAGAATACGATTCAGTAGGGGGAATCATAATCGAAAAGATCGATAGGTTCCCAGAAAAAGGTGAAAATATCGAAATCGACGGAATAAACTTCCTCGTTGAAGAAGTCTCAAAAAATAGAATCGACAAGGTCATCGTCGACATTACAAATAAAAAGAATTAAACTCGGGAATGCCCCGAGTTTTTTTGTTTGCAATATAATTCCAAGATTAAATTTTGCAATCAAAAAAGAGCCTTGTGGCTCTTAATTTAAATTTTTAAAAATTCTTTCTAATCTTATCTTATTTGATCTCTATTTTTTAAGTCTGCAATTATTGCAAGGTTCAAATTTTCTCTATTTATTTTTAAATCAAATTCTCTACCCTTTAGGAGTTCGCCGTCGATATTTAGGTTGATTTCTTCTTCGAGTTCGATCTTTACATTTTCCGTCTTAAAGGTTTTGATTTTATCTTCATTAAATATCTGACCTTTTTTGTACTTAGGTATTAGCCTAATGATTTCTGGTACTTTTAAATATTCTGCCAAGACTATTTCCATTTTACCGTCGTTTAAGATACTGTTCGGTGCCGGATTAAATCCTCCTCCATAGTAGGATCCGTTGCAAAATGCACAGAGTGTATATTTTCCTTCGATTACTTTTTCATCTATGGTCATCTTTAGACGTTGCCCTCTATTGTTAAAGAGTACCTTTAAGGTTGCAAGGTCGTAGATTCTCTTGCCCAAAAATTTATATTTCTTCGCATATTCCCTTGCATATTCTAAGACTTGTGAATCAAGGCCTGTCGATGCAATATTTATTGATGTGTGGGTGCTATTTATTTCTATGGTGTCTATCTTTTTAATTTTAGGATCTATTAAATTTTCCAATGTGAACTTTTCATATTCAAAGATCTTTGAAAAATCATTTGCCGTTCCCATCGGTATAAGCCCCAATGCAATGTCTGTATTTTTTAAGACATTTGCGATTTCAGATAGGGTTCCATCGCCGCCGCAGGCATAGACTATTCCCTCACTATTTTCATGGGCAAATTCCATCGCCGCTTTTCTTGCGTGGTTTTCATCTTCTGTAAAGACGAATTGGCATTCATCTATTAAGTTGTTCTTTGTGAAAAACTCTTCTATTTCTCTATGGAATTTTTTAAAATCATTCTTTCCAGCTTTGGTGCTATATATAAATAAATATTTCATAAATTTATGGTGTAACTCCCGACTCTTAGTACTATTAAAGTGCTTATTTAGCTATATAAACATGAACTCATTATAACATAGATTTTAATTTACAAACTAACATATAAAAAAATACCGGAGACATAATCTCCGGAAATTTTTATTTTTCTTCTATTATTGTTTCAAGAGCAATTTCGATTGATTTTACAATGTCATCCTCACTCATAAATGGTGTGCCTGCTGGTTTATCTATTACTTGTTCTGCTATGAATGGAACGTGAATAAATCCACTCTTTAAACCTTTGTATTTCTTTTCACCTAGGTATCTTATTGAGTATAGCACGTCGTTACATACATAAGCTCCTGCTGTGAATGATACGTATGCAGGTAGGCCTGCCTTCTTAATGTTTTCTACAATTTCAGGAACTGGTAGGTTTGAAATATATCCGTCTGCTCCGTCTTCCTCAATTTTTTCATACATTGGTTCGTTGCCTTCGTTGTCAGGTATTCTTGCAACCCTTGCGTTTACTCCTACGTATTCAACACTTACACAGGATCTATTTCCTGCTTGTCCTATGGATAGAACAACGTCTGGATTTATTTCTTCTATCTTTTCTGCTATTCTTTGAGGTCCTTTTCCAAATACAGTCGGTATTTCTAGTTTAACTATTTCTGAACCTTTTATTTCATCTCTTACTTTTTTTACTGCTTCCCATGCTGGATTTACTTTTTCTCCTCCAAATGGGTCGAAGCCTGTTAATAATATTTTCATTCTTTCTCCTTAGCTAAAAATTATCATATAAACAATTTGTACTACTAGCATGATTAATGCAGGTACAACTTGATTTTTGATTACTCCGTTCTTGTCTTTCATTTCAAGTATTGCAACTGGAACTATATTGAAGTTTGCAGCCATTGGTGTCATAAGCGTTCCGCAATATCCGCAAGTAAGTGCCAACATTCCTATGATTGTTGGATCTGCTCCTTGTGCAAGTACGAATGGAGCTCCTATTCCTACGGTCATTACTGTTATGGCAGCAAATGCATTACCCATTACCATTGTAAATAGTGCCATTCCTATTGCATATACGATTATTCCCACAGCTACATTGCCTTCTGGAATTATATTTCCCACTATGTCTGATACGACTTGTCCTACTCCTGCTTGAGTAAATACTGCTCCTAAAGATGCTAAAAACATAGGTAGCATACTTAGAGGTCCTACAAGGTCAAGTAGTCTTTTTGAGTCTCTTAGATATATATCAAGGGTATTGTCTTTGTTCATAATGGATAGAGTTATCATCGCTAATATAACTCCGCAGCCAACTCCTACCAATGCTCCAAGTTTTGTCATTGTTGCAAATATTACTGCTGTAAGTCCTATCATAAATGCAGGGATAAATATTTTATATCCGAGTTTATCGCTTACTGCTTTTGTATATTCTTTTGCAGGTATGTCATTTGTCTTGTATGAAACTTGGTTGAATATTGCTGGTAGAGCCATTAGTACTACTAAGACACCTACAGCTTTTACTGGTATCCATCTTCCTAGAGCTATTACTACTCCAAGTATTATCCAAAATATTCCTGTACCTATTCTCTTGTCATTTGCCTTGTCTTTTAAATTTCTTATTCCTGTATTTAGAAGCAATAGTCCTATTACTATATAAAGGATTTCAAGAAGTTTTGCTCCTGTTGTTACTTCAGTTGATGTGAAAAAACTCATTTAGCTGCCCCCTTTGCTCCTTTTTTAGATAGTTTTTTATCTTTTGCCATATAGTAAACTATTCCTACAAGTGTAGCTATTATTGCTATTGGTATTTCTACTTTTGCAAGGTCTATTAGTTCAACATTGTATCCAAGTTCTTTTAAAGTTCCTTGAACTAATAGTCCTCCTGCTCCACCAACGAATAGTACTTGTCCGAAGAACCAGGTTATGTTTTCCATACCTGCTGCCATTCCCTTTACTTCTTCTATATGTTCTTCGTGGTTGTCTGCTGGAACTTCTCTTACTGCAGCTTCAGCCATTGGCATTACTACTGGACGGATAAATCCTGCAACTCCTCCGAAACTTGCGTTAAATGCTGCAAATATTACTCTCATTATTCCGTAAGATGCGATGATCTTGCCTGCGTTTGCATTCTTTTTCTTTGAAATGAATTTCGCAGCTGATTCTCTCAAACCGTTTCTTTCAAGAGTTCCTGTTACAAGCATTACTATTACAAATATCATCATTGCTCTGTTATTTACAAAGCTAGTGCCTAAGGTTTCTAAGAAACCATCAATTCCTAAGCCTCCTACAATTGCTGTTGCAATCATGGAAACAAAGATTATAGCAATTGAATTAAATTTTAGGGCAAAACCTAAAATAAGAATTGCTATACCTATTAGTTTTATCATAGTGTCCTCCTTCTGTTTCGGTAGATTCTACCTCCACATTTTGTATTAATTTTTCTATCAAATAAAATTTCCTTTTTGGAAATGAATTTTATTGTGTCCAAGTTGTGAGCAGTGTGTGCCTTTGAACATAATTTTAAAAATTCTCCATCTGCAGACTCATCTATTACTTCACTGGTAAAGCCTACCTTGGTTATTTCTGGATACCTTATTGAAAGATATCTGTGTTCCCTATTGGTATCAAAGCCTATCCAATAAAAGATTATATCTTTGTAGTAACCCGTTGGAAACATCTTTGGCATAAGTGAGTGAGCATATTTTTCAAACCTGTCCTGCATATCCAAATTCATTTTATGCATCAAGTCGTCTTTATTTATTGAATCTGCAATTACATCTTGAAGTTCTTCACAAAGCTTGTAGTTTTCACTATACTCCTCTTCCTTTGGATACCAAAAATATCCATAAATAAGTGACCTTGGAAGCCAAAATCCTTTGTAGGCTGGTGCTGTATATCCTGAAAATGGTTGAGCCCATTCGTGATGAGGCACGCCGTGGTTGTCACAGTATATATCTGGAAGATGTCTATAGAAGATTTCTACCATTGCTTCAGCTTCGGTATGAATTGAATCTTCCTTGAAATATTCATGAGCGAACTCTTTTCCAAGAGCATTGAACCTTGCGATGTGGAATATCCAATTAGGATGCTCTTTAATCAGAAGGCTGTGAATATATGACCCGTCTGGATTTTCCATAGGTATCAAAACTACATTTACTTTTTTAAGAAGCTCTTTATCTTCCAAAAGCTTCTCTATGAGTTCATAGCATGAATTGGATGAAGAGACCTCATTTGCATGATGTCTTTCATTGATATACATTGTAGGCTTTTTCATCGTCCTTTTAAAAGTCGGAGTGAAATCATCGTCTACATTAAACTCAATAGATTCAATATCCCTGCCCATGAAACTTTTGGTAATATAGTTTATTTTTAAATTCTCATTAGATCTTAATGAATCATTTAAAGCACAGATGTCTTCGTGATTTAAAACTTTTTCATCAAAGGCTGGAACATTTTCATGAAGTCTATGTTTTTCTCCAACCTCATATTCTTTGCCATTTATTATAATGGCATTGATATTTAAATCAGAAAATTTACTCAAGCCACACTTTAAAATCTTTGAATAGATTTCAAGTTCATCACTATTTAAACTACATTCAATGATTAATTTTGGTCCATCTTCATACCTATAACCTAGTAATTTGTAATTTAGATTCATATCCAAGTATTCTTTTTTAGAATCTACTATTACAAAAGGCTTGGTGTCTAAGAAGTTTCTAAGTTCAACTTCAAATTTTACATTTCCAGCTCTATTATGGATAAATGGCATTATCAGTCCTGGACTGTCGAAGTTTCCTGCGTTCATTTTTTGACCAAGAGCTTTAAAATAATCAAGACCTACAAAGTATAAGTCTTCGTGGAAGTGATCGATTGAGGAGATCCTATCTTGTCTAACATTTAGATTCTTATCAGTTTCTGAAAGGCTTATATCCATAAATAGTTCTGCGAAAAATGGCTGTGATTCTTCTTTAAGATTTTTATTTTCGATATCTTTTCCGATTTCAGATAGAATGTTTTGATAGGTGTCCCAAACATTTTCCAAGTCGGTTTTAAAAGTTTCAATTATTTTTTCCTCGCCGATTGTGATTTCAAAATAACCTGTTTGAGGATGAACAAGACCCATTCCCTTAAAATCATCTAGGTAAGGTCTCTCAGATAGAATGACTTTGTAACTGTCTCTTAAAACTTCATTTCCTTTTGATTTTGCGACAATTTCATAGGAGTCTTCCATATCCTTATTTGTAAATTTAATTCTATCCCTATCCATCGAAAGCTCTTTTGCCAAAATATCATCAATTGGATAGAGCTCTTGCAAATATCTTATAGGAAGATCTAAAAATTTATTTTCATCTCCGGCACCTTGATTACTGTAACTTGGAACTGCCCCAGCTTCGTCGGAAAAGTCAGCTCCATCCATGTATGACCAATAGATTTCTATTTCATCGACTTCTTTTCCAATTAGATCTGGCAAAATATAATCTTCTATCCAAGAAAAACCGCTTTTATATGAATCTATGACTTGAACTTTTCCCTTCACTGATTTTTTAAGCTCTTCTTCAAGTTCTTTTCTCACTTCAAGAGGCTCGCTTATGGCACATCTTATGGAGTCGATATCTTTATATTTCTTTAACTTTTGAAGTAAAACATCTTTCTCCCAAGGAAATTCATACTCTTTTCTCTTAAAGACTTCTTTGTTCTTAAAACTTTCTATTTTTAAATCTTTAAATAAATCTCTATAAGCCTTTAAGTTTGAATCATAGGTATGATCTATATAAATCTCTTTAGATTTTGCGGCTGCCTTTGTAAGCTGAAGTTCATAGGAATTTTCTCTGAAAACTCTATTTGTAATAAACTCGGCTCTCTCTAAATCTTCATCTGTCAAAAGCTTAAAGAAATTGTCGAAATCCCTATAAAAGACTTGTGTCTTTTCTCCAAATAAAATTTCATCGAATTCAGCTTTTTCAAATTCGAAATCATTGGAGGAAAAACTTATGTCAAGAGAATTGACATCCATTGCCTTTCTTCTTACTAATTCGCACAAAATTTTAAATTCTTCAAAATTTAAATCACTCGGATCGCAACTTATCTTCGTAGATCTTTTTAGAAATTCATCTCTATAGATTCCATCTAAGAACATGGACTGTTCTTTTAAGTCTTCTTTTTCTTCTATCTTGAAATCTTCATCTTGGTATGAAAAAATATCCATTGCAATCTTATTAAATGCTCTATCAATATCGTCATCGCTAATGGTTATTTCAATTTTTCCATTATTTTCTTTGATATTAAAGTTTCCGTCTTCTATTAAAAATTCTTCAGAGCTTTCATTAGAAGTAATTAAAGGACCTTTAATGGAATCTTCTTCAAGGCCTATGAGGCTCGCAAGTTTTAAGGCAAGCTTTCTAAGGTGAAGTTTATCCTCTTTTAATCTTATTTGCATATTTCCTCCAAAGCATCTTCCATTGGTTTTTTGTCATAGGACATCTGTTCAAAACCATCTAAAACTCTCTTAACATAAAAATCTTCTGGGGCATTTCTAATGTCTTTATACTCATCGGTCATAACATAAACCATGCCTTCTTCTATGCCTTTATCTCCTAAGACTAAAATATTCTCTTTAGTATAATAAGAAGGATAATCTTCGTATTCATCCAATGCTTTTTCATTTTCTTCTATTATGTTCCAAATGCTCACAGGAACTTTGCCATATCCTACTCCAAGAACTAGATTTAAATGTCCCTTCCCTCTAAATAGTAGCTTTGCATTTAATACACAACCACTGCCTACTAATTCTGCCCCGGGGCAAGTTTTTTTCATCCATTCCAAATTGATGTTTGAGCCGTATGCTATATACTTTTTCATCTAATCCTCCAATCTTGATCTTAAATTTTCCTCTGAAGAAGCATCGAAAAAAATATAAAAAAAACAGGAGCCTGGATAACGGTGCCCTTATAAGACATATTCCGTTTAACATCCCAGTGGCTCCTTTTCATAGTCAAAATTTTCTGTTGCCTGTTGTTAAAATAATAAGTTCCTCATTCGAATCTTAATTTATTTTGCAATTCTATCTGTATCTCTTGCGATCATTAGTTCTTCGTTTGTTGGTACTACTAGAAGTTTAACTTTTGAATCGTCTGTAGAGATTATTGCTTCTTTTCCTCTTACATTGTTCTTTTCTTCGTCGATTTTGATTCCGAAGATTTCAAGTTTCTTTGCGATGTGTTCTCTGTTTGAGATTGAGTTTTCTCCTACTCCTGCTGTGAACACGATTGCGTCTACATGGTCTAGTTCTGTCATGTATGATGCTACAATCTTAGCTACTTTTGAATCGAATTGGTTAAGAGCAAGCTCGCATCTTTCGTTACCTTCTTTAGCTCCGTCTTCAATATCTCTAAAGTCTGATGACACGCCTGAAAGTGCTAGAACTCCAGATTTCTTGTTAAGAATGTCGTTCATTTCTTGTGGTGAAAGATTTTCTTTTTCCATTAAGAATGTCACGATTGCTGGGTCGATGTTACCTGATCTAGTTCCCATGATTAGTCCTTCAAGTGGTGTAAGTCCCATTGAAGTGTCTTTACATTTTCCATTTTCTACACATGAGATTGAAGATCCATTTCCAAGGTGGCACACGATTACGTTTAGCTTATCCTTTTCGATGTTTAGGATTTCTGCGGTTCTTTCTGTTACATACTTGTGTGATGTTCCGTGGAAGCCATATCTTCTGATTTTATATTTATCATAGTATTCGTATGGAATTGCATACATATAGTTTTCTGCTGGCATTGTTTGGTGGAATGCTGTATCGAAAACTGCTACTTGTGGCACGTCCTTCATGATTTCTTCGCAAGCCTTGATTCCTATGATGTTTGGTGGGTTGTGAAGTGGTGCTAAGTCTACGTTCTTATCGATAGCTTTCATAACTTCGTCTGTGATTAGTACTGAATCTGCGAAATCTTCTCCGCCGTGTACTACTCTGTGACCTACTGCTCCGATTTCAGATACGTCTTTTATTGCTCCGTATTCTTTGTCTAGTAGACATTCGATTACTAAATTGATTGCGTCTTTGTGATCTTTAAGTGGTTTTTCAATTACTTGTTTTTCTTTATCTTTTGCCTCATGTTTGATTCTAGAACCTTCGATTCCGATTCTTTCTACGAGGCCTTTTGCTAGAACTTCTTCATTTGAAGTATTGATTAGTTGGTACTTAAGTGAAGAACTTCCGCAGTTAATAACTAGTATATTCATACTACCTCCCATAAATTTTTTTCAACTATATTATACCATAAATTTAAATTCCTACCTAATTATGTAAAACTTTATAGTTATCTTTAACATGTAGTATAATTGAATTGGTGATTAAATGTTAGTTGCAATAGTTGCAGAGTACAATCCATTTCACAATGGACATCTCTATCAAATAAATGAAATTAGAAATAAATATCCAGAGGCTAAGATCGCGGTCATCATGAGTTCGTCATTTGTTCAAAGGGGCGAAGCAGCGATCTTAGATAAATTTAGCAGAGCAAGATGCGCCTTGACTGCTGGAGTTGATCTTGTAATCGAACTTCCAGTTATATTTGCCACACAAAACGCGGAGGTGTTCGCCAAAGGGGCTGTTGGGATTTTAAAATATTTAAAGCCTGCCGGGATTTCCTTCGGCTGCGAAAGTAGAATCGAACTACTTCAAAATATCATTTCTAAGGTTGACGTCATGGACAAGAATCTACTAAAAGATTATCTTAGCTCTGGGGAAAGTTATATAAAGGCTGTTGAGTGCGCCTGTGATTTTACTGATAGTGAAAGGTCTGCTTTTAAGAAGTCAAACAATATCCTCGCCATGGAATATATAAAGGCTTGTAGGGATTTTGGGCTCGACACAGAGTTTATACCGATTAAAAGGATTGGCACAGAGTACAACGATGATTTCTTCATCGGCGAGTTTGCTTCTGCTTCTTATATCAGAAGCCATGTAGATTGCGGTTATAAATTTACGCCTGAGTTTTCTTGGAAGGAACTTAAAAATCATAGGGAAGATAAGTTCGAGATATTTGATATTTTTAGATTCAAGATGGTGGAAGATCCAAGTTTGTCTAAGTACTTGGACTATGAAGAAGGAATGGAAAATTTAATTTTAAAGAACGTCCATAAGGATTACGAGGATTTCTTAGAATCTTGCACTTCAAAGAGATACTCTCGCTCAAGGATAAAAAGGATTATTCTTTCCAAGGTTTTAGATTTAAATGGAGATCTTATAAGAAGAAATATTGGTAAACCCTATCTAAGGGTGCTCGCTTCAACAGATGCTGGCTTTGAAATAATTAAAAGTTCGAAGGCAGATGTCCTCGTTAATTTTAAAAATATTCGTGATGAGCGTTTTGAGTGCATTCGTGAGATTTCTGATGTGGAATTGAAGTCTACAAACTTTTACGAACTTCTAAAAGGCGGCAAGATTAACCGTGATTTTACGGAAAATTTTATAAAATAGCGACAAGGACAAATGGGCAAAAAAATTGGTTATAGCATTGCTATAACCTTTTATTTTTATTTACCTTCTTGTTTCATCTTATCCAGTGTGTTTTGTAGTTTTTTATATTCTTCTTGTAGTTCTTCTTGTTTATATTCTTCTTTTAGAGTATCCAAAATCCCTTGGGCTTCGTCGAACTTCTTGTCAACTGCCTTGGAATTCATCTCAATCCTCATGATGTTTTCTCTGTAATAAGGATTGTCCTTAAACTTTTCAAATGTTTCTTTACCTTCTTCGTAGCATTTTCTAAACTCTTTGAAATTCTTTTTATTATACTTAAGAGTGCACAGATTTATCCAGTAGATGATCTTTATGTCGTCTGCTTTATATTCGTTAATGTCGATTGATTTTAGCAAATTTTCAGCTTTTTTAAGCTCGTCAAGGTTTATATATGCACTGGACTGATTAATCTTTAGAACAGTTCTTAGGTACTTGCCCTTTGCTCTTTGAAGTAGCTTGTCCACTTCTATTACAAAATCCTTGTACCTTTTTTGACTGAATAATGGCATAAGCTTCTTCATTTTATTCATATAGACTATGTTGTAGCCGAGGTTTACTCCGGCAACCAGTGCGATTATCGCAATGGCAACCCAGAGATAATTCTTCTTTACGAGTTCTGGATCGATGTTGAAAGTTTTCATAGCAACAAGTATTAGAACTCCAAGCGCCACTCCGAATAATAAACTTTTCTTAATACTTTTCATTGGTTTCCTTTCTATTTTCTAAATATTTCTTTATAAGACTGTATAAAAACATGGTTAGAAGCACTGCTACTAGAGCCATAAGGACCCTCTTTGGGATTCCTTCTTCCGTTGCCGTCACAGCATAGAGTGTGGATACTATGATTACAAAAGCGTATACAATAGTTGCTATTCCTATGATGATGGTGCGAAGTATCAATGAACGTTTTTTGTTATAAGCCTGTTCCAAAATACTTAGCACAAGAACAGTTAAAAATCCTTTGAATATGATTTGCACCGCTTTTGAATTTGAAATTGTCATTATGATTTCCTTTAAGCTTTCCATACTTCCTCCTGTATATATATTAAATTATCGGTTGAAACTTTTCAATGTAATATAGGAAGTGAGTATTTTAAATTTTTATGTATATCAAGTATAATTGAATTGGTGATAATATGGAATTTGTAAATTTATATACTAGACAGCACGAAAATAGTATCTATGAGCTTGAGAACAAAGGCATCATTACCAATAAGAAACTATATGTTCAGCTACATATGGCAGACATCGCTCCATTTTTCTTAGAAAGGTACGACTATTTTGTAAAGATGGCAGAAGAGTTCGTCCCAAGGAATAATGTCGCCGAATATCCTATTTGGTGCAGCGTTTCGAAGAAGAACTGTCTAAAGCCAATCGAAAAAGAAGTAGTCTATGCTGTCCGTGTTCCAAAAGATGAGGTTATATATTTTGACGGCGGAAGATGGGATATGGTTTTAAATAATCAATACATACCTAAGGATCAGGAGGACGCAGAGGACTTTGATCGTCTTTTAAAATCCTACGGTCTCTCCCACACTTTTAACATCTTCGATAGAAAGTACACCGGCGCCTTTGACGATGTGAAAAAGAGAATCTGGGACAGTTGGGAAAGGATTTTTGAAATCACAGACAGAAGCGAGTTTGTTGTGCAAGCGAACCTCTGGTGCATCAAAAAGGATTGGGTGAAGCATATTATTTATCCTGGTGAAGATTTCTTCGAAATTGTTGAGGATATGGAAGAGACTTGGATAAAATAAATTGAATTTTGTGAATTTGAAATATGTTTCATTTTTATCTTACAAACTTAATATGTGCATAAAAATTAAGGGAACCCTGGCGGATTCCCTTTTTTCATATTTTATTCTTCCCATATTAATGTTTCTGGATGGGAGAATTTAAATTTTATATCTTTCTCCGGATTTATTTTTAGGTTTAAATATCCTGGCTCTTGCGTTCCCATTCTGGTGTTAATCACAATTTTTCTATATGGTTTGAAACCGCATTTTTCTTGGACTCTTCTCGATTGTGTATTCCATTCAAAGTGGCCACAGATTAAAAAGTCTAGTCCGATTTCATCAAATAGATACTCGATTACTCTATCCACTGCTTCCTTCATAATTCCCTTACCCCAGTAGTCCTTGCTTAAAACGAAACCTATTTCTCTTCCCTTGTAATCTTTAAATTCATATAGTTTGTCTTCGTCGCCATATTCCTCAACTCCAAGGGAGCCGATTACTTTTCCATTTTCTTTTAAAACTATGGCAAAGGTCTTGTCGCTTTCAATAAATCTACTTAGGATAATAAGACTCTCATCCATATTTTCATGGTGGTGCCATCCTGCCATCTCGCCTACATCTGGGACAGAGGCGTATTCATAGAAATCATCTATATCTTCTAATTTAAAAGCTCGAAGGATAAGTCTATCCGTTTCTAAAATTTTTCCATTTATTTTAAATTCTAAGTTCATCGTTAACCCTTTTTTTACATTTTTTCTTCCAAGGATTTGAGCCACATTTCGTTGTAGATTCCATTTAGTTTTAAAAGTTCTTCATGGGTTCCTTCTTCAACGATTCTGCCCTTGTCAAGGACAATTATCTTATCGCAGTTCATAATAGTTGAAAGTCTATGGGCAATTATAAATGTGGTCCTACCCTGTTGGATGGTCTTTATTGCGTATTGAATTAGACTTTCCGTTTCCGAGTCGATGCTGGCTGTGGCTTCGTCTAGCACCAAGATCTTAGGATTGTGAACGAGAGCCCTGGCAAAGGAGATGAGTTGTCTTTCTCCAAGGGAGTAGGTCATTCCCTTTTCAGTTACTACTGTGTCTACTCCATTTTCAAGTTTCGATACAAAGTCACCTGCTCCCACCTTTATAAGTGCGTCTTTCACCATCTCTTTGTCGATTCCCGGTGTGTTCAAGGACACGTTGGACTCGATGGTCCCCATAAATAGAAATGGATCTTGGATGACGATACTCATATTTTTTCTCAAATCTCTAAGGGACATCTCACAGATATTTTCTCCGCCGATGGTGATCTCTCCCCTATCTGGATCGTAAAATCTAAATAGCAGGTTCATAAGTGAACTCTTTCCGGCGCCAGTTCTTCCGACGATGCCCACTGACTGTCCTTCTCCAACCTTTACAGAAAGGCTGTGAAGCACCTGTTCCCCTTCCACATAGGAGAAGTCCACGTTTTTAAATTCTACATCTCCTTTAAGATTAATTCCATTGTCGGTTAAGTCCTCAAGCGGTAGATCCACATCAAACATGTTGAATGCGTGCTCCGCAGATGCCATGGACCTTTGGAAGATACCGATGCTCATCATAGTGTTGTTGATATTGTCGAAAAATTGGGTTGTATAATTTATAAAGATATATATCATACCTACATTGGCGAAGTCCTCTCCCCTAAGGGTTCCTATTCCAAAATAGATTATTACAAGACTTAAGGTTAGGTTCTTCATCGCATTTGAAAAGTTAAATCCAAGGTAAGCCGCAAGCATTGAAAGCCTTCGATCTTCTTTAAATGCACTTTCGTTAAGACTTTCAAACTCTTTCTTCTTTTTATCCTTTCCGTTGAAACTTCTTATAACGTCGATGGTTCCGATGGTTTCGTTGAATGTGGAGTTAATTTCTGAAACGTACTTTCTAACTTTGAAACTTGCATCCCTCATTACCTTTGCATAGATGTAGTTTCCTATTACAAGTATTGGCATTGGAAGTATAAGCGGTATCAAAAGTCTCGGTTCAAGTACGATTATCTTATATAAAATTGCGAGTATGGTTATGGATGGTACGATTATATTTGAAATTGCTGTTTGGAAAAAATCTTTTATTTGAGTTGGATCGTTTCCTACTCTGGATGAAATCCTGCCAGCTGGCTCTTTGTCGAAGTAGCTGACTGGAAACCTCAAAACTTTTTTGAAAAGATCGTTTTGAATATAAACTACAGATTTATTCGCTCCGTAGGCTAGGATTAGTTCCGATGCAAACTTCAAAACCGCAAATAGAAGTAGGTAGTATAGAAATAGTTTCACGTCTTTCCAAAACTCTGGATAGTTTACTATCCCCACCCCTTCTTTTAGAAGTTCGTTCAATATTCTTCCCACTACTATCGGCGATTGAATCTTAAAATATATCGAAAGTGGCATAAGGATTGTGCCGATTAAAATATAGTACTTCACCTTCATTAAATAGTGGAGCATGGTCTTTTTCATATTAGTCTTCATTTTTATTTCCTCCACTCACTTGGTAATTGTACTGCTCGCTATACCATCCTACAGTAGCCATCAGCTCTTCGTGGGTACCTCTCTCTACGATTTCTCCATGATCTAGTACGATTATTAGATCAGCATTTTCCACTGCACTAAGCCTGTGGGAGACGATGATGTTGGTCCTGCCCTTTCTCTTTTTATTTATATGGGAGATGATTTTCTTTTCTGTGTTTGAGTCAACTGCAGATAGAGAGTCGTCTAGAATCAGAAGTTCCCTGTCTGCGATAATCGCCCTTGCAATTGCAATCCTCTGTTTCTGTCCTCCCGAAAGTGAGATTCCCTTCTCTCCTGCCAAGGTTTCAAGCCCTTCGTTGAAGGAATTAATATCTCTCTTTAAATCTGTGATTTCAAGAGCTTCGTCAAGGTCAGCTTCTGTGGCGTCACTTCTTGCAAAGAGGATGTTTTCTCTAATTGATTTGGAAAAAAGCACACTCTCTTGAGGAACGTAGGCAATCTTTCTAAACACATCATCCATCTTATAATCTTCGATTGGAATGTCATTTATAAAAAGCATTTCATTATCTAATTTATAGTCGCGAAGCAGCTGTTTTATAAATGTGGTCTTGCCTGAGCCGGTCCTGCCGACGATTCCAAGGGTCATGCCCTTTCTAATTTCCACGTCTATGTTTTTAAGATTATAAACTTCACTACTTGGATATTTGAAACTTAAATTTCTATATGAAATTTTTTTAATTCTATCGAGGCTCTTATCTCCATCTCTATAAGTTATATCGTCCACAAAGTTTAGGGCGCTGTTGATTCTATTCACACCAGCTTTTCCCAGTGCAACAGCGGAGAAAAACTCTGCAATAGCCATCATCGGCCACACAAGCATACCAAGGTAGATTTGAAGAGATACGATATTTCCCAAAGTTATGGCTCCGTCCTTTAGCATCGCAGCCCCGTAGTAGAGACAGATAAAGTAAGAAAAAGCAGGAATAAAGTTGGCGAAAAGTCCGTATGATCTCTCGTAAAGACTAAGCTTGATGTTTTCTTTAAAAGCATCATCTGTTAGACCCTCGAAACTAGAAGTCGTATTTTCTTCGGCGCTATACGCGCGAATAACCCTGATTCCCTGTGCCATTTCAAGGACAGAATCGTTGATTTTCGAGTTCTTTTCTTGTACATAGGTATATTGATGCTCAATCTTCTGTGAGATGCAGTAGATTATTGGAATTATCAAAAGCGTCGGAATAATTGACATGATTGAGAGTTTTAAGTTGGAACTCATGACCATCATTACAATGACAAATAAAGGATAGATTGCACCTTCAAATAGAGCAAGCACTCCAAAACTAATTGCGTCTCTTACGAAACCTTGGTCAGAGGTTAGGTTTGTCATCAACTCCCCAGTGGTGTGGGTTTCGAAAAACTTTCCAGTGGAATTTAAAATCTTATTATACAGTTTAGTTTTAATATCCCTTCCATAAAAGTCTGAAGTCACCCAGAGATTTCTCGTCCAAACGATACCGATTAAATAGGAGCTAATGGTTATGATCACCAAGTAAATGATATTGCTCTTTAGAAAATCAGCATCAAGGGTGGATGCATTTATCCTGTCTGCCACATTTGAGATAATCTTGGGCGGAAGCACCGCTATAAAATCAACGATAGCTAAGCAAATAACTGCAAGTATGTAATTTTTTTTGTATTTAATTAAATGTTCTCTAACTTCTCTATAAAATTTAAACATAAGCCCTCCAAATAATAGTATAAATTAAATCGATAGTTGTTTATATTACAATTATGTTAAATTTGCAGGGTTATATGGTTTTGTTTTTTGATGCTATACGTATAGCATAAGTTTTTAATTTTTTATTTTTGATGCTATACGTATAGCGTGGTTTTATTTCTTATTTTTGATGCTATAGCAGACTATTTCTGCCAATCAGCTACGCCTCTTGGGAAATAGGTTGCATCACACCTACTAAGTCTCACTACGTTCGCCAAGTTAGGTGTGGAACGTGAAGCGTGATAATTATTATTAATTTTTTGGAGCGTTCAGTTGGGAAGACTTGCTTTTCAGATGTTAGACCCGTTCGACTTCAGAGCCTTCGGCTCTTCCGCTCAGGGTGACTGTAGTTGGGAGAACTCTCTCTGTAAATTTTTAAAAAGGTATACGACTTCTTACTTGCTTTGTTTCAAAAAAACTCAAGGAAGACAGTCACCCTGAGCGAACGTAGTGAGTCGAATGGGTATAACACCGGCTAGGTCAAGTACAGATGATTTCATTTGCCAATATTGCTCTTCAGAGGTTAGACCCGTTCGACTCCAGAGCCTTC
>CABTWG010000022.1 GCA_902488455.1 uncultured Peptoniphilus sp.
AATCAGTAGGTTGGGGGTTCAAGTCCTCTCACCAGCTCCAAAGATGAGGAGGAGTACCCAAGTTGGCCAAAGGGGACGGACTGTAAATCCGTTAGCTTCGCTTTCAGTGGTTCAAATCCACTCTCCTCCACCAAAATTTTATATTTTTATTTTATGCGGATGTGGCTCAGTGGTAGAGCATCGCCTTGCCAAGGCGAGGGTCGCGAGTTCGAATCTCGTCATCCGCTCCATTTTTTTATTTGCGTCATTAGCTCAGCTGGATAGAGCGTCTGACTACGGATCAGAAGGCCAGGGGTTCGAATCCTCTATGACGCGCCAGACTTTCTATGTAGAAGGTCTTTTTTATTTTAAATTTATTTTTATTTATTTTCTTTTATTTGTTGTCATAGGAAATATTTTAATTAACAATATACTTAAACTATTTTTTAAATATTATTATATTTAAGCATAAGATATTATTTTCTTATGCTTTTTTTATTTTCTTATTCAAAGCTTGTTATTTTTGATCTTTCTTATATGGTATAATTAAATAAAGTATTTATGTAAGGTGAAAAGATGAGTTTAAATTTTTCTGAATTTTTAGGAGAAATTGCTAATTCTCCAACTATTTTAATCATTACAATTCTTTT
This sequence comes from uncultured Peptoniphilus sp., assembly GCA_902488455.1. Taxonomy (GTDB): domain Bacteria; phylum Bacillota; class Clostridia; order Tissierellales; family Peptoniphilaceae; genus Peptoniphilus_B. The sequence goes on from CABTWG010000022.1 coordinate 630, forward strand.
AATTATAATGTTTATTTTAAATGGATTTACAGACAGTCCAAACACAATTGTAACGACTGTTTCTAATCGTTCTTTAAATGTCGATTTAGCAATTATTTTTTCTTCTATTATGAATTTCTTAGGAGTACTTTCTGTCGGTATTTTTATTCCTAAAGTTGCTATTACAATTTCAAATTTAGTTGATTTTGCTGGAAATAATACTTATGTTTTTATTTCTATTTTTTCTGTTTTTTTATCTATTCTTTCCTGGATCTATATATCTTGGAAGCTAGGCTATCCGACTTCTGAATCTCACTGTATCATTGGGGCTTTGATTGGAAGTTATATAGGAATTACAAATTCTTTTAAAGGTATAAATTTTCCTGATCTTATTAAGATCTTAATCGGATTTATATGTGTTATGATTCTTAGTTTTCTTCTAGGATATATACTTGTTAGTATTATCAAAGGTATTTTTAAAAATTCAGATCGTAGAAAGGTAAAGAAACCTTTTAATATTGCAAATATTATTAGTTCTATGACTCTTAGCTTTATGCATGGAGCCCATAATGGACAGAAGTTAATTGGTCTTTTCTTAGTTGTATTTTTTACTTTTAAGGGGGATGTGAGTGCAGATTTTTCATATCCTCTTTGGATTATAATAATTCTTGCTCTTGCAATGGGTATTGGAACTACCATTGGTGGAAAGAAGATTATTAAATCGGTAGGTATGCAGCTAGTAAATTTAGAAAACTATGAAGGCTTTTCTGCAGATTTAAGCTCATGTATAGTTCTTTTAATCGCTACTATTATAGGAATGCCAATAAGTACAACCCACTCTGTTACTTGTTCAATTATGGGAGTTGGTGCCTCTAAGAGGCTTAGTAGTATTAACTGGAAATTTGCGATGAGAATGGGACTTATTTGGTTCTTAACATTTCCAGCGACTGTATTATTGGGTATTGTTTTTAGTAAACTTATATTTTTATTTGTTAGGTGAGTTATGAGTAAGAAAAATTTTGATTATTTTGATAGTTTTAAAAAGATGATTGAAGGCACTATGGCTGCTTCAAGACTTTTAGATGAAATTATTAACAATTATAAAGCAAGTGATCTATTACTGAATATGAACTCTATGCACGAGATCGAACATTCAAATGATGAGATTATCCATATTACAATAAATAATCTTATAAAAGAGTTTGTGCCTCCTATTGAAAGACAGGATATTTCACTTTTAATAGAAGTCCTTGATGATCCTACAGACTCAATCGAAGAAGTCCTTTTAGCTTTTTATATGTTAAATGTTGATGTAATAAGACCTTTTGCAAAAGAGATGTCAGCTCTTATTGTAACTGCTGTTGATATGCTTTATGAAGTAATTATTGAGTTCAATACTAAAAAGAATACGAGCTCCCTTAAGGAAAAAGTTATAGAAGTAAATAGGATTGAAGAAGAAGGGGATAAAATCTATCTAAATGCCATGAGAGATCTCTATGTCAAAGAAGATAATGCGAAAACTCTTATAATTTGGACTAGAATTCTTGATAGACTTGAAATGTGCCTTGATGATATAGAAAAGTGTGCCAATCTAATTGAATCCATAGCTCTTAAGAACTTTTGACAATAGATGATTAGTTTATACTTGTTATAAATTCTATGTAAAGGTATAATAAATAAGGTTAGAGGTGACAAATTGAAAGTTGCGATTATTTTATGTGCCGGTGAAGGTACTAGGATGAAATCGAATCTTCCTAAGGTGCTTCACAAAATTTCTGGCGAGGCTTTATCTACCCATGTAATCGACTCTTGTCGAGCTGCTGGAATAGATAAAATCGTACTAGTATGCGGCTATAATAAAGAAAAGGTAATTGAATATTATAAAGATGAAAATGTAGAGTTTGCGATCCAAGAAACAGGTCCAAACGCTCCATATGGAACTGGTTTTGCGGTTATGTGTGCAAATGAGTTCTATAGTGATGATGACACTGTAATAGTGTTAAATGGAGATGCACCGCTTATTACAAAGGAAACCATTGAAGAGTTTTTGGATTTTCATGAAAAAAATTCATACGTTTCCACTGTTTTAACAGCAAAGATAAAAGATCCTTATGGATACGGTCGTATCGTTAGAAATGAATCTCTGTCAGTTGAAAGGATTGTAGAAGAAAAGGATGCTACAGAGATCGAAAAGAAGATACATGAAATAAATTCAGGTATTTTTGCCTTTAATGGTAAGATACTTAGAAAGTACTTAGACAAGTTAGATACCAATAATTCTCAAGGTGAGCTATATCTAACCGATATTTTAGAAAAACTTACACTTGATAATATTCCAGTAGGCGCATTTATTGCCAGTGACTCTACTGAAATAAGAGGAGCTAATTCAAGGCTTGAACTTGAAGAACTAGAAAGACTATTAAATAGGAGAAATATTATAAAACTGATGGAAAAAGGTGTTAGTTTTATAAATATGGACCAAGTAGTAGTTGAAAAAAACGTTGAAATTGGAGAAGATTCTGTAATATACCCTGGAGTCGTTCTTCAAGGCAGTACAAAGATAGGAAAAAATGTCCTTATCTATGGAAATTCTAGAATTGATAATTCCATTATTGGAAATGATGTAAAAATAGATAGTTCTACCATTGAGGATTCTGAAGTTGGAGATTTCACAACGATAGGACCTAACGCACACTTAAGACCTAAGTCAAAAATAGGTAAAAAAGTTAAGCTAGGTAATTTTGTAGAGGTTAAAAACTCTACACTTGGCGATGGAACAAAGGCATCTCATCTAGCTTATATAGGAGATGCAGATATTGGTTCAAATGTAAACATCGGATGTGGAGTTATATTTGTAAACTACGATGGAAAGAACAAATTTAGATCTATAGTTCATGACAATGGATTTGTAGGATCTAATTCAAACATTGTAGCGCCAGTTGAAATTGAAGAGTATGGCTATGTTGCCGCTGGTTCTACAATTACAAAAAATGTTAGTAAGTTTCAACTTTCTATAGAAAGATCTCAACAAAAAAATATTAACGATTGGGTAAAAAGAAAAGGTTTAGGAGGAGAAGAATGAATTTAGAAAATGGTGAAATTCAAATTTTCACAGGAAACTCAAACAAGAGTCTTGTGACTAAAATTTGTGAATGTCTAGGAGTTGAAGAAGGACACTGCGTTGTTAACAAGTTTTCAGATGGCGAAATCCAACTTGATATCAACGAAACAGTAAGAGGAAAAGATGTATATATCATACAATCTACTTCAAATCCAGTAAATGACAATTTAATGGAAGTTTTAATCCTACTAGATGCTCTTAAACGTGCATCAGCTGGAAGGATAAATGTGGTTATGCCTTACTATGGCTATGCTAGACAAGACAGAAAAACCAAGGCAAGAGAACCAATCACATCAAAACTCGTTGCAGATTTACTAGAAGTAGCTGGAGCACAAAGAATCGTTACAATGGATCTACACGCTGGTCAAATCCAAGGATATTTCAATGTTCCTGTGGACCATTTGACAGCTATTCCATATCTTTCTGAATATTTTAAAGATATTGTAGAAGAAGATCCAGATAATTTCGTAGTAGTTTCTCCAGACTTAGGCGGAGTTACTAGAGCAAGAAAATTCGCAAATAGACTAAATTTACCAATCGCTATTATTGAAAAGAGAAGACCTAAACCAAATGTATCTGAAGTTATGAATATAATTGGAGATATTGATGGAAAAAACTGTATCCTTATCGATGATATCATAGATACTGCAGGAACTATCTGCCAAGCAGCACTAGCCCTTAGAAAAAACGGTGCTAAGAAAGTATATGGTTGTGCAAGTCACGGCGTGCTTTCAGGTGAAGCATTTACAAGACTTGAAAATTCTATAATGGAAAAATTTGTAATTTCAAATACAATTGCAGTTCCAGAAGAAAAGCTTGGAAAAGTTTTGGAAGTTGTAAATGTTGCACCAATTTTCGCTTCAGCTATTAGAAGAATCAATGGAAATAAATCTGTTTCCGAAATGTTTGATTAGATGTTTGTAATAGTTGGGCTGGGAAATCCTGGTTCAAAGTATGAACTTACAAGACATAATATTGGATTTTTAACGATTGATAGACTCGCTAAAAGAGAAGGCGTAAGAGTCGATAGAATCAAGTTTAAATCTCTAATCGGAGAGATGAATATAAATGGTGAGAAGGTCATACTTGTAAAGCCTCAAACATTTATGAATCTATCAGGAGAAGCCGTTATAGAAGTGATGAATTTCTACAAAGTGGATCTAAAAAATCTATTAGTGGTAGTTGATGATATTGATATCACTCCATTTACCATTAGGCTTAAAAAGAGTGGAAGTGCTGGATCTCACAACGGAATGAAGTCAATAATTTTTAATTTAAACGACGATAAATTTCCTAGATTAAAGGTAGGCGTCGGCAATAATGAAAGAAAGATTGACCTTGCGAACTATGTTTTAAGTGGGTTTGAAAAGAAGGATCAGGATAAATTAGAAAATATAATTGACACATCATGTGATGCAATTTTAGATTTCATAAAAAATGGTGCCGATTATGTAATGAATAATTATAATAATAAGCTGTCTAAATGACAGCTTTTTTGTGGTGATGTATGGACTTAATTAAAGATGTTTTTAAAAATTTAAAAGTGCATAAAGATGTCTTAGATTATTTGGAAAATGATAGATCTTGTGGAATATTTGGATGGTCAGAAGGAGCGACAGGAGCATTTAGTTATACGCTTACTGATGAATTTAGTTCTATTATTATAGTTTGTAAAGATGAGAGTCGTTCAAAAAAAGTAGTTGAGGATATTAAATCTCTTGGAAAACCTGCATACTTCTATCCTTCAAAGGATTTATTTTTCTATGAGAGAGAATACAAGACTGAGGACAATTTAAAAGAGAGACTACAAGCGAGATTTCATATTTACAAAGGCGAAAACCCGATAATTGTAACTACTTTTAAAGCTTTAAGAGATAAAATTTTAAATTCAGAGAAGTTTAATGGTAATATTAGAAAAATTGAATTTGGAACTGATATAGATCTTGATGAATTTATAAATTATCTCTTAAAAATAGGATATGAAAGGACCATACAGACAGAAACTCTAGGTGAATTCTCTATTAGAGGTGGAATTATAGATATTTATTCACCTAATGGAGTATTTAGAATTGAACTCTTCGATACAGAGGTCAATTCCATAAGAAAATTCGACATAGAATCTCAAAGATCCTTGGAAAATCTGGACAGTTGTGAAATTGTGCCTGTTAAGGAACTTATCCTAGATGATGATGAATTTTTAAATATAAAGAATAAAATTGAAAATAAAATAAAAAAGACAAAGGACGAAACTGTTAGAGAAAGACTTGAAGAAAAGTTTGGACCATATCTTGATGCTTTAGAAAGTTATACTCTACCTAAAAATATAGATTTAATCCTTCCGTTCATAGACGATAAATATCTATCTTCAATAGCGGATTACATGGAAAATCCTGTATTTTTACTAGAGGATCCTAGGTTTATTTTAGATGGTGAAAATGACAAGGAAGAGATATTCTTAGAAAATTTAGCAGATCTAATGTCAAGAGGTGAAGTTACAGATTCATTTGAAAACGTAAGATATCCTATAGATAAAACTATTTCAAAAATAAATGAAAATAGAGTGTTATCTTTAAATACACTTTTAAATCCAACGAGGGAATTCTTCCCTAAAAAATCTTTAAATATAAATATGAAGTCGGTGGTAAATTATCTAGGCAGAATTAATGTCTTTATAGAGGATTTAAATTCTTATCTCTACAAGGGTTATAAAGTCTTAATTATGTCAGGCTCAACAAAAAAAGCTAAACGTCTTATAACCACTCTAACAGACCATGGAATAGCCGCTACATTTTCAGAGGACAGAGACTCGGAGCTTCTGTCTTCTATGGTTGTGGTGACTACAGGGACTTTAAATGAAGGGTTTGAGATAAGAGAAAACAAAACTCTAGTAATAAATCACGGAGAGATACTAAATAAGCCACAGAAGAAAAAGACAAAGAAGAAAAAAGAAAACACCGTAGTTTTAAAAGATTTAAAGATTGGAGACTATGTTGTCCATGAAATCCATGGTATAGGAGTTTACAACGGAACAAAGACCATGGATATCCAAGGAATAAAGAGAGATTATCTCGAACTTAGCTATAAAGGAGACGATAGGCTCTTCTTACCAGTTGAAAATCTCGATGTCATTCATAAATTTGTCGGAAATGAAGGCATAAAACCTAAAGTAAATAAATTAAGCTCCAAAGATTGGCAAAAACAGAAGTCCAAGGCGAAAAAAGCTGTGGAAGAGATGGCAAAATATCTCATCGAACTATATGCAAAGAGAGCAAATGCTAAGGGATTTGCATTTAGCGAGGAAACACCGTGGCAAGCTGAATTTGAAGATGCATTTATCTATGAAGAAACCGATGGGCAACTTCAAGCAATTAGAGAAATCAAAGAGGATATGGAAAGCCCAACTCCAATGGACAGGCTTCTATGTGCCGACGTTGGCTATGGAAAGACAGAAGTGGCAATAAGAGCGGCATTTAAAGCCGTCATGGATGGAAAACAAGTTGCAGTCTTAGTGCCTACAACTATTCTTGCGCAACAGCACTACAATACATTTGTAGAAAGATTCAAGGATTTTCCGGTTTCGATTTCTGTATTTAGTAGATTTAGAACGAAAAAAGAAATCGAAAAAGATATAGAAGATTTGAAAAAAGGTTTTATAGATATCGCCATAGGAACTCATAGACTCTTGTCAAAGGACGTTAAGTTTAAGGACCTAGGACTAATAATAGTTGATGAGGAGCAAAGGTTCGGAGTAAGACATAAGGAAAGTTTAAAACTCTTGAAAGAATCTGTGGATTCACTTACATTAACAGCGACTCCGATTCCAAGAACTTTACAGATGAGCATGATAGGAATAAGGGATATGTCTGTAATAGAAGAGCCGCCAGAAGAAAGATTTCCGATTCAGACCTATGTCACAGAAGAAAATGATATGCTAATTCGGGAAGCCATCTTAAAAGAAATTGAAAGAGGCGGACAAGTTTACTACGTATCAAATAGAGTTAGCAATATGGAAGAAATCCTTCTAAAACTTAAAAAACTCGTACCAGAAGCTACATTTGGAATTGCAAATGGACAGATGAGTGAAAGAATACTAGAAGATACCATGCTTTCATTCATAAATCATGAAATAGACGTGCTTATCTGCTCGACTATTATAGAAACTGGAATGGATGTGCCAAACGCAAATACCATGATAGTAACAGAGTCAAACAGACTTGGCCTATCACAACTCTACCAACTAAGAGGTAGGATTGGAAGATCTAATAGACTCGCTTACGTCTACTTCACCTATAGGAAAAATACAGAAATAAGTGAGATTGCATCTAAGAGACTTAAATCCATAAAAGAATTTACAGAGTTTGGATCTGGTTACAAAATCGCCATGAGGGATTTGGAAATCAGAGGCTCAGGGTCAATCTTAGGGGAGAAACAACATGGCCATATAGAATCCATTGGCTACGATCTCTATATCAAATATCTAAAAGACGCTGTTAAAGAATTAAAAGGTGAAGAAGTAAAAGAAGAAGTAGATACAGTAATCGATTTAAAAGTCGACTCATACATTCCAAAGGATTATATCGAAGATGAAGAGACTATGCTAGAAGTATATAAGAAAATCGCAACGATAGAAACCTTGGATGATTACAGAGATCTTGTGGATGAGCTAGTAGATAGATTCTCAGACATACCAAAGAATGTAATCAATCTAATGGATATTTCATATATGAGACAGATGGCAAAGAAATCGAAGATAATTTCTATTATAGAAAGAAACGGCACATATACCATCAGTTTCTTAGAAGGAAATTTAAGTCCAACGCTTCTTAATGAAATCAAGTACACAATACCTCAGTCAAAAGTAGATTTAAAGAGAGGAATAATTTCTATAGATGGATTAAAAGATCCATTGAAAAACTTAAAGAAGCTAATTTCCGTCATTTATTCACATAGATAACACTGACATACCGATAAAAGTGTAGTATAATAAATAATCATTGAAGAGAGGATGTTTTTATGAATTTTAAAAAAATAGTTAAAGTACTTTCACTAGGTTTAGTACTTACCACAACATTAACAGCTTGTGGAAATAAACCTGGAGTAGTAGCAACAGTAAATGGAGTTGACATTCCAATCGAAACATTTAACGAAGAATATGCAGCTCAAAGAAACTCAATAGTTCTAACTTCAGGAGAAGATTACTTACAAGAAAAACTTGGCAAAGAAGATATGACAATTGACCAAGGAATCAGAGAATTTGTTTTAAACAACCTAGTTCAAATGGAACTTGTAAGACAAGACGCTGAAAAGAAAGATGTAAAAGTAGACGATTCTAAAGTTGAAGAACAAATAAATGCAATAATAGAACAATCTGGTTCAAAAGAAAAATTTGAAGAACAACTTAAAGAACAAGGAATCACAGAAAAATTCTTTAGAGAATTCTTAGCTAAACAAGAACTAGTTAAAGAATATCAAGCAAAGCTAAAAGAAGAACTTAAAATATCTGAAGAAGAAGCAAAAGAAATCTATGATAAAGATAAGGACAAGTACTTCGTAGCAGATGCTGACCATATATTAGTTGAAACTGAAGAAGATGCAAAAGAAATCAAGAAAGAACTTGACGGCGGAGCAGACTTCAACGAAGTTGCAAAAGAAAAATCAAAAGACCCAACTGCAAAGGACAACGGTGGTAAACTTGGAGAATTCTCAACAGGTCAAATGGTAAAAGAATTTGAAGACGCTGTAGTTAAACTAGAAGTAGGTCAAATCTCTGAACCAGTTAAGACTCAATTTGGATACCACTTAATCAAACTTAACAGTCTAAATCACAAGGAATTTGAAGAAGTTAAAGATCAAATTATAGAAACTGCAACTTCTGAAAAACTTACAGAATATTTAAACAAGCTTGAAAAAGACGCAAAAGTTAAAAAATATGTAAATCCTAAGAAAGATTATGAACTTCCTGAAGAATTAAAGGTAAATGTACCTGGAAAAGAAAATGAAGAAAATAAAGACACACAAAACGAAACTACAAATAACAAAAACCAAGGTACAAATAATAAGACAAACAATAAGACAGAAAATAATACAAATAACAAAAACGAAAATAAATAAAAAATTAATCTGCTGAGTAGAATTATTCAGCAGATTTTTTTATAAGTATTCAAGAATGCGGTATTTTATTTTTTTAAATTCATTTATCAATTAAATTTCTAGATCATTATCTTCCCTATGCTTTTTATTAAACAAGTGATATCTAAAGAGCCTTGCAAATGTTGAACTTGCTACGATTCCTATTGCAAGGGAGATAATTAGATAGATAGTTTGAATGGTTGCAGTCTTCATATTTACAGTGTCGCCGTTTATTGCATAGTACATAGAATAGAAGATCCCTGCTCCTGGCACAAGTGGTAGAAGTGCAGGCAAAATATACATAGTCGCGGCGTGTTTAAAAACAATAGCTGCAATTTCTGAGCTAATTCCTATAAACATAGACGCCAAAAATCCTGCGAAGAGATAAGAGTCATTATAAGGTAGAACTAGTTTAAAAATCACCCATGATAATCCTCCGATGATTCCACCAAGAACCATTGTATCTCTAGGAGTATTAAAAAAGTATGTAAAAGCAAAGACTGCGAACATGCTTATGAAAAATTCTATTAATAGTTTCATAGTCCCACCACCTTTAAAACAATACCTACCCCAGCAGCAATTGAAAATGCTTGGAATAGAGCCTTAGTAACACCGATAATACCACTCATATATTGGTTTGAAAATATGTCCCGAGCAGCGTTTGTAATAGGAAATCCTGGCACCAGTATCATAATAGCTCCTATAACTGTGTAGTCTACATTATTTCCAAAACCAATCTTATTTAAAAATACAGCGATTAGAGCCGATAAGAATGCACCGATAAAGTTCTCTATAAAAAACGTAAGTGAATACTGGGATAAACTATAGATTACATTGGAGACTGTAAATCCAGCAATGGCTGCTGCAAAAAAATCTCTGAAGTCACCACCGAATAGAAGTGCAAAAAAAGCACAGGCAAAAGCCGCAGCGATGGTGATCTGCTTTCGCGATGCTGGTTTTCTATTAAAAATTTCTTGAGCACGGTTAAGCGCCTCTTCTAAAGATAAATCAGTATTTACAAAATTCCTTAATAGAGTGTTGCAATCCTCGACAGGTTTCATATTATAAGTCTCAAGAGATATTTTTCTAAACATGGTGTAGTCCTTGCCTCTATATTCGCAACTGACAAACACACCTGTAGGATAGCAGTAAGAATCAGCTTGAGTAATCTCTGGAATTGCACGAAGTACCTTTTCTGAAGCATCCTCAGCTCTGAAGATTTCCGCTCCATTTTTAACCATAATCATGGAAACGGTAAGAGCTAGATCCGTTGCTTTTTTTAAATCTTCATTTGAATTTATATTTTGCATAAGCCCTCCTAAATTAATTATACAACAAATCTAGTTTTTTCTAAAAGGATAATGTGATATTAAGGTCGCTTTACTATTTTCTGAACCTTGTGTAAAATAGATATGTAGTAGAATTGAGGATGATTATGAATAAAAATATAAATTTAGATTTAACAGAATACGACTACGATTTTTGGAATGTAGTCAACGAAATAAAAAAATTAAATAGAGAATTTTTAGAAAAAAATGGTAAAAAAAGGACCGCTTTTATAGAAACTTTTGGATGCCAAATGAACGAGCACGACTCTGAAAAAATAGATTGGCTTCTAAGACAGATGGATTTTGAAATATCTGATAGAGATTCAGATTTATATATCATAAATACTTGTTCCATTAGAAAAAACGCAGAGGACAAGGTATACGGAAGACTTGGAGAATTAAAGGGCAAGAAGAGAGAGAACGAAAATCTTATGGTGGCTATTTGCGGTTGTATGATGCAGAGAAAAGAGTCAAGAGATATTGTTCTTGAAAAATTTCCAAATGTGGATATGATCTTTGGCACGAACAATATCTATAAATTTCCAAAACTTCTTTTAGAAAGACTTGAAAATGGGACAAGAGCCGTGGATATTGAAGAAAACTATTCAAATGAAGACAATCTTCTAGGTGCAAATAGAATGTACTCCTTCAAATCATTTGTAAATATAATGTATGGCTGCAATAATTTCTGTACCTACTGCATAGTTCCTTATACAAGAGGTCGTGAAAAGAGTAGACGTCCAATGGATATTGTAAATGAAATAAAGGGTCTTGCGGCAAATGGGGTTAAAGAAGTGACTTTACTTGGACAGAATGTAAACTCCTATGGAAAAAGTCTTTCTAACAATGTAACTTTTGTAGATCTTTTAAAAATGGTAAATGAAATAGATGGAATAGAGCGCATAAGATTTATGACTTCTCATCCAAAGGATTTTTCTAAAGAACTTGCCTATGCTTATCGCGATTTAGACAAGCTTAAGAATTTCTTGCATCTCCCTGTTCAAGCAGGATCTTCAAAAGTTCTTCGTGATATGAATAGACATTACACCAAGGAAGATTACATTAAAAAGATAGATATGGTTAAGGAAATAGTTCCTGAAATTGCTCTTTCTACAGATCTTATGGTTGGATTTCCGACTGAAACAGAGGAAGATTTCAAAGACACCTTAGGTCTTTGTAAATATGTAGAATACGACACTTCATTTACATTTATATACTCTATGCGAGAAGGAACTAAAGCCTATGAAATGGAACAGGTGCCTGAAGAAATAAAACATGATAGATTCGATAGACTACTAGATGTAATATATCCTATCCAACTTAGAAAGAATGAAAATGAAATTGGAAAAGTAAGAAAGGTCCTAGTAGAATCCACTTCAAAATCCAATGAAAATAAACTAAGCGGAAGAACAGACGAGTTTAAACTGGTAAACTTCGATGGAGATAAGGATTTAATTGGTAAGATTGTAGATGTAAAGATAACAGATGCAAACACATTTTCTTTGAAAGGTGAGTTAGTTGAGAAACGTTGATTTTGAAAAAGTAACCCCTATGATGAGGCAGTACTTAGAAACTAAAAAGAATTATGAAGACGCTATTCTTTTCTATAGACTAGGCGATTTTTATGAAATGTTTTTTGAAGACGCAATCACTGCTTCAAAGGAACTAGATCTCGCTTTAACAGGAAGAGATGGTGGTCTTGATGAGAAGATACCGATGTGTGGAATACCTCACCATGTGTTTAAAAACTATCTTTCTAGGCTTATAGACAAAGGATACAAAGTAGCAATCTGTGACCAGGTAGAAGATCCTAAACTTGCAAAGGGTATTGTAAAAAGGGAAGTTACAAAGGTTGTGACCCCTGGGACTTTCACAGACACAGACTATATAGAAGCAGGCTCAAACAATTTTATGATGAGTCTCTATGTGAAGGACAATTCAGTTTCAATATCATATGTAGACTATTCCACAGGAATGCTTATGAGCACCAGTAGAGTTTTTATAAATTCCACTACAAGAGATGAATATATAGGACTAATAGTATCTAAAATTTCACCGAAGGAAGTAGTTATAAATAGAGAAGCAGAAGGATATTTTGACAGAACAGTTTTAAAAAATTATTTAAGTGAAGATAATATAGATGAAATTAAGAACAAAAGATATTTAGAACATCTATCTAGCGAATTAAAAGGCGAATTTTTAAATAGCAAGTACAGGGAAAACATCTCCCTTGAGATGCTTCTCAACTATCTTTCAAATGTATCTAAGAGCAAGCTAAACCACATAGTTAAGATTGCAGAAATAAACTTGGAACAGAAGATGATTTTAGATGAAAACTCTATGAAGAATCTGGAGATTCTAAAAGGACTTAACTCCAATAGAAAATCTGGATCTCTCCTTGAAGTGCTAGACTATACCAAGACTTCAATGGGGCAAAGACTTCTCAAAAGATGGATAGAAGAGCCTCTTTTAAATATTTCTGAAATAAAGAGAAGGCAAGACTATGTAGAAGAATTTAAAGCTGACTTTATCTTCCTTGACGATGTAAGAAGCATCTTAGCGTCTATTATAGATATTGAAAGACAAATGGTTAAGATATCTGACGACGAGATAAATCCGAGTGAATTTAATGCTCTAAAAGAGAGTTTAAAATCCATAATGGAGTTAAAATCCTATCTTGAAGACAGTAGTTTCAAGAACTTGCAAGAAATTTCATATAGAATAGATCCTCTCTACAATATTATAGAAGAGATTGATTCTATGATCATAGAAGACGCTCCAGTTAAGACTGTGGACGTTAAATTTATAAAAGATGGATATAGCGAAGAGCTAGACGAACTATTTAGACTTTCAAAGGATGGCAAAAAATTCCTTATAGATTTAGAAGCGAAAGAAAAAGAAGAAACTGGAATAAAAAACTTAAAGATAAAGTACAACAAAATTCTAGGATACTTTATAGAAGTTACGAAATCTGCATTGGACATGGTTCCAGATAGATATATAAGAAAGCAGACATTGGTAGGTTCTGAAAGATTTTTCACCATAGAGCTTAAAGAGATGGAATCGAAGATTCTAAACGCACATGAAGAAGCCAACAGCCTTCAACTTAAACTCTATGGAAATTTAATCGAAAACTTTAAAAGACATACTAGCTTACTTCTTAAAATATCAGAAATAGTTTCAGAGATTGATGTGCTTCAAGGCTTGGCTAAATCTGCAATTGAAAATAAATTCGTAAGGCCAGATCTAAACGAAGATCGAAAAATCTCCATAAAAGATGGAAGACATCCAATAGTTGAATTTAAAAACAGAGATGACTCATTTATTCCAAATGATACGGTTCTTGATATGGATAAAAATCTAATCCACATCATAACAGGACCGAATATGGCAGGAAAGTCCACATACATGAGACAGATTGCTCTTATAGTTATAATGGCGCAAATCGGCAGCTTCGTACCGGCAAAATCCTGTAATATTGGTATTGTAGATAGAATATTTACAAGAATTGGCGCGTCAGACAATCTTTCAAAAGGCGAATCCACATTTATGGTTGAGATGAAGGAAGTTGCAAATATTTTAAAAAATGCAACAGATAAATCTCTAATAATACTAGATGAAGTGGGAAGAGGAACCTCAACCTTTGACGGAATGAGCATTGCTTGGGCAATTGTAGAATATATAAGCGAAAATATCGGTGCAAAAACCGTCTTTGCAACTCATTACCACGAATTATCAAAGATTGAAGAGACCTACAAAAATGTTTCCAATCTGAATATAAAAGTCAAAAAAGATGGAGAAGAAATAATCTTTTTAAGAAAGATTGTAGAAGGATGGACTGATAATTCCTATGGAATAGACGTTGCCAAACTTGCAGGAATAGATGAAAAAGTAACCAACAGGGCAGAAGAAATTTTAAAATCTCTTGAAAAGTCTAAGAATTTAAATGTAAAAGTGAAAAAAGATGTAGTATTTGAAAAATCTCTATTCGATGTGAAAAGAGATAATTTTATAGAAGATTTGAAGAAACTAGATCCAGACTCTCTAACACCAAGAGAAGCGCTTGATCTTGTATATGAAATAAAGAAAAAATCCGGTGAATTAAATGATTAATATTTTAGATGAATATACAGTTTCCAAGATTGCAGCTGGAGAGATAATAGAAAATCCAGCGTCGATAGTTAAGGAACTGCTTGAAAACTCAATAGATGCAGGAGCGAAAAATATAACTGTAGAAGTAAAGGACGGAGTCTCTAACTATATTCGTGTATCAGACGATGGATCCGGAATTGAAAAAGATGATCTAAAGTTTGCATTTTTACGCCACGCAACCTCTAAGCTCAAAACCTCGGACGATCTATTTAACATTCACTCATTAGGATTTAGAGGTGAAGCACTTGCATCAATATCAAATATATCTAAACTAACATGCATCACCAAGACAGATAAAGACCAGACTGCAACTGTGGTGGAAGTTGAAAATGGAGAGATTAAAAGTGAAAAAAATATTGCATCCAACGAAGGGACTACATTTATAATCGAAGATATTTTCTACAACACACCAGTTAGAAAAAAATATTTAAAGAGTGAAAACTTAGAATTTTCATATATATTTGACGTAGTTGAGAAGCTATCACTATCGAGATCTGACATTTCATTTACTCTTATTAGGGATGGAAAAGTTGTTGTCTCAAGCATTGCTAATGAAAATTTAAAAAATCATATCCATTCAGTGTTAGGATCAGACATTACAAGAAACTTGGTAGAGATAGACCATGAAGAAGATGGATATAAAATAAAGGGATTTATCTCAAATAATATGCTTTATAGATCTACTAGAAACCATGAATATCTATTTGTAAATGGAAGATTTGTAAAGAACTTGGAGATAGCAAGAGCGATTGAAAAGAGCTACAAATCTCTAATTCCACTAAATAGATTTCCAGTTTATCTTCTATATATTGAAATAGATCCTAAGCTTGTAGATGTAAATATTCATCCAAAGAAGCATGAAATTAAACTCTCCAATGAAAATAGATTGATAGAGATTTTAGAATCCTTAATTAGAGAAAAACTATATAAAAATGCAGAAATTTTTAAATTTGACTTCGAAGAAAAAGAAGAAAAAAGCATCTTTGAAGAGTTTGATGGTAAATCAGAAAACCCTTGGTACGAAAGAGGGACACAAGGGAAAGATGCAGATACTGAATTTATAAAAGTAATAGATGGAAGTGACTTTAAAAATGAAAAAATCGACGATGAGTCAGAAAATGATTTAACATTAGACTACTCACCAAAGAGAGAAACTATAGTCGAATACGAAAATATATCATTTAATATAGCTGATTCCTCTAATGAATATGAAGTAGAAACTCCAGGCATTCTAAAAGATCTTTTTAACTCAACATACAAAGGAAGTCTATTTAAGACATATCTTATATTCGAAAGTTATGAGGATAAGTTCTTTATTGTGGACCAACATGCAGCCCACGAGAGAATAAACTATGAAAAATTTAAAAAAGAGTTTGAAGAAAAGAAGATAGAGCGACAAGTCTTACTTAGTCCGATGCTAGTAGAAGTGACTTCGGAAGAGAGAAAGGTGCTTCTTGAAAATACAGAAAATTTAAAAAATCTAGGATTTTACTTTGAAGAGTTTGGTGAAAAATCATTCCTGCTTCGAGAAATCCCAATAATATTTGGGAAACCATCGGGGCTTAATTTCATCCATGAGCTACTTTCCGATTCATACGACAATCTCTACCAGGTAGACCCTTATAAAATAATGACAAAGGCGTGCAAAGCCTCTGTAAAAGCAGGGGACAATCTAAGTATAGAAGAGATAAATGAGCTTATTAAACTTCTATCTAAATGTGAAAATCCACTGACCTGCCCACACGGAAGACCAACCATAATCGAGCTTAAAAAATACGATTTAGAAAGGCTGTTTTTAAGATGAAAGAAAATTTACTGATAATCCTTGGTCCAACAGGTATAG
>CABTWG010000023.1 GCA_902488455.1 uncultured Peptoniphilus sp.
AGTTGGTTTGTTAGTCCAACTTTTGGGGGTCAGTTCAACGCCGGTGGATTTTTATTATGTGTAAAACATAGAATTATTTTAGATTTCATTGTATAAGTTGAAGATAAAAGAAAACCCTAAGGCTAAGCTTTAGGGTTTAAATGTAATAATTATTTTTCTGTTGTATATCCAGCGTCAATCCAAGCTATGATTCCACCTGGTTGTCTGTAAATATTTGTAAATCCTTCTTCTTCAGCGATAAGTCCACCAACGTGAGATCTTTCACATCCAACAAAACCACAGTAAAGAACGATTTTTTTACCTTTGTCTTCTCCAAGAGCCTTAACAAAAGCTTCTCTTTGTTCTGGAGTTACATCTTCCATTTTAACAGGAAGTTCAGCGTTAACTGCTCCAGGAATTCTGTTTTTGTTGTAGCTGTCTGCTGGCATAGTGTCGATGATTAGCATGTCTTCTTTGTTATCAATCCAGCCCTTTAATTCTTCTGTTGAAACTAGTTGGTAGCTTGAATTTTCAACTGCTGTAACAAGTTTCATTGAAGCTGTTTCAATGGTAGCTTCGTTTCCATCTTTTGCAGTTCCAGGTCCTTTTGCTCCACCACATCCTGTAAGGATTGTTGCAAGAGAAAGAGCAACTGCTGCTTTTTTTAAATTGTTCATAATTACCTCCGTTTTATTCATTATACCAATTATAAAGATTTAATGCTATTACAAAATAGTTAAAATTTTAAAATATTATTTATTAAATACACAAATCATCTGACACAAGCATTGAAATAACAGCTAAAAGCAAATGGAATAGAATTGTGCAATGAAAATTTTTAAAAATTAGAAAATTTTCTTAAAATGATAAAAAAATAAAAGGAGGTCTCCCTCCTTAAATTTAAATTATTTTTCTTCTTGAAGTAACATTTCTCCGATTTTGAATACGTCTCCTGCACCCATGGTAACAATTGTATCTCCTGGGCGAAGATTGTCCTTTAGAAATTTAACTATATCTCTAAAAGTTTCCATATAAAAGGCTCTGTCTTTGTTTTTGTTTATTGCGTCCACAAGTGTCTTGGAGTGTATGTCTCCGTAATCTTTTTCACGAGCAGCATAGATGTCTGTAATTATTGTGTAGTCCGCCTCAGAAAATGACTTTGAAAAACTATCTAGTAAAATTTTGGTCCTTGTGAAGGTGTGAGGTTGAAATACACAGTAGAGGTTTCTTTCGCATCCTCTTTTTATTGCGTGAAGAGATGCGAGGATTTCTGTTGGGTGGTGAGCATAGTCATCGAATACTTTTGCTCCGCCAAACTTACCTTTAAATTCAAGCCTTCTATGAACTCCTTTGTAAGAGTAGATTCCATCTATTGCGTCTTTGAAAGAAATATTATTTTCGTGAGCACATGCGATTGCAGCTAGTGAGTTCTTTATATTGTGCACTCCAAGCACAGATAGCATAACCTTGCCAATTAGAGAACCTTTGTAATAAAGGTCATACTCTGGGTAGCCATCTTCGCAGAATTTAATATTCTTTGCGTTATAATCTGCATCGTTATCTACGCCAAAAGTTACAACATTGGTGTTGTCTCTATTTTGAAGTTCCTTAACGTATGGATCGTCAATATTTAGAATTAGCGTTGAGCCTGGAACTAGATTATCCGCATAACCTTTAAAAGTATTTACTATATGTTCCATATTGTCGAAATAATCCAGATGGTCTTCGTCAATATTTAAGATAACAGCAGTGGTAGGGAAGTACTTAAGCACGTTTGCCTTATATTCACAAGCTTCAGTAAGCATTATCTCTCTACTTCCAACAAGCACATTGCCATTTATATCATCCAGCTTGCCACCCAAAAGAATGGTAGGTTTGTCTGGTAGATTTCTAATGATTTCTGATACCATAGAAGTAGTAGAAGTCTTGCCGTGGGTTCCAGAAATTGCCATTGATATCTTGTAGTTTTTCATAAGAGCGCCTAAGAAAGAAGCTCTATCTACTATATCAACTTTTTTTTTGATTGCTTCTTTAAGCTCTTCGTTGTCAAGTGAAATAGCATCTGTATATATTACTAAATCTGCTCCTTCTATATTTTCTTTTTTATGTCCAATGAATATCTCTACACCATCTTTTGAAAGCTTGGTTAATATATCACTTTTATTTGCGTCTGAACCAGAAACTATGTATCCTGAATTATTTAGAATTTCTGCCAAACCACTCATAGAAATACCACCAATTCCTATAAAATGTATTTTTTTGTATTTTTTCTCATCTATATTAAAAGTAAACATGTAATTCCTCCGTCTTTTTAAATTATATCATAAAGAAATTTAAAAATTATATACAAAGTTCTATTTTATAGTAGTTTTTTTTATTGTGATGTACTATAATAAAGATATAAATGACAAGGTGGTGACATTATGAACATTACAGATGTAAGAATTAGAAAAATTCATGGCGTAGGTAATCTAAGAGCAGTGGCTTCTGTCACTTTCGACGATGCATTTGTTGTCCATGACATCAAAGTAATTCAAGGAGATAGCTCATTATTTATTGCAATGCCTTCAAGAAAACTTTCAAACGGAGAATTCAGAGACATTGCGCATCCAATCAATCAAGAAGCAAGAAGCTCAATTGAAAAAATCATATTTGAAAAATATGAAGAGCTTCCTGATGAAGAAGAAGCTGAACTTTCAGAAGAAGGCACTGAAGAATAAGTGCTAATTAGAAGTACCAATAGGTGCTTCTTTTTTTTATAAAATTTTTAAACAATCACAATAAAAGATATATTATATAGTAATTAAAACATAATAAATTTTATTTTAGAAACGGTTATCAAAAATAAAAATATTGTTAAATATTTAATTATGATGGAATCAACCTTTACAGAGCTATTACTCTGTTAAATTGATAACAAAGAGAATAAATTTCTTGTTTATATATACATATATGTTATAATTATATTATATACATAAGGAGGAGTTTTATGAGCCGTTTAGAAATTATTTCGCCACAACAAGCGAATATAGTAATGGACAGTCTTTATAAAGACTTAGAAAGAAGAATCGAATCTTCTCCACCAGGACTTTGTCCAGTGGACATGGCTAGAGTTTTTGTAGAACTTTGTCATGCACAAACTTGTGGAAAATGTGTTCCATGTAGGGTTGGTCTAGCACAACTTGCAAAACTAATAAAAGATGTACTAGATGGAAACGCTACCTTAGAAACACTTGATGTTATAGAACAAACTGCACTTACAGCTATGGAATCATCCGACTGCGCAATCGGTTATGAAGCTGCCAATATGGTCTATAAAGGACTTATTGGATTTAGAGATGACTATGAAGAACACATACTTCATGGAAGATGTAAGTTTACTTATGCACAACCAGTTCCTTGTGTGGCACTTTGCCCAGCAAGAGTTGACGTTCCAGGGTATATTGCACTTATAAGGGAAGAAAGATTTGCCGATGCGGTTAGACTTATTAGAAAGGATAACCCTTTCCCAACTACATGCGGATTTATCTGCGAACATCCATGTGAAGAAAAATGTAGAAGAAATATGATGGATGACGCTATAAACATAAGAGGTCTTAAGAGAATGGCGGCAGATTATGCTGGATTTGTAGATCCACCAGAATGTGCTCCATCCACTGGAAAGAGAATTGCAATCCTTGGTGGAGGTCCAGGAGGACTAAGCGCAGCATACTATCTGCAACTTATGGGACATAGTACAGTAGTTTATGAAATGCTACCAGAACTTGGCGGAATGCTTAGATATGGTATTCCAAACTACAGACTTCCAAAGGATAGGCTCGATGAGGATATCAATGCAATTCTAAAGACCGGAGTAAAAGTAATCCACGGAGTTAAGATCGGCGTTGATTTAAGTATAGAAGATTTACAAAAAGATTATGATGCAGTACTAATAACAGTAGGTGCAAGTACAGATAAGAAACTTGGACTTGAAGGAGAAGCTGCAGAAAATATCGTATCTGCTGTAGAATTTTTAAGAGCAGTTGGCGTTGGAGAAAAGATCGACTTAACTGGAAAACACGTTGCGGTTGTCGGTGGCGGAAACGTATCTATGGACGCTGTTAGAACTGCTAAGAGACTAGGAGCAGAAAAAGTTTCTATTGTGTATAGAAGAAGAGTGGCTGATATGACTGCCCTACCTGCAGAAATCGAAGGTGCGGTTTCAGAAGGAGTAGAAGTAGTAACACTTAAGGCACCTTCAAAACTTGAATTTGACGAAGAAGGAAAACTAAAAGGTCTTTGGGTAACTCCACAGATGATTAGTAAGATAAAAGACGGAAGAGCAAGCATCAAACCAACAGGGGAAGAAGATCAATTTATCCGCTGTGAATACTTAATAGTTGCAATTGGACAAAATATCGAAACTAAGTATTTTGAAGACTTAGGATTCCCAGTTAAATGGGGTAGATTTGTAACCGATTCAACAGGAGCAATAGAAGAATTCCCAGGAGTATTTGCAGGAGGGGACTGTACTTCAGGGCCTGCATCCGTTATAAAAGCCATTGCAGCTGCCAAAGTTGTAGCGGCAAACATTGACTCATATCTTGGATATCATCATATAATTTCTGTAGATATAGATATTCCAGAAATAGGGATCGAAGATAAGAGCCCATGTGCTAGAGTAAATATGACTGAAAGAGATAGCAGTGAAAGAGTCTGTGACTTCGAAGGAGTAGAAAATTGTATGACCCTATCAGAAGGATTACAAGAAGCATCAAGATGTCTTCGTTGTGACCACTTTGGATACGGCGTATTTAAAGGAGGCAGGGAACATAGATGGTAAACTTAACTATTGATGGAAAGAAGATAACTGTTCCTGAACAAACTACGATTATGGAAGCTGCAGAATCAGCAGGAATCCATATACCTAGACTTTGTTACTTAAAAGATTTAAATGAAATAGCTGCATGTAGAGTATGTGTAGTAGAAATAGAAGGAAAAGATAAACTCATAACTTCATGTAACAACGTGGTACTTGAAGGAATGGAAGTATTTACAAACTCAAAAAAGGTAAGATCTCATAGAAAGACTACAGTAGAACTACTTTTATCACAACACTCCAATAAATGTGTTTCCTGTGCAAGAAACCAAAACTGTTCACTTCAAGATTTGACCTATGATTTAAATATTAGAGAAATTCCATATGAAGAACATCTAGAAAAACAAGAGTGGAACAACAACTTCCCGCTTATTCGTGATTCTACAAAATGTATTAAGTGTATGAGATGTATCCAAGTCTGTGACAAGATGCAAGGACTACACGTTTGGGATCTAGAAGGAACAGGTGCTAGAACCACAGTAAACGTACGTGGTGGAAGAAAGATAGAAGATGCTAACTGTTCACTATGTGGTCAATGTATAACACACTGCCCGGTAGGAGCTCTTTCTGAAAGAGACGATACTGAAAAAGCATGGCAAGCCTTTGAAGATCCAGACAAGACAGTAGTGGTACAAGTAGCTCCAGCAGTGCGTGCGTCATGGGGAGAACAAATGGGCATCCCTGATGAAGAAGCCAAAGTAGGCAAAATATTTGACGCACTTAAGAAGATGGGTGCTGACTATGTATTTGACACAGTATTTGCAGCAGATTTGACCATCATGGAAGAGGCAAATGAATTCTTAGAAAGATTTACAAGTGGGGAACTTAAAAGTAGACCTATGTTTACATCATGTTGTCCAGGTTGGGTAAGATTTGTAAAGACAGAATTCCCACATATGTTAAATAGCTTATCAACAGCAAAATCTCCACAACAAATGTTTGGAGCAGTGATGAAATCATACTTTGCAGAAAAAATCGGCAAAAATCCAAACGATATAATCACAGTATCAGTTATGCCATGTGTAGCTAAGAAGGCTGAAAGAGAAATGGATTTGTTCTACGGAGAATTTGCAGGTCACGAAACTGATATAGTAATCACCACAAGAGAACTCGTAAGAATGATTAAATCAGCTCACATAAACATTGACGACTTAGAAGATATACCTGGAGACAACCCAATGGAAGATGTAACTGGAGCTGGAGTTATCTTTGGAGCGACAGGTGGAGTTATGGAAGCAGCACTAAGAACTGCATATTTCACTCTTAAAGGCGAAAATCCTCCGAATGATGCATTCTTAAGAGTTAGAAATGACGGAACGAAAGAAGGATCAGGAATTAGAGAATCTGAATTCGACATAGATGGAGTAAAGGTAAGGACAGCTGTAGTAAGTGGACTTGGAAATACCAGAGAACTATTAGAAAGAATTGATAAAGGAGAAGCGAACTACGACTTTGTAGAAGTAATGGCTTGCCCAGGAGGCTGTGTAGGCGGAGGCGGACAACTTATCCACGACGGACAAGAAAAAGCCTATGAAAGAGGCAAGAAACTTTATGAACTCGATGACAACTATGAATTTAGATGCTCTCATGACAACCCAGATATAAAGAAACTTTACGATGAATATCTAGGAAAGCCACTATCATTCAAAGCTCATATGTTACTTCACACAGAACATAAAATAAATAACTAAAATTAAAAAATACCCAGGAGAAATCCTGGGTAAAATTATTTAAATGGAGAGAATATGAAAATAGAAATTGCAAGAAAAGAAGATCTGGAAGAACTTTTAGAAATATATAAAAAAGCTAGAGAGTTTATGAAAAAAAGTGGAAATACCACCCAGTGGGGAGAGGACAAGCCGTCGAAAGAAACACTTGAAAGAGATATAGAAAATAAAAATTTATATGTAGTAAGAGAAGATAGAGAAATCGTAGGAGCATTTGCACTTATATATGGAGTAGATAAGACCTATCTTGAAATAGATGGCAAGTGGTTAAACGATGAACCATATGCAACTCTACATAGGGTTGCAAGCTCTGGAAAAGCAAAAGGACTTATGAAAAGCATTATAGAATTTTCTGAAGAAAAATACGAAAACTTGAGAATAGATACCCACAAGGACAACCATAAGATGCTTGAAAAGATAATAGAAAATGGATTTACTCACTGCGGAATAATAAAAGTAGAAGATGGAAGTCGAAGAGAAGCGTTTCAAAAAATATCAAAAAAATAAAAATCAAACTTTAAAAATAAATTTATAAAGAAAAAAGCCTCCTACTATGGAGGCTTAATTTATGTAATAAGCTTAACACGAACTTATTTTATTGTAATAAAAAAACCTCCCAAAGAAGGTTTAAAAAAAAGGCTTCTCTTAAAATGGGAAGCCTTAAAGTGCTCTTTCTACCTTACCGCTTCTTAAGCATCTAGTACAAACATTAATTCTTTTTGTGGATCCGTTAACAACGGCTCTTACTCTTCTTAGGTTTGGAGCCCAAGATCTATTACCTCTTTTATGTGAGAAAGATATTGTATTACCGAATGTCCTTTGTTTTCCGCAAATTTCACATCTTTTTGCCATAGTGCCACCTCCATTCTTAATTGCACTCTATATTTTAACATAGTTTAAGATATAATTGCAAATTTTTCAGCTTAAATGTACCAATAGATTATATACTTTTTTTGAAAAAATGTCCAGGAAAAATAATATTTGAAAAATTTTTAAGAAGTGGTAATATATTAATTATGAGATTTATTATTATTTATGAATGGCTGAACATATGTATTTATGCACGAATGTTCATGCAAATATCAATTAGATAATAATTTTAAAATAGAAACTCAAACTTTCAAATGAAAAACAGGAGGAAATATGAGAAACATTAAGAAAATTTTTGCAGTAGCACTAGCACTAAGCGTACTTCTTGTAGGCTGCAAATCAAATAACAAAACTACAAGTGACATGACAGACAAAAAAGATAAAAGCACTAAGACAATCTACACAACCATCTATCCAATCTATGACTTCACAAAGAAAATAGTCGGAGACAAGATGAATGTAGTTTACTTGGAAAGTGGAAACCAAAGCGCCCACGATTTCGAACCATCTGCAGAAGATATGAAAAATATAACGGACGCAGATCTATTCATCTACAACGGAGCAGGCCTTGAATCCTATATCGATAAGATAAAATCTGCAATCAATAAGGATATTAAATTCGTCGAAGCTTCAGAAGGAATTGAACTTCTTGCAAACCATGAAGAACATGATCACGAAGATGAGGATCACGACCACAATCATGATCATGAAGATGAAGACCACAATCACAACAATCATAACAACCACAACCATGATCATGAAGATGAAGACCATAACCACAACAACCACAACGAAAACAATCACAACCACGATGAGCATGAACATGAAGGGCATCACCATCATCATGGACCAAATGACCCACATATTTGGCTAAGTCCACAAAATGCAAAGACTATGCTTAAAAACATTGCCGATGCAGTAAGTGAGCTAGATCCAGAAAACAAAGATTTCTACGAAGAAAATCTTAAAAAATATACAGATGAACTAGATAAATTAGATTCTGAATTTAAGGAAGGTCTTGCAAATATCAAATCCAATGAAATTGTGGTAAGTCACGAAGCCTTTGGGTATCTATGTAATGAATATGGACTAACTCAAAAGGGAATTGAAGGAGTTATGGCAGAGTCTGAACCAGATGCAAAGACCATAAAAGAAATAATAGAACTTGTAAAAGAAAAAGGCATCAAAATAATTTTTACTGAAGAAGCCATGAATCCAAAAATAGTTGAAACCATTTCAAAAGAAACTGGTTCAGAAGTAAGAACTCTAAATCCTATTGAAGGAATAAGTGAAGATGACATGAATAAAGGAGCAGATTATTTCTCAATAATGAGAGAAAACTTAGAAAATCTAAAAGAAGCATTAAATTAAAAGAAGGAGGGGAAGTCTTAGACTTCCCATTTTATTATGAGTATACTGAAGATAGAAGATTTAACATTCGCCTATGAAAAAGATATAATCCTAGACGATATTAATTTAGAAATTGAAAAGGGTGACTTTGCGGCGCTGATTGGCAGAAACGGATCGGGAAAATCCACATTGATCAAACTAATACTTAAAGAACTGGAGCCAGACTCCGGGAGAATCTACACAACAGGCATAGAAACCACAGACATAGGATATGTTCCTCAACTTCAAATAGGAACGACTAGGGAGTTTCCCATTACAGTTGGCGAACTGGTAAGTCTCGCTTTTTATGACAGGCTTAGAGGATTTAAAAAAATTACACCTGAGATAAAAGATTCCATCCTCTATGCACTTTCACAAGTTGGAATGGAAGATGAGTATGACACTCTCTACTCAAAACTAAGCGGTGGACAGAGACAGAGGGTTTTAATTGCCAAGGCTCTAGTTAAGAATACGAAATTTTTAATCCTTGATGAACCGACAAATGGCGTGGATGAAAATTCAAGAAGAAGTCTCTATGAGCTTCTTCATCATTTGAACGCTGCCCACGACAAAACAATCTTGGTAATAACCCATGAACTAAGGGATATAAAGGAGTACTTGACCGCAACTTTTGAATTAAGTGAAAAGAAAGTAAGGAGGCTATGATGGAAATATTTGCTTATCCCTACATGATAAAGGCGCTTATAGTTGGAAGCATCATAAGCCTTATAATCCCACTTATGGGAGTAGTCGTTGTAAATAAAAAGATGTCAATCATAGGAGATGCTATGAGTCACGTGGCACTTGCGGGAGTTATGCTTGGCTCTGTTATGAGTTTTCAGCCACTTGTTATGAGTATCATCCTATGTGTACTAGCGGCAATCTTTATTGAGATTATCCGTAAGAAACTTCCTGGCTATGCGGACCTATCCACGTCCATTACCATGAGTACAGGTATAGGACTTGCAGCCCTATTAACTGGATTTGTAAAGACGAGGACCAATTTCGAGTCCTTTTTATTTGGGTCAATCGTTGCTATAACTGACGAAGAAATGTGGATCGTCATAGGAGTTTCTCTTGTAGTTTTAATATTATTTATATATTTTTATAGAGATCTTCTCTATATATCATTTGATGAAACATCTGCGAAGATCAGTGGAGTTCCTGTGGATCGCATCAACTTGATATTTATGATCTTAGTTGCGCTTACAGTGTCATTATCAGCTAGAACCGTAGGGATTTTGATAATAAGCTCACTTATGATACTTCCAGTTGCCTGTGCGATGCAGTTTGAAAAATCCTATTTCAAAACTACAATTATGTCTTCGGTCTTTGGAGTATTCTTCACCATTACAGGACTTTTTCTATCCTTTTACCTAGGACTTAAACCAGGAGGAACCATAGTCCTACTTGGTGTTATAACTCTTATCGTCGTAATTCTTTTGAATAGTAGAAAATGGGGTAAATAAAGAGTATGAAGAAAACGAATGTAATGAGAATATTAGATAGTGAAGAAATTAAATATAGAAGCAGTTCATATGAACCAGACGATGCACTAAGTGGTGTAGACGCTGCTGCAAAACTAGGAGTTTCTGAAAGTATAGTTTACAAGACTTTAGTGACTGAATCAGCAGATGGACACTTCGTCTTCGTGATTCCAGCAGCTGCAACTTTAGATTTGAAAAAAGCTGCAAAAGTAGCTGGAGTTAAGAAGGTAGAGATGCTAAAGGCGAAAAATCTTCTTCCTCTTACTGGATATGTCCATGGTGGCTGTTCACCGATTGGAATGAAGAAGCAGTTTCCTACATTTATTCATAGGGATGCGGAGGAGCTGGAAGAGTTTTACGTTTCAGCAGGACATATAGGAGAGCAAATAATTATAAATCCAAAGAAACTTTGTGAACTAGTGGATGCAAAGTTTTGCGATGTAATTAAAGAATAGAGGGACTAAATGTATAGAGAAAATTATGAAAAATGGCTAAACTCTGATTTTTTAAATGAAAATGAGAGAGAAGAGTTAAAAAATTTAAGCGAAGCTGAAATTAAGGATAGATTCTATAAGGATCTTGAGTTCGGAACTGCAGGCTTAAGAGGTATCTTAGGACTTGGAACCAATAGAATGAACGAGTATGTAATCACAAGGGCAACAAAAGGTCTTGCTAAGACAGTGCTAGCAAGGGATGGTGGCAAAGAAAAAGGCGTGGTAATCGCCCATGACGTAAGACATAAGTCCAAAGAATTTACAGAAATAGCGGCAAGAGTATTTGCGACAATGGGCATAAAATGCTATATATTCGATGACATTAGACCAACTCCTATGCTATCCTATGCAGTTAGATATTTAAAAACTCAAGCAGGAATAGTTATAACAGCGTCACACAATCCAAGAGATTACAATGGATACAAAGTCTACTGGGACGAAGGATCTCAAATCCTTGACGATATTGCAAATGAAATAGAAAAAAATATACAAGGCTCAGACTACAGTATAGAAGGATTAATGAGCCTAGAAGAGGCAAAAGTAAAAGGACTTGTAGAAGTCTTAAGCCACGACCTAGACAAATCATACTTCAAAGAAACCCTAAAGAGAAGAATCCACGAAGCCGACGAACTGGACTTAGGAATAAAAATCGTCTACACACCACTAAACGGAACTGGAAATAAACCTGTAAGACATATTTTAAATGAACGTGGATTTAAAAATGTAGAAGTAGTGGCGGAACAAGAAAATCCAGATCCAGACTTTAAGACCGTAGGATATCCAAATCCAGAAGATGTGAAGGCATTTAAATACGCAATAGAGCTTGGGGAAAAGACAGATGCAGAGCTAATCTTTGCAACTGACCCAGACTGTGATAGGGTTGCGATGCTTGGAAAATATGAAGGCGGCTACTACGCATTTAATGGAAACCAAATAGGTTCGATGCTAACTTACTATATTTTAAGTGGTCTAAAAGAAAAGAATAAAATTCCACAAAAAGGCGCAATCGTAAAATCAATAGTAACTGGAGATATGTCAGTTAAGATTGCGAAATCTTTTGGAGTAGAAACCTTCGAAACCTTGACAGGATTTAAAAACATCTGCAACCTTCCTAATATTTGGGATAGAACCAAGGAACACGACTTTATATTCGGCTATGAAGAATCCATCGGTTATGTATATGGCAACCATGTAAGGGACAAAGACGGAGTCATCATCTCCATGCTTATCTGTGAAATGGCAGCCTACTACAAAAAACAAGGCTTAAGCCTTTATGATGCACTTCAAAAAATGTTTGAAGAGTATGGATACTATAAAGAATTCCTAAAGAGCATAGTATTAGAAGGAATCGAAGGACAAAAGAGAATATCAAGGATGATGGACTACTTTAGAAAGACCAATTTTAAAGAGTTTGGTGGTATTAAAGTAAGAGAAGTAAATGACTACCTAGGAGGCTTTAACGGTAATCCAAGCTCAAACGTATTGATCTACAAACTTGAAGACGGCTCTTGGTTTGCAGTTAGACCATCAGGAACAGAACCAAAGATAAAGTTATATATCTATTCCAATAGTAAAATAGAAGAAGAATCAAAGGATAAAGTATTAAAAATTGCAAAAGTTGTAGAAGAAACACTCTTAAGTGTAGAGTAAAGGAGAAAATATGATTTGTTTTTGTGACTTTAACCCAAGGCTAATAAAAGAATATAGCCTAGATGGATTTACAAGAGAAAGAGAAAATGTAGCAGAAGATACAGAGAAAACCATAGGCAAGACAGGCATTACATCTGCCTTAATTCTAAAAAGATTGGGAGAAAATTCCAAACTTTTGACCTGTCTCGGTTTGGAAAATGGAAAAATAATAAGAGAGTATCTTGAAAGTTCAAGAATAGATGCAGATATTGTAAAATTGCTGGATGAATCAATAGAACAAGTTAAAGTTACAATAAACGGCGAAGAAGAGGAAGAAAACAAATCCTTCGACATAATATCCAAGACTCCCCGTATGACCTCTGCAACAGAGACAGAAATACTTTCAAGAATCAATGAACTTTCAAAAGAAGAAGGCATCTTAGTTCTAAACGAAACAGACAACAAAAATTTAGAAGCTGACTTCTACGAAAATGTAGCAATAATAGCAGAAAATAATAAAAAAGATTTGTTGGCTTCATTTGAAGATGAAGTCCTAATAAAAAATACCAAGATCAAAGGACTGGTAATCGACAAGACCCAACTACAAAAGCTTACTGGAGATCCGATTAGCTATGATAAGGACGTAGTTAAATCACTTCAGCCGAAGCTCGATACCTACGAAATGGTCCTAGCACTTGGAAGGGTTTCAGCTGTATTTGTAAGTAAAGAAGAAGCATACAAACTTTCAATAGATGGAATGGAAGTTACAAAACTAGATAAGAATCTAATGCTTACAGGACTTGCACTAGGACTAAGTAAGAAATATAGTCTTGAAACCACGCTGAAACTTGCCTTTGCCATATCTGCATTTAAAAATTACAAATCTGAAGAAGATGTAGATATGAGCGATATAAAAGAAATAATGAACAAAGTTGTACTAAGGAGGTTATAATGAAGAGATTTGAATTAGAAAGAGAAAAGTCAGGTTTTTTATTCATAGACATACAGGATAAACTTTTAAAAGCAGTGTTTAATAAAGAAGATGTGCTTAAAAACAATGTGATTTTGGCAAAAGCATCTGAAATCATGGGAATGAAGAATGTGATCACCCTACAATATCCAAAGGGACTAGGACCTATGAATCAAGAAATAAGAGAGCCACTTGGAAATTCAATAGAACTTGAAAAATCATATTTTTCTTGCATGAAGGACGAAGCTTTCAAGGCTGAATTTGAAAAGCAAGGAATAAAACAAGTTATCATCACAGGAATCGAAACTCATATCTGTGTCTTCCAAACAGCGAGAGACCTTGTGGAAGCAGGATATGAAGTATTTGTCGTAAGTGACGCAGTTGGATCAAGAGCAAAATCAGATTACAAAAACGCCCTTAAAAATTTAAGAGAACTAGGCTGCGTAATCACAACCACAGAAACCGTTCTATTCGATCTTCTTAAAAAGGCAGGATCAGACGAATTTAAAAAGGTACAAAATTTAATTAAATAAAATTTCCATACTAACAGCAGAAGCCACCGTAATGGTGGTTTTTATGTGATAAGTTGTAAAATTAAATACAAAATAAATAATTAGTATAGTGGATAATAAATATATATAATATATAATAATATGTAGGTAAATTGTTTGTTTTTTTTTTAATAATTGTATTATAATTATATATGTATAAAATGTAGTATATTTCTTTAAGTAGGGCTAGTAATAATGAAAATGCGTAATATGCTTTTAAGTTTGGTATTATTATTTTTAGTATTGATACCTATAAATTCTTTTGGCCAAGAAATTGATTATTTAAATTATCCTTACAAAGAACCCTTGAATCAAGATGAAACTGTGATGTTTTATTTAGATGAGAATTTTGAAAAAGCTGTTATAGCTGGTAATGGCAAAATAGATTCAGAAAAAAGTAAATTTAAAATTATAATTCAAAATTTTCTCAATCAGAAATATGAAGAAATTACAGATGAGTTTGGATATGATTCTCCTAAGGTTGAGGAATTAATGACAAAGTATGAAAATCTTGAAGAAATGGGAGAAGGATACATACTTGAAATTAAAGAAGGAATTAAGCTTCCGGATGACTGTACAAGCTTATTTAGTGTTAGGCAGGGAGGTTGCCTAAAGGAACTTATTTTTCCAAATAATTTCGATACTTCCAATGTTACAAGTATGTCTTTTATGTTTGAACAACAACCATACATTAATCCAGATGTATCAAGATGGAATACATCTAATGTAACTTCTATGTATGGAATGTTTATGTTAACAAAAAATTTTAATCCAAATGTAAGAGATTGGGACGTATCAAATGTTAATATTGAGGGTGGAGTCACTGCCATGTTTAATTTTGCAGAAAAAGCAGATCCTGATACAAGTAAATGGGTTATGAACAATATTAAATTCATGCAAAATCTTTTTTGGGGATCAAATGTTTCAGAAGTTGATATGAGAAGTTGGACTTTTGATGAAGATAGTGATGGTTATTCTGTTGCTGCATCATTAGATGAAACAAATAATTTACAATATGTATATTTGAGTGCCACTCATCCTTACGGAAATTGGGAAAATAGAAGCATGATGGCATCTGATTTTAAAATGCAAATAGATGGTGAAAAAGCAAGTCCTATCATACAAGGAAGTCACAATGAATTTATTTTTAGAGACACTAGTAAAGATACATTATATTTTGTGCCACAAAAAGTAAATTTAAATATTGTTTGGAAAGACAATGATAATAAAAATGGATTTAGACCAACTGAGCAAAAAGTGAAACTTTTAGCTAATAATGAAGAAATTAAAGGAACCATAACTATGCCTCCTGAAGCTAACCCTGCAAATTTAAATTCTATTAATAATTGGCAATATAGTTTTTCAAATCTTGATATTTTTTCAGGTGGTAAGAAAATAGACTACACAGTTTATGAAGATGATATAGATGACTATATTACAGATTATGTATTTAAAAAACAAAATACTGTTCTTCATAGCAGCCAAGCGACTATTGACTCAACAAGTAAAGAACTTAAAGATGGTTTTACAATTATAAATACTTATATGACTCTTGAAGAAGAAAAGCCAGTTGGAGTAAAACCAAGAGTTCCAAAAAACTTCAAAAAAATAACTGTAGATACAACAGATAAGGCTTTAAATCCTACAAAAAGAGTGTTTTGGGCAACTCCTAATATAGAAGTTGAGTTACCAATAAGTAATCCTGAAGGAAAAATTGACTACAGTCAAAGAATAAAATATGTATTTGATTATTGGAAAGAAGTTTCTCCAGAAGAAAAAGTTTGGAATAAAGATGATAAGATAAAAGCACAATTTGAAGAAGAGACATATATAGAAGCTGTATATAAAGAAGTGCCACTTGCTGATGAAATATATGTAAATCTTGGATATTCTGTTGAAAGTGGAACTCACATAGGTTACATTAAAGGATATCCTGACAATACGGTAAAACCTGAAGGAAATATAACAAGGGCTGAAGCAGTAACTATGATAGTAAAGCTAAAGTCTTATCCAATTATTGAAGCTACTGGAATTTTTAAAGATGTCAATAAAAATAGTTGGTATGCACCTTATATAGAAGCGGCATATAAACAAAATATATTAGAAGAAAAAATTGGAGAATCATTTAGACCAGATGAAAAGATTACAAGAGGTGAACTTGCACAACTTATAAGTCATATAGATATAAATAATGATGCAAAAGCTCCTTTCAGTGATATAACTGGACATAAATACAAAAAAGCCATAGATAAATGTTATGGAAATAATAGAATAAAAGGATATCCTGACAATACATTTAGACCAGATGAAAAAATCACAAGAGCAGAAACTGTAGCAATCCTTAATAGACTTTTTGATAGATATGTAAGAGAAGAAGGCTTAAAAGAAGTTACACCAGAAGAATTCAATGATTTAAAAGATAAAACTTATTGGGCATACTATGAAATAATAGAGGCTTCTCACACTCATTCATTTATTAGGAAGAGTTCAAATTCTATAGAAGAAATATGGAAGAAAATAATAAAATAATTTAGTAAAAAATAAAAGAAACAACCTTTTTCATTAAAGGTGGTTTTTTCATGCTCAAATAATTTAACAAATAAAATGTAAACTTGTTTGTTGATAAATGCAATTAGCTATGATGAATCATACATGAAAAATATATACGAAAGACTAACTAGAGAAATCGTATCTCATAATACATTATCTTATCAAAGAAAGTAATAAAAAGGATATGAAATTTAAGTGCAATTGAACTTTTGTCACGGATATGGTACCATATTCGTGACAAAGGAGGATTGCAATGAGTTCATATACAGAAAAAATATCAAATAGAATAAATATCCTTGAAGCAAATAAGGTATTTTTTGCCAATGACTTTTTAGATATTGCATCTAATGCTACGGTTAGACAAATCTTAAAAAGATTAGCAGATGAAGATAAAATTAAACGTGTCATTGATGGCTTTTATTACAATCCAAGATACAGTGAATTAATTGGAGAGTACGAAGCAGTATCAATTCACGAGTTAACACTTGCCATAGCAAGAAAATACAATTGGAATATTGCACCATATAATAGCACAGCCTTAAACTTATTAGGACTTTCAACACAAGTACCAACTCACTATAAATATATATCTAGTGGAAGATACAA
>CABTWG010000024.1 GCA_902488455.1 uncultured Peptoniphilus sp.
AGAGCCTATCGGCATGGAAGCAGGTTGCTTCCGCTACAGATAATCGTCCAAACTTGACCTCACTAGGTAGAGATCCTTCGACTCGAAATCTTCGGTTTCTCCCTCAGGATGACAGTTGGGTGACAACCTTCCTTAAGTATTTCCGTGCAGAGCCTAGAGGCTGGAATGCTACATAAAACTCAAACAAAATATACGAATCCACAAAAATTTAAAAAATTACAAAACTTTTTTAAAAAAATTTTTACTGCCTTTATTCTAGGAATGCGATGTCAATCGCTAAGTTTTAATCTTTTTCGCATAAAATAGCCCTTTGATTGTTTACTTTTTAACGCTTGCAATTTACCGAATTAAAGTATATAATACATAACTATATTAGGAGGTTAATATGACAAAGTACATTTTTAAAAGAATATTACAGGCAATAGGAGTTCTTCTTCTTGTAAGTGTAATTACTTTTCTTCTTATGGACTTAGCTCCAGGAAGCCCTTTTGCCAGTGAGAAATCCCAATCACCAGAGGTTCTTGAAGCTCTAAACAAAAAGTATGGACTTGATCAACCTAAGTCTGTACAGCTTAAGAATTTTATCGTTAATGCTCTTAAAGGAGATTTTGGAGTTTCTTTAAAAATGCAAAAGAATAGACCTGTTATGGACATAATAAAAGAGATGTTTCCAACAAGCGCTAAGCTCGGACTACTTGCTCTCTTATGGGCGACTCTCGTAGGTGTTCCACTTGGTTGCCTTGCAGCTTATAACAGGGGCAAGCCTATTGACTCGATTCTTAGGGTTATTACTACTATCGGTATTTCTGCTCCAGGATTCGTAGTTGCGACGCTGTTACTTTTATTCTTTGGTGTAAAGTTAAAACTTTTGCCAACTATGGGACTTGTAGGTGCAAAATCCTACATTATGCCTGTATTTGCTCTAGGTTTTTACTCAATGTGTTACATTGCTAGACTTTCCAGATCTTCAATGCTTGATGCCATTGGTCAAGACTATATAAGGACAGCTCGTTCTAAGGGTGTTTCCGAATCTAAGATTCTTTTTAAACACGCTCTCAAGAATGCTTTTATACCTGTACTTACATACCTTGGACCACTTACTGCTGGTATTATTACCGGTTCTATGGTGGTTGAGTCTGTATTTTCCGTACAGGGCATGGGTAGATATTTTGTAAACTCAGTTTTAAATAGAGATTATCCTATTATCATGGCTACCACATTATTATTTGCAACCTTGGTTGTTATTATGAACATGGTGGTGGACATACTATATAGATTTATAGATCCAAGAATTGACTTAACGAAAGGAGCTTAATGTGGAAAGTTTTTTCAATCTAAACAAAAAATTTAATCTTGAAGAATATAACTTTACTGAAGACGACTTTGATCTTGCGTCAGTTGAACAAAAAGAAAATTTCATGACTAAAGCTCCTTCTACCTCCTATTTTAAAGATGCTATGAGAAGACTCAAAGCTAATAAAATAGCGATGGTTGCTCTGTGGTTTATAGTTGCAGTTATAATATTTGCTTTTATTGGACCACTCTTCGTTGAAGGGGACTACACGACACAATTTCGTGGAGATGAAAATCTATTTCCATGTGCAAGGTATCCTTTTGGAACAGATAAACTCGGTAGAGATATTATGGTTAGGACTATGTATGGAACGAGAGTTTCACTTATAGTTGGAGTGTTTGCTTCACTTATAGTACTTATTATTGGTTCTATTTACGGAGCTATTTCCGGTTACTTCGGTGGGAAAGTCGATGCGATAATGATGAGGTTTCTTGACCTTATTTATTCAATCCCTGATGTTCTTGTAGTTATTCTACTTTCAATCGGAATCTCAAGTCCTCTAAAGGACTTTGTTAACAGTTCTAACTCTGCTTTTGCAAAGAAAATTTCAGTACTTGGACCTGCTCTTATTTCAATATTTATAGCCTTTGGGCTCCTTTACTGGGTTGGAATGGCGAGGATGATTAGAGGACAGGTTCTCATGCTTAAGAAGCAGGAGTTTATCACTGCTGTTGAAGCTCTAGGTGGATCTAAGAAGAGAATTATTTGGAGACACTTGTTTCCGAACTGTATCGGTCAAATAATCGTAATGACCGCTATGCAGATTCCATCAGCGATATTTCTAGAATCATTCCTATCATTCTTAGGTATAGGAGTTTCTGCACCGATGACATCGTTAGGAGCTATGGCGGCTGATGCGCTAGGAGGCATCTATTCCTACGCATACAGACTTATAATTCCTTCACTTATCCTAAGCCTTATGATACTGTCACTGAACCTATTTTCAGATGGCTTAAGAGACGCACTGGACCCAAGACTTAAAAAATAGAGTAGGTGAATAATGAATACAGATATAAATACAGAAATGAATACAAATAATATAAATTTAGAAGACAGAGAAGAAATATTAAAGGTCGAAGACTTGCAGGTTTCATTCTACACTCCTGTTGGAGAAGTACAAGCTGTAGATAGAATTAGCTACACCTTGCACGAAAATGAAATCATGGGCATAGTTGGAGAATCAGGTTCAGGAAAATCTGTTGAATCCTACGCAATAATGGGGCTTTTACAAAGCCCGGGCAAGGTAAAAGGAGGTAAGATCCTTTACAAGGGAGAAAATGTCTTAGAATATGACAAAAAACAGATGAGAAATTTCAGAGGGGCTAAATGTTCCATGATTTTTCAAAATCCTATGACCTGTCTAAATCCTGTATATACCATAGGAAACCAACTTATGGAAGCAGTCTTAGTTCACAACAAGATAACTAAGAAAGAGGCATACGACAAGGCAGTTAGAATCCTTGATCTAGTAGGTATTTCAAACCCAGAAAGACGTATGAAACAGTATCCTCACGAACTTTCAGGAGGTATGCGTCAAAGGGTCATGATAGGTATGGGTCTAATTTGTGAGCCGGATATACTAATAGCAGATGAACCGACGACGGCACTTGACGTAACCATTCAAGCACAAATTTTGGAACTTATTAAGAAGATGCAAGAAAAGACCAAGATGAGTGTAATATTTATAACTCACAACTTGGCAGTAGTAGCACAAATTTGTGACACAGTCTGCGTAATGTATGCAGGCAAAATCGTAGAAAAAGGTACAGTAGAAGAAATCTTCTACAATCCTCAGCACCCATATACAAAGGGACTACTTGGATCGATGCCAAGAATAGACGCAACAGAAAATGAAAGATTAAAATCCATCGAAGGAACTCCGGTAGACATGTTAAATCCACCGGAAGGATGTGGTTTCTCAACGAGATGCGAACATTGCATGAACATATGCTTGAGAAAAGAACCACCTATGATAAATATATCAGAAGGTCACAAGTCAAAATGTTTCTTACACGTAAAGGAGGCAGTACATGGAAGATAAAAAATTACTAGAAATAGACCACTTAGTAAAACATTTCGATGTAACATCAGCCTTTACAGGAAAAGCAAAAGTACAAGCAGTAGACGATGTTTCACTCTTTATTAATAAAGGAGAGACACTGGGATTGGTAGGAGAATCAGGGTGCGGAAAGACCACACTTGGAAGAACCATCCTTAGACTTCATGAACCAACCAGTGGAAGAATCACCTACAACGGTGAAGTAATCTTCGACAGTGAAAAAAACATAAAAAAGGACATGTATTCATATAGAAGAAAGATGCAAATCATCTTCCAAGATCCATCAGCATCACTAGACCCTAGGATGACAGTTAGAGAAATCATAGGAGAAGCGCTTGATATACATGGACTTTACCAAAAAAATAGAAACGAAAGAATAAAAGAACTGATTAAAAAAGTAGGACTTAATGAGGAACATTCAAATAGATATCCACATGAGTTTTCTGGAGGACAACAACAGAGAATTGGGATCGCAAGAGCACTGGCCGTAGAGCCAGAATTTATAGTATGTGATGAGCCGATATCAGCACTAGACGTATCCATTCAAGCCCAAATAGTAAACATGCTTGAGGATATGCAAAATGAGCTAGGTCTAACATATCTATTTATAGCCCACGACCTTTCAGTAGTAAAACATATCTCCAATAGAATAGGAGTAATGTATCTTGGAAAATTAGTCGAGCTAGTAGATGCGAAGAGACTCTATGAAAATCCGCTACATCCATATACAAAATCACTCTTGTCAGCAATACCAGTACCAGACCCAGAAGTAACAAGACAGAAATCCAGAATAAAACTACAAGGAGAAATACCATCTCCTATCAATCCGCCAACTGGATGTAGATTCCATGAAAGATGCCAGTATGCGACGGAAAAATGCAGTCAAGTAGAACCACAAATAAGAGAATTAGAAGATGGTCACTTTGTAAGTTGCCACAACGTTTAGGAGGAGAAAAATGTTAAAGAAATCTAGATTATTAATCATGGCATTAGTATTTACAATGCTACTAACAGCGTGTGGAGGCGGCGGTGGAAATAAGCCAGCTAACCAAAACACAGGAAAAGAAAATGGCGAAACAGAAGTTGCAGAATTTGAACCAGGAAAAGTAGATGGAGTTCTAGATATAAACATAGCATCAGAACCAGAAACTATAGACCCACAACTAAATACATCAGTAGATGGAGCAATCATAGCATCACATCTATTCGAATCACTAATCAGATGGGATGACGATGGACAAGGAAACGCAATCCTTAAACCAGGTATAGCAGAATCTTGGGACGTAAGTGAAGATGGATTAACATGGACCTTCCACCTAAGAGATGCAAAATGGTCAGACGGTAAACCAATGACTGCAGGCGACTTTGTATATACATGGAACAGATTAGTTGATCCAAAAACAGGAGCAGACTACGAGTATATGCTAGACATGGTAAAAGGATACGACAGCGAAGATAAGAAGTTAGATATATCAGCACCAGATGACAAGACATTTGTAGTAAATCTAAATGTAAAATGCCCATACTTTGAAGAAATCTGTGCCTTCCCAGCAGTAATGCCAGTAAGAGAAGACGTAGTATCTAACGAAACATGGACAACTGATGCAGCAACACTAATAAGTAATGGACCTTACAAATTAGAAAAATGGGATCACAACTCTCAACTAATACTAACAAAGAACGAAGAATACTATGATGCAGAATCAGTAAAAGCAGAAAAACTAAACTTCCACTTACAAGACGATCAAAACGCAATCTATGCATCATATAGATCAGGCGACCTAGACTTCATCGAATCAGTACCACAAGAAGAAGTAACAAAACTTCTAGAAACAAAAGAATTAAAAGTACTACCACAAGTAGGAACATACTTCGTATGCTTCAACACAGAAAAACCACCATTTGACGATGCAAAAGTAAGAAAAGCATTCTCACTAGCAATAGATAGAGACTTCATAGTAAAACAAGTAACAGGACAAGGACAAGAACCAGCATCAGGATATGTACCAGCAGGAGTATATGACGCAGAAGGAGCAGAAGGAAAAGACTTCAGAACAACTGGAGGAGACTACTACTCTGTAAAAGTTGAAGATTACGACAAAAATGTAGAAGAAGCTAAAAAATTACTAGAAGAAGCAGGATATCCAAATGGGGAAGGCTTCCCACAAATAGAATATCTATACAATACAAACGAAAACCACAAAGCAATAGCAGAAGCATTACAAAACATGTGGCAAGAAAAACTTGGAGTACAAGTAACACTTCAAAACCAAGACTGGAACGTATTCTTAACAGAAAGAAAACAAGGAAACTTCAACATAGCAAGACATGGATGGATAGCAGACTATAACGATCCAATGTCATTTATAGATATGTGGATGACTGGTGGAGGAAATAATGATGCTCAATACTCAAATCCAAAATTTGATGAATTTGTAAAAGCAGCAAAATCAACCTCAGATCAAAAAGAAAGAATGGAAAATATGCATAAAGCAGAAGACATCCTAATAGGAGAAGATTCAGTAGTAGCACCAATCTACTTCTACACAAATTCCTACATGGCAAAACCAAACATCAATGGAATCTATTACACACCACTAGGATACTTCTTCTTTAAATCAGCAACAGGATTCTAAAAATAAAAGATAAAAAAGAAGAAAAAAGAAAGTAAAGAGATGAGAAAAGAGACTGTAACAAGTCTCTTTTTGTTTGAGATTTTGAAGGCTTCAATGACCCTCCCCACTACAGTCACCCGGAGATGCAGTCGAGTTCAACGAATCAAACTTCACTGCGTTCGTCTTCTTTGGAACTCTTTCCATAAGTATTGCGACTAAATGGGACTTTGAGGCTATAAAATTTCCCAACTACAGTCACCCTGAGCGAACGCAGTGAGTCGAATGGGTATAAGCTATATTTAACCAAGTCTATGCAACTACACCGTAGCGGAAGCTATCAGCTTCCATAAACCTCTATACTAAATATTCTTAACTTAGCCATAAGGCGTACGACAACCATTCCTATTATTTATCTCTGTAGCGGAACTTTCCAGGTTCCACAGCCGAAGGCGTAAATTATTTAAATAGAAATAATAATTAATACATATCGAGCGGCAAAATGTCCAACTGAACTTTCATAATCAAAATAAATAATAGTTATCACGCTTTACGTAAAGCATATAAATTTAAGTTAATCATTCATACTAATTTTCACCAAATTTTATCCTTTCAATCTATACTTTTTTGCAGAGCTTATCGGCATGGAAGCAGATTGCTTCCGCTACAGACAAAAATCCAAATTTGACCTCACCAAGGAGAGATTCTTCGACTCCAAAGGCTATCGCCTTTTCCGCTCAAGATGACCGTGTATAAGGATAAAACTCAAATAATTTTTTCCAACCCACCAACCTCATTCCGCCACAAAAAATAATTTTTTCTAATATTTTAAACCGTATTTTTATTCATTCATCCATCTTCCATTTACCAACAACAAAGCCATCTCAATAAATTTTTAATAAGAAAATTTTTCGTTTTAACTTTTTTAAAATATCTAGACATCACTTTTTCGTTTTACTATGTTGACGTAAATGTGTTTTTAATTATATAATAGAACCTAATTAAATTTAATTCGGGAGGATATTATGGAAAATAAAAAATTAAAACCAACAACTTTACAAGCGGTTTCGCCGTTAGTTGTCATGATTGTACTTCTTACCATTGGTGTAGGATTTATGAAACTTCGTGCTGAACCGATTATTTTAATCTGTGCTACTTTTGCTGCCATTATCGCGCAAAGGCTAGGATATACTTGGGACGAACTTCAAAAGGGAATCATCGAGAAGATCTCATCAGCGTTACCTGCTACCTTAATTCTTTGGTCTGTGGGGCTACTTATCGGATCTTGGATGTTTTCCGGAACTGTTCCTATGATCATCTACTACGGAGTAGAGCTTATCAACCCTAGATTTCTATATGTTACTGCATTTTTAATCACTGCTGTACTTTCAACAGTGACCGGTACTTCTTGGGGATCTGCTGGTACTATTGGTGTGGCTATTATGGGTATCGCTCAAGGTCTTGGAATGAGCCTTCCAATTACTGCTGGAGCCGTAGTTGCTGGTTCTTATTTCGGGGATAAATTATCACCGTTTTCAGACACGACAAACTTGGCGCCACTTGCTGCTGGTTCAGAACTCTATGAACATATTAAACATATGCTTTACACCACTGTTCCTGCATCTATCGCTGCAATAATTGTGTACTTAGTTGTAGGTCTATCCGCAGAATCTAGTTCAGCAAGCACAGAATCTGTTAGCATAATTCAAAATCAATTATCTGGAATCTACAATTGGAGTTTCATTCTTATTATTCCGGTGGTGATTATGGTTGTCGGATCTATTATGAAGTTTCCAACTCTTCCAACCATGGTCATAAATTCACTTATATCTGTGGTGATTGGTGTATTTGTACAAGGATTCACACTTAAGAATGGATTTATCTCCATGATTAACGGTTTTAACGTAACTATGTCAAACTTCGACGGAGAGGTTTTAAAAGACATTACGACTCTTATTAATAGAGGTGGGGCAGTATCTATGACCACAACAACGGTACTTGTTTTCTGTTCAATGGGATTTGCAGGTATTATGTCCACTTCTGGTATGCTTGACGTAGTTCTTGAAGCTATACTAAAGAGGGTGAAGACTGCATTTGGAGTTATCCTTTCTACAATTGCATCTTGCTTTACCGTTGCATTTGTTACAGGTAACTCATATCTATCAATCCTAATCCCAGGAGAACTATTTAGAAAGATTTATCTAGAAAGAAATCTCCATCCTAAGAACCTTTCAAGAACTCTTGAAGACTCAGGTACTGTGCTTGTGCCACTTATTCCATGGTCAGCTGCAGGTGCATACATGACTGCGACCCTTGGTGTTGACACATTGGCATACCTACCTTGGGCAGTTCTAAACTACATGGGAATCGTCTTTGCAATTATTCTAGCTATGACGGGTATAGGTATTACTAAGATAACCGATGAAGAAAAAGAAAAGTTTTTAATTGCGGAAGGTGAAAAATAATGTTTTTAATTAAAAATGCCAACATTGTTGGCGAAGGTTTAAAAAATATACTAGTTGCAAGCGATAAAATCGAAAAGATCTTCGATGGGGACTCTAACTATCCAGTTGACGAAGTCTATGATGCAGAGGGCAAGACTCTAATTCCTGGACTTATCGATCAACACATCCACATCACTGGTGGAGGTGGCGAAGGCGGATTCAATACGAGGGTACCAGAAATTGGACTTTCAAAATTAATCGAAGCTGGAATCACCACAGTGGTTGGACTTTTGGGAACAGATTCTGAAACTAGAAGCGTAGAAAATCTAGTGGCAAAGTCTCTTGCCCTTACCAAAGAAGGTATAAAGACCTACTCACTTACAGGTTCTTACGCATATCCTAGCCCGACAATCACAGGTTCAGTTAAGACGGATATTGTATTTGTAGATCAACTTATCGGAGTTAAAATTGCTGCAAACGACCATAGAGACTCATGCCTTGATTACAAAGAACTTCAAAGAATTGGAGCAGAGGCGAGGGTTGCAGGAATGATCTCTGACAAAAGTGGTCACGTGACCATCCATATGGGCGGAGGCAAATTCTACTTCGACCAAATAAATGACGCACTAGAACATTCGAACTTACCAATAACAATATTTAGACCGACTCACGTAAATAGGGACAAAAAACTGTACGAAGAAGCATTGAATTTTGCAGAAAGAGGCGGATATATCGATCTAACCTCAGGTATGAATAAGTACATGGCAGATTCCAAGGCTTACCAATTGGCAAAGGAAAGAAATGTCTTAGACAGAATCACATTCTCATCAGATGGATTCGGATCTTGGTCCAACTATGACGAAGAAGGAAATCTCATAGAAATGGGATACTCTCCAGTTGACACAGGTATGAAAGCCATAAGAGAAATAGTTCAGTCAGGAGAGAGTTTAGAAGAAGCGATCAAACCATTTACATCAAACGCAGCCAAAGTTCTAAAACTTGATAAGGAAGTAGGATTTGTAAAAGAAGGATATATCGCAAACCTAGTACTATTAAACGAAGACTTGGAGATTGAAACAGTTATG
Source organism: uncultured Peptoniphilus sp. (assembly GCA_902488455.1). Taxonomy (GTDB): domain Bacteria; phylum Bacillota; class Clostridia; order Tissierellales; family Peptoniphilaceae; genus Peptoniphilus_B. The sequence continues at coordinate 9,555 of CABTWG010000024.1, forward strand.
TCTCAAGGACAATTTATGATGAAGAATGGTGAGAGATTAAGAAAAGGAACCTATGAATAAATAAAATAATTTTAGACTTGTCTCTTATCGAGGCAAGTTTTTTATTTTTTGAAAATGTAAAATTTAATAAATTTTCAAGATAAATTTCAAGTATTAAAAAAGATAAAATAAAAAATCTATTGTAAAATTTGATTAGCAAAGTAGTTAATTGAAATATATAAAATTTCCTTGAAAGTGTTTTTTTTTAATAGTTTATAACTAAAAAAGTATTATGAAAAAAATAAATAAATTTTTACAATTAAAATTATAAAAAAATTTCACATACATTACTTGATAAATATACATAAAAACAATGTCAATCAGTTGTGAAAGAAGTGTGAAATAATTAGAATAAAGATGTTCAGAAAATCATCTGCGGTGGAGGGCGGTCAGATACAGTATTTTAGCGGACTCAATAACAGAATTTCAATTCTTTATTTTCACATAATTTTAAAATAAAGTACATATTTAAGCTTTACTCGCTTTACAGTAAAAAACGCATATGTTATAATATTTGTATCGTTTGCACAATAGGAGGTAATTATGAAAAAACGATTCATAGCTTTATTTTTAGCACTCGTAATGGTTATGACATCTCTACCTCTAGCTGGATTTGCAGCTACAGGCACAGATAGTCGTGCACTTACAGAGCTAATGGCACAGGCGGAAGAGGCTTTAAAAAATGATAAAGGCGAGCACACTTTTATCGTTCAAGTAAAAGACCCTTCCGCTTTTTCAAATAGTAGAAGAAATAGCAGAAGTGCATCTCAAAAAAATGAGTGGGGGGGGTCAAAGAACTCTCTAAATAGCACTGTTGACGAGAATGTTATTGATGCTAGACTTGCATCTCAAGATAGACTTCTAGATGAAATTCTTGGATCAAGTAACACCGCTAAGAAACAATCAAGAAGTATGTTTTCTACTTTTAGTCAAAAACAAACTTCTGAAAAAATTGTCACTACTTATAATAATAGAAATAACATTAGGCATTATAGAGCCGTTATTAACGGTTTTTCTCTAAAGATGACTTATGCCGAAGCTAAAAGAGTAGCTCAACTTCCAAATGTTGAAAGAGTTTCTCTTTCTCTAGATTATAAAGTTACTCCATCTATGATTCACAGTCGTGAAATTGTTCATTCTCAAATTGCTAATGACAGAGGATACGATGGAAAGGGAAGAGTAGTTGCTATACTTGATACTGGTATTGACATTGCTCACCCTGATTTAAGACTTGATGATGGTGCAGAAGCATGGGTTCATTATACTGAAGATAAGATGAAAGAAACCATAACTACTAATCGTTTAGCAGGTAAATTTGCAAATCTTAAAGTTCCATATATCTACAACTATGCTGATAAAAATTTCAATATGGTTACTAAAGATGCGAACCATGGTCAACATATTGCTGGTACTATCGCAGGTAATGGACTTAAAAAAGATGGCGATATCGAAAAACAAGGAGTTAGAGGTGTAGTTCCTAATGCACAAATACTTGCCATGAGAGTATTTGGAGCTGGTGCTGGACTTACTGGAACTGATGTATATGTAAATGCAGTTGACGATGCTGTACTACTTGGAGCAGATTCTATAAATATGTCCCTTGGATCTTATTCTGGTCCTGCAACAGGAGATGCTGTTATGGACGAAGTAGTTGATAGAGCAAATGCAGCAGGTTCTATTGTAGTTTTCGCTGGAGGAAATGACGGTTTTTCTATGTCAGGTAAAGGCGAAACTGGATCAGATATGATGGATTATGCAACTCTAGGATCACCAGGAGCATCTAAGAATGTATTTACCGTTGCTTCTTATAACAATTCTAAGCTTATAAGAGATCCATATAAAGTAAAAATTGATGGTAAAGAATTTGAAGCTTATCCATCTGATCCTTATGTAAAAGGAACATTGGAATATGGCAAGGAATATGAAGTTGTAGATTGCGGTCTTGGACTTGTAAATGCTGATGAAAATAAAGATGATTTTGCAGGAAAAGATCTAAATGGTAAAATTGCTCTTATTCAAAGAGGAGGAAGTCCTTTCTCAGAAAAGATTAATAATGCAGCGGACAGAGGAGCTGTTGCAGTAATAATGGGCAACAACTCATATGATGGAGCAGGTAGACCATTTACAATGTCTCTTGGAGAAGTTACTCCAAAAGCACCTGCTGTTCTAATTCACTTAGATGAATATAATACAGTTAAAGCAAAGGTTGCAGAAGGCAAGACTGCACAAATATTAAGTCTTGGTAAAGGTTACTATGATTCACCGGTTGCAGGTAGAATTTCTGATTTCTCATCTTGGGGACCAACCCCTGATCTAGGTTTAAAACCAGAAATTTCAGCACCTGGTGGAGATATAAGATCTACAGATAATACACAACCTAATGGTGGAAAAGATTATGTTTACATGAGCGGTACTTCTATGGCTACACCTCATGTGGCTGGTGGAATAGTTGCGGTAAATGCAATGCTAAAGGCTCATCCAGAAATTAAATTTACAGTGGCAGAAAAAAGTGCTCTTATAAAGGCAATTCTTATGAATACTGCAACTGTAATAGAAGTTCCTGGTACAAGTGGAAAACTATTCTCCGTTAGACTACAAGGTGCAGGTCTTATGGATTTAACACACGCTACAAATCCAAATGTGGTTACAGTAGTAGATGCTAAAGAAGGTAGTACATCTAAAGATGAACCTAAGGTTGAATTAAAACAAATAGATAGAACTGAACTTCCATTTAGTTTAAATCTTAAGAATTACACAGCTAAAGATGTAACTTATGATGTAAGTTATGTAGTACAAACTGATTTATTAAAAGCTGATGGAAAGCTTTCATTGAATACAGATACTTATGAACCTTTTGAACTTGGAAAAGGAGAATTGGGAACTGTAACTGTATCTGGAAATGGAGTTCAAAAATTTGATAAAACTATTGGCTTTGATGGAAATAAAGTAGCAGATAAATTCCCTAATGGATACTTTGTAGACGCATTTGTAATATTTACACCAAAAGATACTACTTACCCTACACTTTCAGTTCCAATGCTTGCTTTTAAAGGCGACTGGGAAAATGGAGTACCTATCTTTGAAGAATATATTGACAAATTTGATTTAGAAAACAAGAGACCATATTGGCTAGAACAAGAATTTACAGTATATGAAAATGACAAAGTTGTACTAAATAAAGAAAAGCTAGATGGTTTTATCGGAGATGAAATCGATGCAACTATGCTTGTATCAAATGTAGGAGATAAGATTTCAAGAGCTCTTCAATTAGATACAATAGGAAGAAATATTGAAACTCGTGAATTTACTGGTAATTTTGCATTCAGTCCAAATGGCGATGGAATTCAAGATAAAGTTACTTTTAAAGGAGTATTTTTAAGAAACTATTCTGATTTCAAAGTAGAAATCTTAAAAGATGGACAAGTTATAAAGACTATCTCTAACACATATAGAGCTGACGGTAGAAAGACTGCTGGAACAGTTAATATGGATCCTAACAACTATGTAAAAGCTAGAATGGAATCTCAATGGACTTGGGATGGTAATAATGAAGTTGGAACAAAGGTTGCAGAAGGAAAATATGAAATTAGAGTTTCTGCAAGAATAAATGACAATGAAAAGGCTAAGCCACAAAATCTTACAAGAGAAATAACGATTGATAACACAAAACCTGTGGTTTCTGATTTAAAATCAACCTTTGCAAATGCCAAGACCAAAATCTCAGTTAAGGCAGAAGATATTGGTTCAGGAATACAAACTGTACTTTTAATATATAAAGACAAGGACAACAAAGGTAATGAAATAACAGTTTCTAAACCACTTACAGCTTCACAAAATGGAGAGTATAGCTTAGAATTTGATGGACAAATTAATCTTGACGGATCATTTATAAGAGCATTTGACTGGGCAGGAAACACAACAGATGTTAAATTTACAGATACTAAAAATATAGGTAAAGTAGAAATAGTAAAAGAAAATAAAGAAGATGCTACAGATATACCTACAAACGAAGTAGAAATCTATGCAGTGGATAATAAGGATGAAATAACTGGAGAAGCATTAGATGCAAATAATCTTCCAGTAGGCAAGTACAAAGCTGTTATGAAAGATTATCCAGCAGGATACGAAGTAACTATTGAACCTGAAACATTTGAAATTACAGCAGACGTAAATGAAGCAAAAGTAAAAGTTAATTTCAAGAAAATTGCAGATACAAATGAATATGGAAAATTACTTGTAAATCTTAGATTCCCAGCAGATTATAATGGAAATATAAGACTTGTAGCAGTATCTAAAGATGGAAAAGAAATAGCACTTGAAAATAAGAATAGTTGGGATTTATTTGCATACGGAGCTAAGCTTCCAGCAGGAGACTACACAATCAAGGCTATTGGTGAAGGATCAGACCCAGTACAAGTAATTGGACCTACAAATGTGAGAATCCTTCCACAAGGAAACCATGAAATTACACTTCAAGTTGCTTTTGTTGGATCATTTACTATTCCAATCTATATAGTATCAAAAGATAAAGATGCTATCGAAAACTTTATTAATCCAGAGGACATTGAAGTTGTACCTTATGACGGCGGACAAGATATCGTAGTTAAAAACATTGATAAATACTTTAGAATTATTCATAAACAAACAGGAATTGAACTAAAGGATATGGATGTAAATATAATAGATAAAGTAAACACTGCATATAGAGTTTGGTACGATGTAAATGAAGCATCTGAATTTAAAGAAATTGATTTAAAAATACCGGCTCCAGTTGGAGATTATAGTGTAGAAGTTATAAACAAAGACTTTGAAAAATATCTAATTTTAAATAATCCTATAGATACAAAATCAGTTCCATGGAAAGAATCAAATGATAATTTCAAAGGTTCAGAAATTATAGTAAAAGACCCATATGTATTTGGAAATATAACTGTAACCCAAGAAATAATAGGAAGCGATGAAAAAGTTACTAATGTTGTAGAAGTATATGATTCAAGAGGAAATCTTGTAAAACCTACAGGAGAACTTACTTGGGCAGGTCTTGGAGAAGATGATTATACTGTAGTAACCTATGCAAAAGATGGAATTACTCCAGAAACCAAGAGTACAGTTGTAAGTATTTTTAAAGGAAATGAAGATGAGAAAGTTCACTTTAGATACAGTGACTTAAATAAGCTTCCTAACCCAAGGAAAGCATCTCTAGCAATAGGAATGTATGGCGATAAGCTTCCTGATGACGAAGAAGTTAAATTTATCCTAACTCCTGTAAATGGTAGCCAAGCCACAACATTAACTCTAACTAAAGCAGAATTAGAAAATGTAAAACAATTCGTTGTAAATCAAGGCGGATACAACATAGAAATAATTCTACCTCCAGGATATGATTTAGAATCATTCTTCTTCAGTGGAGAAGATTTTAGAAATATAATCGACAAATTTACAGATAATAGAACTAAGGTAAACCTAACCATTGATGGTGGATTTACAGAATTTGAAATCTCAATAGCTAAGAGAGAAAAAATATTGAACAGTGTAGAAATAAAATCTACAGGACTTCCTGAAGGAAAACTTGTAAAATATACTTTAACTAAAGATGGAAAAGCATTTACAAGCATAAATGGTATCTTCAGAGGTCTAGAACCAGGTAGTTATACTCTAACAGTTGAAGCTCCAGATGGATACAAAGTAAAGACAGCTCCAACAGAAATTATAGTAGTTGCTGATGATACTAAAGAAGAAACAGTTTCATTTGAACCTGTTGAATTTGCACAAGTGCCAGATCGTAAAGTGGATAAGAGAGCTCTTGAAGCAGAAGTAAATAAAGAAGAAGATGTCAAAGCTTCTGATGCTTATAAATATGCAGAAAAATCTTTGCAAGAAGCATATGAACAAGCACTTAAAGCAGCTAAGGCAGTACTTGAAAGTAACAATGCAACTCAAGAAATAGTAAATGAAAGATTAGAAACATTAAAATCTGCAAGGGAAGCACTAAACGGAGTTAAACCTGAACCGAAGCCAGAAGAACCAGAAAAACCTATAGTACCTGGACCAATAGGTCCAATAGGTGGAGGAGACTGGAGATATCCACAACAACCGTTAGTAAATTATTTCTCACCAAGTACAACTAAAAAGGAAACTAAACCAGTAGCACCAGAAGCTAAGTATGGATTAGAAATACCAGCTCCATACCTAAACCCTAAATTCACAGACGTGCCAGCAGATTTGGCGACAGCAGTAGAATTCTTGGCAACTAGAGGAATCATGGTAGGTACAAGCGAGACAACATTTAGTCCAAACTCATCAATGACTAGAGCGATGGTAGTAGCAACACTTTATAGAATTTCAGCAGATAAGAACTTCACAAAAGTAGAAAAACCATTTACAGATGTAAAATCTTCAGACTGGTTCTATGAAGCAGTACTATGGGCTAAAGAAAATGGAATAGTTGCAGGATACGAAGAAGGCGACTTCAGACCGAATAAAAACGTATCAAGACAAGAGTTTGCAGTTATCATCATGAAATTCTTAAAAGACCACGGAATTAATATGCCAATGGTAGAAGAATTTAAATATAGCGATGAAAAAGACATTCCAACATGGTCAAAAGAAGCGGTTGAACTAATGAAGAAAGTTGGATTAATCGAAGGACAAGATGATAAAAACTACAAACCATATAGCGAATACACAAGAGGAGAATTAGCAGAAACACTTTACAAACTAATCCAATTTGCAACTAAATAAAATAAAAATAAAGAGACGACAGCGATGTCGTCTTTTTTGTGTTTTTTGGAATAGAATAGATTTTTGTTTTATATCAAAAGGAATACAGTCGCCCTGTGGGGCAGTCGAGTTCTTCCTTAAAAACCTCCCAACTACGGTCACCCTGAGCGAAAGAGCCGAAGGCTCTGAAGTCGA
>CABTWG010000025.1 GCA_902488455.1 uncultured Peptoniphilus sp.
ACGAAATCAAAGATTTCGGCTAGGGCTTCGAACGGGTATAACCTTGGTGAGAGATTGTGAGGATGAATTATTCTTCATGCTCTACGTATAGCATCAAAGTTAATTCATGCTATCGGATAGCATGAAAGTAAAAGCTCAACTTATAACTTATAAAGAAAATAATAAATGGGAAGAATACAAAAAATAAAATAAAAATGGGCATAAAAAAAGCCACCCAATGGTGGCTTGGCAGGGGTAGCAGGATTTGAACCCACGGCACCTGGTTTTGGAGACCAGTGTTCTACCACTGAACTATACCCCTTTAACTGACAGATTATATAATAACAAATTTTTGTTAAAATAGCAAGACTTAATCTGTCGTTATATAAAGTTTAATTTCTTCGAACTTTTTCTTGCCGATACCCGTTATATTTAGAAGCTCATCAACAGAATTAAATGGGTGCTCCTGTCTATATTTTATAATTTTATCCGCCATTTTACTTCCAACTCCGGGGATTGAAGTGAGCATATCTTTGGTGGCGGTGTTGATATTTATCTTTGTATCTTCATCGTCATTATTGTCGAGATAGGATTTTATTACAATCTTTTCTTCATCTTTTAATTTTCTGGCTAGGTTTAGATTTGAAGTATTGGCATCGTCAAGGAGACCTCCAGCTTCTTCAATCAAATCCTGAAGCCTTGTTCCATTTTTTATTTTGTAGACGCCAGGATTTTTTACTCTACCATCGATGTGTACTTCGATTTCTGAATTATTAAAATCATCTGATCCATCACTTGAATTGTTTTTATTTTCATTATAATCGTTATTCTTTCTCAAACTTTCTATCTTGGGAACATCATCAAAAGAAAGGTTATCCCTGGTTAGGAAAAGTGCTCCTAACCCAAGGATAAGAATAATAATTATAATTTCAAACTTAGTAATCTTCATCCATATTAAGTGCAACTTCAATCATTTGGTTGAAGGATCTTTCTCTTTCAGTAGCTGTTGTTTCTTCTCCAGTAACTAGACTGTCAGAAACTGTTAGTATTGTAAGCCCATTAGCTCCAAGACGATTGCAGTTTAAATAAAGAGCATGAGCTTCCATTTCTATTGCAAGTACGCCCATCTTTTGCCAGTTCTTCCATTCGTTTGGATCATCATGATAGAAAATATCTGAAGACAGTACATTTCCAACATGTGGTTTAACTCCTAGCTTTTCACAAGATTTATATGCGGAGAGAAGAAGTTCAAATGACGCTGTTGCGCTGTGAATACCGTTTAATTTATAAGTTGATTGGAAATTTGAATTTGTAGATGCTCCATTTGCAAGGATGATATCGTATAGGTTTAGATCTTCATTAATGGCTCCGCAGGAACCAACCCTTACAATATTTTTAACTCCGTAGAATTTTATAAGTTCATAGGAGTAGATGCCGATGGAAGGCATTCCCATTCCAGAACCCATTACGGAAATCTTCTTTCCTTTATATTCGCCGGTGTATCCGAGCATATTTCTAACATCATTTACAAGGACAACATTGTCCAAAAAGTTTTCTGCGATATATTTTGCACGAAGAGGGTCGCCAGGCATGAGGACCGTCTTTGCAAATTCATTTTCTTTTGCTCTAATATGTGGTGTCATAACTTACCTCCTAGCTCCATTGTAAAACAGTGAAATATATTTTACAAGATGTTATAATATTTACGAGGTGAATTATGAAAAATACGGAAAATTTAAAAAAATATGCAGAAGTAGTTATGAAAAAAGGGCTAAACATTGTTGAAGGCGACAAGGTTTCAATCAAGATTTCAATCGATGCTAGAGAATTTGCCAAGATGCTAGCTGAAGCTGCCTATGATTTAGGAGCTCATATAGTAAATGTAGATTGGAACGACGATGAAATAGGAAGACTTGGCTATGAAAGAACTCCTATTGAATGTCTAAAGATAGTTCCACAACACTTAATCGACAAACAAAGATACATGGTGGACAACAAATTTAAATTCCTATCTGTAATTGCAAATGATCCAAACTCATTAAAGGGAGTTGACCCAGAAAAATTAAATGCAAGTATGATTGCAAGATCAAAAGCATTTAAGGAAACTTCTGATCTTATAATGGCAAACAACAACTCTTGGTGCGTAATTGGCGCATCTGTTCCTAAGTGGGCTGACATGGTGTTCCCAGATGATGAAGATGCAGTAGAAAAACTTTGGGAAAAGATATTTGAAGTTTCAAGAATTGCAAGCGGAGATCCAATTGCAAATTGGGATGAACATATTGCGACTATGAAGAAACATTCTAAAATATTAAACGAAGCGAAACTACAAGAACTTCACTACACTTCAGAAAAGGGAACTGATCTACACGTGAAACTTCCGAAGGGATATATCTTCACCGGTGGAGATGAAATCAATAAGGACGGAGAAAATTTCGTTGCAAATATTCCAACAGAAGAAGTATTTTCACTTCCTCACAGAATGGGTGTAGACGGAATAGTTTATGCTACAAAACCTCTAAGCTATAACGGAAATGTAATCGACAATTTCTGGTTCAAGTTTGAAGAAGGAAAAGTTGTAGACTTTGGAGCTGAAGAAGGATACGAAATCCTAAAGGACATGCTAGATATGGACGAAGGAGCAAAAAGACTTGGAGAAGTTGCACTAGTTCCATACCATTCACCAATTTCTATGACAAATATTTTATTCTACGAAACTCTATACGACGAAAATGCTTCTTGTCACTTCGCACTAGGCGCAGCTTATCCAACCTGCCTAGAAGGAAACGAAGAAATGAGCGAAGAAGAACTTCTTGAAGCCGGAGTAAATGATTCACTAATCCACGTTGACTTCATGGTTGGAGATGCAACTACAAGCATAGTCGGAATTAAAGAAGATGGCACAGAAATGCAAATCTTTAAAGATGGAGATTTTGTAATTTAAAAAAATTATTTAGGAGGCTTGTCAGATTGAAAATTCTATGTTACTATAATATATGTTATGGCGACATAGCCAAGTGGTAAGGCACAGGTCTGCAACACCTTTATCACCAGTTCAAATCTGGTTGTCGCCTCCATGACCCGTTTATCGGGTCTTTTTTTATGCAAAAATCAGAAAAAAGCCTCGCATGAGGCTTCTCGTCAATTGTTATCTTTATTAAATTCATTTATTCTCTTTCATAAAATCATTTATTATTGAAATGAGCTCTTCTACATAAGTTTTATCCTTAGGATAGCCTACAAGTAGATGACCATGCTCTTTTACCTTTCCAACGATCATAAGATTTCTATAGAGTTTATTTTCACCGGTACCAATATATCTCATGTCGGTTATGATTCCTATTATAAGTCTTGGAAAATCTATTCCGTGTTCCATTTCAAACTCTCTCATGACTCCATGAGCCATTATCTCTGCAGCAACTCCGTCGTCAATGGTTAGACCATCGAGGCAAGCTATAAGAATATTGGACTCTTTTAGCTTTGCAGTGTCGGCCTTGGAAATTTTGATATCTGTAATTATATCGTCGTTGTTCTTTTTATCATTTATCTCACCATTCTCTTGAGGTACATATAGATCTAGTCCTGTTTCATCTCTTATTATCTTTGCAAGATTTTCTGTCCACATAAACATACCTTCATTGAAAAAATGGCTTGCTAAATATCCTTTCATAAATCCCTCCTAATTGAAAAGAAACTTGTAATTTGCTATAATTATCATAACAGAAATATTGGAGGAAGTCATGAAAGATAAGCTATTAAATATAAAGAAGCAAGCCTTAGAAGAAATTAATTTAACGAATGATTTAAAAGAGCTTGACAAAATTAGAGTAACTTACTTAGGAAAGAAGGGAGAACTTACCTTAGTCCTAAGGGAAATGGGCAAACTCTCAAAGGAAGAAAGACCTGTAATGGGGGCAATTGCCAACGAAGTTAGAGAAGAAATTGAAAAAGAATTAGAAAACAAAAAGATCGAGCTTGAAAACATTGAACTACAAAATAGATTGATAAAAGAGAGAATCGACATTACTCTAAACAAAGAAACTAGAGATATCGGTCACTCTCATCCACTTATTCAAACTCTTGAAGAATTGGAATCACTATTTATTAGAATGGGCTTTACAGTTTATGACGGTCCTGAAGTAGAAACGGTAGAAAATAACTTCGACCTTTTAAATTCTCCAGCAGACCATCCATCCAGAGATATGTCAGATACATTTTATTTAGATGCAGAAAAACTACTTAGAACTCAAACATCTCCAGTACAAATTCGTGCGATGAAAGAACACGGAGCACCAATTAGAATGGTATGTACAGGTAGAGTTTTTAGACCAGATGAAGTTGATGCAACCCACAGTCCAATGTTCCATCAAATGGAAGGACTTATAGTTGACAAGGATATTTCCATAGCAAACTTAACTCACACTTTAAATCTATTCGTAAAAGAATTATTCGGCGATGATATTAAGACTAGATTTAGACCACACTACTTCCCATTTACAGAACCAAGCCTTGAAGTCGATGTAACTTGTACAAACTGTCATGGCGACGGTTGTGAAGTATGCGGCGGAACAGGATGGAGTATGGAACTTCTTGGTTGTGGAATGGTTCATCCAAATGTACTAAGAAACTGCGGAATCGATCCAGAAGAGTACCAAGGCTTTGCCTTTGGAATGGGAATCGATAGAATTGCCATGGTTAAGTACGGAATAAAAGATATTAGACTGATGTTTGACAACGACATCAAATTTTTAAAACAATTTTAGGAGGAACTATGTTACTACCAATTAAATGGCTAAAAGACTATGTTGATATAAATAATAAACCTATAGAAATAGCAAACAAACTATCCTCAACAGGATCTCACGTTGAATCTATAAATAATTTTGCAGAAGATATTGAAAAAGTTGTAGTCGGAAAGATAGTTGAAATTACAAAACACCCAGATGCGGATAAGCTTGTGGTTTGTAAAATAGACGTGGGAGGCGAAACCCTACAAATCGTAACCGGAGCACCAAATGTATTTGAAGGTGCAGTAGTGCCAGTTGCTCTTGACGGTTCAACTCTTGCAAATGATGTTCATATCAAGAAGGGAGAACTAAGAGGAGTAGAATCAAACGGTATGCTTTGTTCTCTTGAAGAACTTGGTTATGCTCAATCAGTTATTCCAAAAGAAGCAAGAGACGGAATCTATATCTTTTCTCCTGACACTAAGATCGGATCATGCGTAAAAGACATCCTAGATTTAAATGACGAAGTATTAGATATTGAAATAACTCCAAATAGACCAGACTGTCTTTCAATCATTGGAATGAGCAGAGAGACTGCTGCTACATTTGATCTACCACTTATTGAACCAAAGGTTGAATTTAAAAATGAAACTGAAAATATAACAGATTTTATCGGCGAAACCGTAGTTGAAACTAAAAAATGTAGTAGATTCTACACCAAGGTTTTAACCGATGTAAAAATCGAAGATTCACCACAATGGATAAAGAACTACTTGATGCTTGCAGGAGTTAGACCTGTAAACAATATTGTAGACCTTACAAATTTTGTAATGCTTGAATACGGTCAACCCCTTCACGCATATGATTTAGACAAACTAGATGGAAATATCATAGTTAGAGATGCAAAAGACGGCGAAATTATAAAGACTCTTGACGAAGAAGAAAGAGCTTTAACTGCTGAAGACATTGTAATTACAGATAGATCTAGAGTTCTAGGAGTAGCTGGAGTAATGGGAGGATTCGATTCCGAAGTTACAAAGGATACAAAGAGAGTTCTACTTGAAGGCACAAGTTTCGAAAAGAGATCCATAAGACTTACCTCAAAGAGGCTTGGACTTAGAACCGAAGCATCTGCAAGGTTTGAAAAAGGTGTAGACATAACACTTCCTAAAATTGCGGTGAATAGAGTGGCTGCCCTTGCAGAAGAAATCGGCGCTGCAAAGATTGTCGGAGGAAACTACGACACACTTAAAGAAGAACCGAAGGAAAGAGAGATTAAACTCAGACTTGAAAAGGCAAACTCTCTAATCGGTCATGAATTTAAAATAGAAGAAATCGAAGATATTTTAAATAGACTTATGATTGAAACTACTACAGTAGAAGATGGACTAGTTGCAAAAGTTCCTCCATATAGAGGAGATCTTGAAATCGAAGCGGATCTTTTCGAAGAAGTGGCAAGAATCTATGGATTTGAAAATATAGAACCAAAACCACTTTTCGGTGGACTTACAAAAGGCGATAGACCTAGATTTAGAAATATTGAAATAAAGATTAAAGAAATTCTAAAAGCCTACGGATATAGCGAATTTATGTCCTACAGTTTTATAAGTCCTTCAGTATTCGATAAACTTAACCTAGAAGAAGGGTCAGATCTACTAGACTTTATAAAGATCATAAATCCACTTGGAGAAGAATACTCTGTAATGAGAACTACATTAATCTCCAATATGCTTGAAATTCTCTATAAAAACTACTCAAGATCAAACGAAGTATGCAGTGGATTTGAATTTGGAAACACATTTATAAAACAAGAAGGAAGCCTACCAAAAGAAGTTTTAAAACTCTGCATAGGAAGCTATAATCATGGCGACTTCTACGACTTAAAAGATATGATTGTAAATATCCTTTGGAGTCTATCAATAGAAGATCTTAGATTCGAAAGAACAGAAGTGCCATACCTACACCCAGGTAGAGCCTCTGATCTATATGCAAACGGAGTATACCTAGGATCATTTGGTGAAGTAAACCCAATCGTTCTTAAAAACTTTGGAATCAAGAATAGATGCTTGGTAGGAGAATTAAACTTCGATACAATCGTTGAAATGGCATCAGACAACAGAGTCTACAAGCCACTTCCAAAATTCCCTGCAATGAAGAGAGACTTTGCCTTTGTAATAGATAAAGAAATAGATGCAGGACAACTTGAAGAAGTAGCTAGAAATAACGGAAGTGAACTACTAGAAGATTTCAAAGTATTTGACGTATACACTGGAGAAGGAATAGATGATGACAAGAAGTCTATAGCCTTTAGTTTGACTTTTAGAGCAGAAGACAGAACCCTAACAGACCAAGAAGTAGAAAAAATCTCTGAAAAAGTTGTGGAAGAAATAGAAAAGCAATTTGATGGTAAACTTAGGAGCGGAAAATGAAAAAGACAAAAGTAGTTATTGATGATATGAATTTCTACGTCATTGGAAACGAGGACGAAAAATATATCAGATCTTTAGCTAATAAATTAGACAATAATATAAAAGAGGTAAAGAGAAACAACTACAGATTGAATCAGATGCAAGCAGTTCTACTGGCTTCTTTAAACCTTCTCGATAAAGCTGAAAAGAATCAAAAGATTCTAAACGAAGCTAAAGATATATCAAAAGACGAAGAAAAACTTATGAGTGTGATTGAAGAGTTGGAAAATCAAAAAAAATCCAATGCAGAAAGCACTGAAAAGTACAGAGCTGAATTCAAAAAGAATAGAGAACTGGCTGATGAAATAAATGCTCTAAAGGAAGAGAACAAAAACTTAATCTCTGATATAAATCAAAAGAAATTAGACATTAAACTTTTAAAAGAAGACTTAGAAAACCAAGAAAAGAGCAAGAAAAAGTTACACGATACAATATATGAAAATCAAAAACAAATAATAGAACTTTCAAGAAGAATTGAGAATCTAACCAATGAAGATTGAATTACTAGCTCCAGCAGGTAAGATGGACTCACTTATTGCGTCGATAAATGCAGGTTGTGACGCCATATACCTCGGAGGAAGAAGATTTTCAGCAAGGGCATCTGCTATTAACTTTTCAGACGAGGAGATAGTAGAGGCTGTAAAACTTGCCAAGATGAGGGGAGTTAAAATATTTGTAACTACCAATATTTTAATTTCTGATGGCGAGCTTAATGAATTTTTTGAATATATAGATTTTTTAAATAAAGCAGGGTGCCATGGAGTAATAGTTCAAGACCCTGCTTTAGGGTTTATATTGTCAAAAATGTATGAGGATTTGGAAGTTCACGCTTCGACCCAAATGACAATAAATAACTACTACGGTGCGAAGTATGTAAAAGAGCTTGGATTTGAAAGAGTGGTTATGGCCCGTGAAGTCGGCACTGATACGATTAAAAAGGTATCTGAACTTGGAATAGATATAGAACACTTTATCCATGGCGCACTATGCATTTCATACTCAGGTCAATGCACCATGAGCTCTCTAATTGGAGGAAGGTCGGGAAATAGGGGAGCCTGTGCCCAAGCTTGTAGAAAGCCTTATGAAATTTTAAATCCTGACAAGACAGTATTTTCTGAGAAAAAGTACTTCCTTTCACCTAGGGACTTAATGAGCTTTGATACCATCGATGAACTTATAAAAGCTGGAGTCAACTCATTTAAAATAGAAGGAAGAATGAAAAGGCCAGAATATGCCTATGAAGTTGTGCGTGCCTATAGAAAAAAACTCGACAACGCTCTTGAAAAACATGGTATAGAGAATGTTGAACAACTATTTAATAGACAGTTTACAAAAGGTCTTGGATTCAATGACTTTGGAAGAAGTCTTATGTCCTATGATAGACCTGATAATAGAGGAGTTGTAGTAGGAAAATATAAAAATGGATATATTTTCTTAGAAACAGAGTTAAAATCTGGAGATGGAATCGAATTTAATCTAAAAAATGGTAAGTACAAAGGCTTTACCATTAATGAGGATTTAGAAAAGGGTAAAAACAGAATCAAGCTTCCATTTGATGTTGAAGAAAACTCCGATGTTAGAAGAACTTATTCGAAAGAACTAGAAACAAGTATAGATGAGAAGATCGAAAGCATCTACAAACTACCGATTGAGTTTGAAGTAAATGTAAAAGTTGGAAGCCCTATTCATGTATTTGCAAAATCAATGGGTAAAACTTCCGAATATATTTCAGAAAACTTAGTTGATAAAGCAAAAAACATGCCTATTTCTATCGAGAACATAAGAAAATCTTTTGAAAAAATAAATGACACAGACTTTTTCTTAAAAAGTGAGGACGATATAGAAATTGTAACTGATGGAGAATCTTTTGTGCCTGTAAGTGTTCTTAATGAAGCGAGAAGGGAAGCTATAAAGAACTTAGAAAATTTATTTTTTTATAAAAATAGTGAAAAAACTCCTTACGAATTTATATATGAAAAGAGAAAGACTACAGATACTGGACTGACTCTAGAAATAAATGATTTGGATATTTTGGACGGACTAAATTTAGATGGAATAGAAATAGTATATTTTCCACTTAAAGATATAGAAAAATTATCTGAGTATTCTTTTAAAAATACTAAGAAGTATATAAAACTTCCCCAGATTTTATCTGACGAAGAACTTGAAAAAGCCAAAGAGAAGATCGAAAAGTACAAACCAGAAGGACTACTACTTAACAATCTCGGTCAACTTGAAATCTTTAAAGACTTAGATATTCCACTTACCTTGGACAGTTCCTTTAATATTTTCAACTCTCTATCTGGAGAATTCTTTTTAAAACAGGCAGATTGCATAAGTCTATCAAACGAACTAAATTTAAACCAAGTAAAAGAAATTAGAAAGAAACTAAGTGGAGACCTTGAATCCATAGTTTATGGTTATCTAAACGTGATGGTAATGGAACACTGTCCAATTTCAATTGAACTAAATTGTAAAGATAATTCCAACTGTGAAAGATGCAGAAGAAACGGACTTCATTACCTACGAGACTCTATGGGAGAAGATTTTGGCTTTAGAAGAGAGAACAAGAGAACGATAATCTATAACTCTCATCCTTTGCTATATGAAAATAAAAATTTAGTAAACTTTGTAGATAGAAGAAGGATAGTGCAAACAGTAGAAGATGCAGAAACTATGAATATGGTTCTTTCTGCATTTAGAGAAAATGAATTTAATAAACTGAAAGATTATTTGAAAGATAGAGATATAGTAGCAACGAGAGGACATTACAACAGAGGTATATTATGAAAGAACTAAGAGCAATAAAGACCCTTGAATTTGATAAAATTTTAGAAAATTTAAAGACTAAATGTGAATCTGATTTAGGAAGAGAATTGGTTCTTCAAACTGATATCTCTACATCCCAGTCTGAAATAAATAGAAGGCTTAAAGAAACTGATGAAGCTGTAGATATTATAGATAAAAAAGGAGAGCCACCTCTCTTTGGAATTTCTGATATAAAATCTGCCACCTCAAGATTGGAGCTAGGCGGAACATTGGGAGCCAAAAGCCTTTTAAACATATCTGACTTTTTAAGAGTTTCTAGACTTTTAAAAAAATATATAGCGGAGGAAGACGAAGAGGGAAGAAGCCACGAAATAATTGAGGACATGGCGAGTTTACTCTTTACATCTAAACAGATTGAAGACAGGATAAACGAGTGCATAATCTCTGAAGAAGAAATCTCTGATTCTGCAAGTCCAAAACTTAAGCAAATTAGAAGAAATATTTTTGTTAAAAACAAACAGATTAGAGAGAAATTAGACTCTATAGTTAACTCAGGCTCCAAGTATCTTCAAGACAATATTGTAACTATGCGTGAAGGCAGGTATGTAATTCCTGTTAAAACTGAAAACAAAAATAAGATAAAAGGACTTGTTCACGACATGAGTGCCACTGGACAGACAGCATATATAGAGCCAATTGCCGTTGTGAATTTAAACAACGAGCTTAGAACTCTTGAGATAGAAGAAAGGGAAGAGATAGAGAGAATCTTGGCAGAGCTCTCCGCATACGTTGGAGATTATTCCCTACAAATAAGAAGTAATCAGGATATACTATCAAGCCTAGATTTTATTTTTGCAAAGGCTAAACTTGCAATGGAAATGGAAGCAACAAAGCCTAAAATAAACGACGATCTCTATTTAAAACTCTATAATGCTAGACATCCATTACTTAAAAAGAATGAAGTAGTTCCAATAAATATAAGTCTTGGTGGAGAATTTACTTCTCTTATAATTACAGGACCAAACACTGGTGGTAAGACTGTAACTTTAAAAACAGTAGGACTTTTAAATTTAATGGGACAGTATGGTCTTTTTATTCCGGCAGAAGAAGGATCTCAAATTGGAATATTCGATAAAATTTTCTCCGATATAGGAGACGAACAATCCATAGAACAATCACTTTCCACATTTAGTTCACACATGGTAAACATCGTGAATATTCTAGAAGAAGCTGATGAAAGAAGTCTCGTTCTATTCGATGAACTTGGTGCTGGAACAGATCCAACAGAAGGAGCAGCCCTTGCAAGATCGATTATGGATTTTATGCTAGAAAGAAAGATAAGATGTATCTCCACAACCCACTACAATCAACTTAAAACCTATGCACTAACCACTGAAGGAGTTCAAAACGCATCTATGGAGTTCGACGTAGATACATTAAGACCAACATATAAATTAATCATAGGAATCCCAGGAAAGAGTAATGCATTTTTAATTTCCAAAAGGCTTGGACTTAGAGATGATATCATAGAAGATGCGAAGAAACAGATGTCAAAAGATAATATTGAATTCGAAAAAGTCTTAGAAAACATAGAAAAAGACAGATGGGAAATCGAAAAACATCGTTCAGAGGCAGAGCTTTACAAGATTGATTTAGAAAAACAGAACAAAAGACTCGAAGAAGAGCTAGCTTCAATGAAAGAAAAACGTGAAGATATCCTTGAAAAAGCAAGAAGAGAAGCAAGACAGATCATAAATCGTGCAAAAGAAGAATCTGAACTTGCCCTTTCAGAAATAAAAGACGTAGTGGGAGAAGTATCGAAGGACCAAGCGAGAAGACTACAAGAATCACAAGACTTAATCAGAGAAAATCTAAACAAAACATCTAATAAAGAAAAGATTACAATAGAAGCAGTGAAAAATCCTGCAGAGAATATAAAACCTGGAGAGATGGTGATGATAGCTTCACTTAATGCTAAAGGAACAGTGCTAGAACTTCCAGACTCAAATGGAGAGGTTCTTGTTCAAGCGGGAATGATGAAGATGAAAGTTAAAAAGGAAGCCATCATACGTATAGAAGACGAAGAAACGAAGAAATCTTCCACCAAAGATATTATTAAGAGTAAATCTAGGACAGCAACCACAGAAATAGATGTGAGAGGAAGAAACTTCGACGATGCAAAGATAGAAGTGGACAAATTTTTAGATGACAGTTATCTTTCTGGACTAAAATCTGTTAGAATAATACATGGAAAGGGAACGATGGTTCTAAGAGAAAAATTAAGAGCAGATTTTAAAAAGAATAAATATATAAAATCTTTCGACGACGCAAGCTACAACGAAGGCGGAAACGGAGTAACGGTAGTTACATTTAAGTGAGGTAAAAATGATAGATTTCAAACAAGAAATAGCAAAGATATTAGCAGATAAAATAGAAAGTTTGACAGAAGAAGATATTTTAGCGCAAATTGAAATACCACCATCATATGAGATGGGCGACTATGCATTTCCAGTATTTTCACTAGCCAAAATATTTAGAAAAAATCCTAATATGATTGCAGAAGAAATGGCATCAAGCATAGATTCGAAATATTTTGAAAAAGTTGAAAGCAAGGGAGCTTATATCAACTTCTTCACAAATAAAGAAGCACTTTCAAAAACTGTAATAGAAGAGATTTTAAAAGAAAAAGAAAATTATGGAAAATCTAAAATTGGTGAAGACAAGACCATAATAGTTGAATATTCAAGCCCTAACATTGCAAAGCCATTCCATATAGGACATATTAGAACTACAATAATTGGAGACAGTTTAAAGAAAATCCATAAATTCTTAGGATATAATGTGGTATCTATAAACCATCTAGGTGACTATGGAACTCAATTTGGAATGCTTATCTATGCGATTAAAAATTGGGGAAATATTGAAGAGATTGAAAAGAATCCAATTCCAGAACTTTTAAAACTCTACGTTAGAGTAAACAAAGAAGCAGAAGAAAACGAAGAAATAAAAGATGAATGTAGACATTACTTCGCAAGCCTAGAAAAAGGCGATGAAGAAGCTGTAAAAATCTGGAAGTGGATTAGAGAAATCTCATTAAAAGAATTTAACATGGTCTACGATTTACTTGGAATAGAATTCGATTCCTACAATGGAGAGTCTTTCTATTCGGATAAAATGCAAAAACAAGTAGATAGAATGGAAGAGCTAGGAATATTGAAAGATTCTGAAGGCGCAAAAATAGTTGACTTAGAAAAATACAATCTTCCACCAGCATTAATATTAAAATCAGACGGATCTACAATCTATATAACTAGAGATATAGCAGCGGCAGAATATAGACACGAAACCTATCACCCAGAAAAGAATATATATGTAGTAGCAACAGAACAAAACCTACATTTCAAACAACTAAAAGCAGTCTTAGAAGAAATGCAATACGATTGGTATGATGAAGTAACTCACGTTGCCTTTGGTATGATAAACCTAGCGGATGGCAAACTTTCCACAAGACAAGGAAGAGTAGTATATTTAATCGATGTACTAAATAAAGCCATAGAAAAAATCATGGAAATCTTAGATGAAAGAGAAAAGACCAGTGGAGTTAAAATCGAAAACAAGGAAGAGCTTGCAAAACAAGTAGGAATAGGAGCTATTAAATTCCAAGAATTATTCAATCAAAGAATAAAAGACTACACATTTGATTGGGACAAGACCCTATCATTTGAAGGAGAAAGTGGACCATACGTTCAATATGCCCACGCTAGAATTTGCTCGCTACTAAATAAAGGTAATTTCGATATAAATTCCAAAATAGATCCAACGCTTCTAAACAATGAAATGGAAATCAATATACTTAGAAATCTTTACAAATTTACAGAAGTAGTAAAGGATGCAGCAGAAAAATATGAACCATTCTTTATAAGCAGGTACGTAGTAGAATTAGCAAAAGACTTCAATAAGTATTACAATCAAGTAACCATAAACGTAGATGATGAAAAACTTAAAAATACAAGGCTTATGCTTTGCTACTCAGTAAAGAATGTGATATCTGAAGGACTATCATTACTAGGAATAGAAGCACCAGAAAAAATGTAACATAACAAAATAAGAAGAATAAAAAGGGACTTAAAAGTTCCTTTTTTATCTATATAAATGAAATAAAGGAGGATATATGTTAGAAGATATATTATCGGTATATAAAAACAGTTTAAATAAAACAATAAATTCTATAAAAGAATGTCCTTTCCTTCTATTATTAACTCCAGTTTACTTTATATTAGTAGAAATATTTACCTATTTAAGTCTACAGATAAGTTTTGGAAGAGGAAGCTTTATAATGGGATTTATAAGGCCAGTTGGATATTCGCTTTTAATATCATCATATTTTCAAATGCTAGAAGATGGCATAATTTATAAGAGAATAAATTTTAAAAGTTTAAAAAGTTCAATTACAAGGTATTTCTACCAAGTATATTCAGTTTTTTTCGTGTTAATAATACTTGATTACCTTCTTGCCGGATTAAATATTTCTGGAAACATAAATATAATTCTAGGAATAATTATAAATGTAGTACTATCTCCAATATCTGAAGAAGTATATATAGAAAGTGAAAATGGAATAGACGCATTTAAAGAATCCTTAAAATTTATGAAAGATAACTTCATACATTGGATAATACCAACGGCGATAATAATATTTGGCTTGGGTAAATTACTTGGAGTAGCAAGTAACTTTTATATCTCAAACAATCTAATATTACAAAATATAGGAAACTCAATGTACGGATCGCTAAATATAACCTCAAACACAAGTAAAATATTTAGCTTATTGATATTCGAAATAGTATTAGGAGCATTTTCAATATTTAGATATCATATGTTTAAGATGCTAAGCGGATCATCAATTAGAAAGAGAAAATTTCAGGGGCTAATATGATAGAAAAAGAAATAAAGAAAAGATTAAACAATGTAGGCTTTGTAGAGCTAAAAGAGGATACAACTGTAGAAGGATTTACATTTCTAAAAGAGGTTCCACTTCCAATATTAGTAGATGACATCAAAAAACTTGCAATTGAGAAAAATGATATTGGAGTGAAAGCTGATCTTATAACCAAGGGAATGATTTATGTACTTGGTTGCGACGAAGATTTCAAATATAAAGACAACTACAAAGAAGTATTAGAATCACTGATAAAAGATTTAAAAGGATTTGTAATAGGAACTACACTAAAAGCTGAAGATGAACTGGATAAGTATATCTATCTAAATTCATATGAAGCACTAGGAATTAAAGATGATGAAATTCTCTACAATAAACTTATTTATTTAGAAAATTATTTAGATAAGAATAGAAATAAAATAAAAGAAGAAGATCAGTCAGAAATAATAAAGAATCTTTTAGTGAACTATGAAAGAATAGAAGATAAAAAGATTTCTCCATATGCAAACTACAGAATGGGAATCATAAATAAAGCAATAGGAAATTATTTAAAGAGCAAGATGTACTTTGAAAAGTCTTTAGAAAGCTCAGATATACTAGAAGATGAAGAGTTAAAAACAGTTTTACGAAGAGAGATAGAAGAAATAAGTGATTATTCAAATATTGAAATCGCAGAAACATATATAAATTACTCAGACTTTGACAAAGCGGAAGAAGCACTATCAAATGTTAGTATCTATTATATAGATCAAAGCTATTTAAATTTTCTAAAGGGTTTCGTATATCAATCAACAGGAAGAATAGAACTAGCAATAGAAGAATATAAAAGAGCGATAGATCTAAATAAAAATAGAGAAGATTACTACAATAGCCTTGCAATATGTCTTGTAAATTTAAATAAATACCAAGAAGCTTCTATTATATTAGAAGAGGGAATAGAAAATAACAGCTCTAGCTACAACTTAAAATATAACTTGGGAGTAATCTATGTAAACTTAAATAGGTTAGAAGAAGGAAGAGAACTTCTAAAAGAAGCATACTCAATTAAACCGACGGAAGAACTATATAAATATATAGAAAGCTTATAAAATTTACCGCAAGATAATAAAGTAAAAAATTAATTTACAAAATCTTAAAACTATATTGACAAAAGAAAAGTGCGGTGATAAGATATAACAAGCTCTTTAAAAGAGCACAAGTTTTAAGTCAAGAAAAAATAAAAAGTTTGAAAAAACACCTTGACACAAAATAAAAAACT
>CABTWG010000026.1 GCA_902488455.1 uncultured Peptoniphilus sp.
CGACTTCAGAGCCTTCGGCTTCTTCGCTCAGGGTGACTGTTGTTGGAAGTATTTTTTTGTTTTTAATAGGTTAAATATAGGTCAGATCCTTCGACTTAGCCGGTAAACCGTCTTCGCTCAGGATGACAATACAGAGGGACAGACCTTTAGAAATTCTGTAAATCAAAAGAGTTTGCTTGTGCAGAGCCTTCGCCTGTGAAACCCAGAGGGTTCCGCTACAAGCGTGAATAGAAATTTTTATATTCTCACGGCTTCGCCTGAATAAAGAAAATTTAGTATCTAGTTTTATGGAAGCTGGTAGCTTCCGCTACAAGGTAGTTTTCGAGACTTCATAAAATAGAGATTAAACCCGTTCGACTACGACGCCGTTACCGTCTTCGCTCAGAGTGACTGTCTTCATTAAGGTATCTTAACAGAGTCTTTCGCTAACAAAAAATATTTTTTCATTCTATTCCCCTTCTTCTTAATGGTATAATACTTTTGGAGATAATTATGAAATTTAACAGAACTTTTAAACTTATTTTTTATTTTTTAATATATATCGGACTTTCTTTTGCAGTTTTCTATTTCGACTTAAACAGATTTTACCTAGTGATAAATTGTGGGCTTTCCATGTTTGCATTTGTTCTAAGCGAGGTTGGGCTTTCTTTTAAACGCTCCACTCTTCTCGTGATTCTTGTGACTCTTCCTGCGATTTTTTTCTATCCAAACTGCATCTACATGGCGACGGATTTCATACATACGAAGACCAGCGAGTTCTATTCCGTTGATATTCATAGAAATGTAAACTATGTGATGAACTATGTTTCTTGGCTTAAGATGATGGTGGATGTGCTTTTTATAACTCTATCTCTCATTCTTTCCTATGAAACTTTTATAAATATTTTGGAGATTATAAAGGTTAAAGGCCATGTTTTTGCTGAGTTTATCATGCTCGTTTTCTTTTCCGGGATTTCTGGCATCGCCGTCTATCTTGGAAGATTTGTTAGGTTTAATTCTTGGGATGTGGTGAGCCCATCTAATCTAAAGCTAATCTACTCCACTCTTATGAATCTACAGTACAACGACTATCTCTTGATCGGTGTCTTCGCCGCTTTTCATATGGCGATTATCATCCTATTTTCTATTTTTAAAAGACCTTCAAATTAATTTTTTGCAAACAAATAGCCGTACTACTTATGGTACGGCTCATTTTTTATGATTTTAAATGCTCTATAGATTTGTTCTAGTAGGTTTATCCTTATTATCTGATGTGGAAATGTCATCTTTGAAAATGAAATCTTCCTATCGCTTCTTCTCATAACTTCTTTTGATATTCCACAGGATCCTCCAATTACAAATGCTATGTCGGAGTTTCCGTAGATCATTAGGTCTTCAATCTCTTTTGCAAATTCTTCTGAACTTCTCTGTTTGCCTTCTATTTCCATGGTGAACACGAGATCTCTATCTTTGATCTTGGACAGAATTCCCTCTCCTTCTTTTTCTTTTGCAAGTTCAACTTCACTTTCAGAGAAATTTTCCTTTATATCTTCGTCTTTTATTTCTATTACTTCTACTTTTGCATAGGGTCCAAGGCGTTTTAAATATTCATCCTGTGCCATTTTCAAATACTTTTCCTTGAGTTTACCTACACATATTATCTTTATATTCAAAGGACTTCTACTCCCATTTTCTTTAGTTCTTCTATGTTTTTCTTATGGTTTTCTTCGTCTACATATCCTAGTAGATCTTCAAGAAGCACTACATTTTTGCCGTGGCGTCTAAGCTCTAAGACAGTTTCTCTCACGCAGAATTCTGACGCGATTCCACATACATAGAAGGTTTTGGCGTCAAGTTCATGGATCTTTGTTCCGAGAGCGTTCTTTGCATTAAATGCTGAATACTCTTCCACCACATCGTCTATTCCCTTTTTAAATGTATTTTCTTCGTTCGGGATATTTTTTCCATCTAGCTTTTCAAAAAATACTTTTGATAACTCTGAACCATGGGTATCTCTTACACAGTGAACTGGCCATATGCCACCGTTTTCTTTGAAAGACTTATTTTCTCTACTGTGCCAATCCATTGAGTAGACTGGTGAAACTTTATTTTCTTTTATAAATTTCACTATGTTTTCCACTGCTTCATGGGAGTGGTGACATGCTAGGCTTCCGTCTATGAAGTCATTTTGACAATCAACTACTACTAATACATCCATAACTATTCCTTTCTATTAAAAAAGGGCTCTAAGCCCTAATTTATTTTGTAACTTAAATAAGTTTCTTTGCTTCTTCTAGTGCAGCATCGAAGTTAACTTCATGAGTTACTTCTGGCACGATTTCTGTGTAAGTTACTTTGCCTTCTTTGTCAATGATTATTATTCCTCTTGCAAGAAGTCCTAGTTCCTTGATTAAGAATCCATATTTCTCTGCGAAGTCATGGTCTTTGTAATCACTTACTAGTTCAACTTGTTCGATTCCTTCTGCAGCACAGAATCTTTGTTGCGCAAATGGAAGGTCCATTGAAATTGTAACAATCTTTACATCTTTTGAAAGTTCAGTTGCATCTTCGTTAAATGTTCTAGTTTGAATTGCACAAACTCCAGTGTCGATTGATGGCACTACTGAGATGATCACTACCTTACCCTTGTCATCGCTTAGATGGTATTCTGAAAGGTCTCCCTTAACTGCTACGAAGTTAGGAGCTTTATCTCCAACTTTTATTTGTTCTCCTACTAAGTTCATTTCATTTCCTGCAAATTTTAATTTCATTATATTCCTCCTAATTTTCATTATTATTCATTCTTTCTATTTATATCCAAGTTTAAATTTTTAAAACAACTGTGATATACTATTTGTAGAAAAATTAATTTGGAGGAAAGATGTTTACACCTGTTATTTTAGGCACCGATGCCAACGCTTACGGAGTCGCTCGTTCTTTTCACAAGGAATACGGCAAGATTTCTTACTGTTTTGGCAGGAAGCCACTTATATATACTAGAGATTCAAAAATTGTAAATGTACATGTGGATCCTAATTTCGAAGATGAGGAAGTATTTTTAAAGACTCTTATAGATTTTGCAAAGGATAGACCTGGAGAAAAACTTCTATTGATATCCTGCTCCGACGGATACACTTCACTCATTACGAAAAACAGCGGAATTTTAAAAGAGTACTATCTATTTAACTATGTGAGTCCTGAAATGCAAAATCTCCTTGAAAATAAGGAGGACTTCTACAATATTTGTGAAAAAGAAAATCTTCCATACCCGAAGACCTACATTATCGATAAGAATATGTACGAAAGTGGCGAT
This sequence comes from uncultured Peptoniphilus sp., assembly GCA_902488455.1. Lineage (GTDB taxonomy): Bacteria > Bacillota > Clostridia > Tissierellales > Peptoniphilaceae > Peptoniphilus_B. The sequence goes on from CABTWG010000026.1 coordinate 3,293, forward strand.
ATCCATCTACCATTTTCTTATCCAATAGCACTTAAAGCAAATGATTCTATCGAGTTTGTACACCTTCACTTCGAAGGCAAGAAGAAGGCTTACAAGATTCATTCAGAAGAAGAATTTAATCTTGAAATTAAGAGAATCTATGACGCAGGCTACACTGGAGATATGATCGCTCAGGAATTTATCGAAGGTGGTCCAGAGAATATGGCAGTCTTAAACGCATATGTAGATAAGAATGGCAAGGTAAAGATGATGTGCCTTGGAAGATGTCTTCTCGACGCTGTGCTTCCTACAGAGATAGGAAACTACGACTTTCTCTACACCGACTCAGATGAAAATCTCTACAAGACCTACGAAAAATTTTTAGAATCCATTGGATATAGAGGCTTTGCAAACTTCGACCTAAAATATGACGACAGGATAAATACCTACAAGGTCTTTGAAATAAACATTAGACAAGGGAGATCTTCCTACTACATGACTGCTGGTGGATGTAATTTTGTGAGGTTCCTCGTTGAAGATTTGGTTTTAAATAAGGAGAGAGAAACCTACTACCACAGTGGTTGCGAAAAGGTATGGCTCTATGTAGATCCATTTGTAGTTAAGAAATACGTATCAGAAGATAAAAAAATCCTTGCTAAAAGACTTATGAAAAGAGGTTTTGAATTTACCCAATGGTATGAAAAAGACAGAAACTTCAAGAGATTTCTAGCCTATGTCCGTGCTAGACTCTCAAGTATAAAGACCTATTGGAGGTACAAAAAATGAATAGAAAACAGAAAATTGTAGTTGTGGTATTTTTTATTTTATTAATATTTTCTCTGTTTCTTATGTACCACTATCTAAGATATATGTAATTAATCCCCTTTTGGGGATTTTTTGTTTTTTAAATAATTATCATATTTTTTTATAACACACTGTAATTAAATTGACTTTTTATTGAATATAGAATATATTAATATTGAAATAAAGTATTTTTTTTATTTATAGAAGGAGGAACACATGGCTAACTATAGCGCATTTGATATATTGGGACCTATCATGATAGGACCAAGCAGTTCTCACACTGCAGGAGCTTGTAGAATCGGAAAGACTGCACTTAACATCTGCCCAAAAGGATGGAAGAGCGTAGAATTTATTCTTCACGGCTCGTTTGCCCACACTTACAAAGGCCACGGCACTGACGTTGCTCTAGTGGGAGGTATCTTAGGATACGAAACTTATGACGAAAGACTTAGACATAGTTTTGATGATGCAAAAGAAAGAGGAGTTGACTTCACTTTTAAAACTGCTGATCTAGGCGAAAAGTATCATCCAAACACAGTTAAAATTATATTCCACTATGACGATCACGATGAATATATAATCGGTTCTTCAATAGGTGGTGGAGCTATTGTAATCGTAGATATCAATGGTATCGAAGTTGAATTTAGAGGAGAATTCCCTACAATTCTGCTTAAGTACAACGAACAAAAGGGAGTAGTTGCCAATGTTTCAAAATTCTTGGCAGACGCAAACTACAATATTGAATCTATAAACACAAACAAAGATAGAATCACAAACCTAGTTACTCTAACCGTCGAAATTGATAGACCTCTTGAAGAAAAGATAAAAGACGAAATTTTGAACCAAGATAGATTTTTAGAATCTACTTACGTGGAGGTATAAGATGTTAAATACTCAAAGAGAGATTATAGATTATTGCAATGAAAAGGGCTGCTCGATTGCGGATTTAGTGCTTAGTGAAGAACTTAAAAATCCACACCAAACTGAAGAAAGTTTAAGAGCAGGTCTACTTGAAGTCTTAGAGGTTATGAAAAACTCTTCTCATGACGCACTAGAAAAAAGCTATACAACAAGATTTAAGATGATCGATGGCTTCGCAAAGACTTTCAACGACTACAGAAAAGAAAAAGAAACTATATGTGGAGACTTCCTCGTTGGAGCTATGGCGATGGCATTTTCAACATCTGAAACCAATGCCGCAATGGGAAAGATCGCCGCTGCACCAACTGCAGGATCTGCAGGAATCATGCCTGCCGCTATGTCAAGCATGAGAATTAGATACAACCTAGATGACGATACAATGATAAAAGGTTTCTTAACCTCCATTGGAATCGGACAAATAATTGGAAACTATGCTACCTTTGCAGGAGCTGAAGGTGGATGTCAAGCTGAATGTGGTTCTGCATCTGCTATGGCCGCTGCTGCAATAGTTGAAATGTTAGGTGGCACCCCAGAAATGGCTCTTAACGCTGCAAGCATTACACTTATAAATGTAATGGGACTTGTTTGCGATCCAATAGCTGGACTAGTTGAATATCCTTGTACTTTCAGAAATGCTTCTGGAGTAATGAACGCATTTATCTCTGCCGACATGGCCCTTGCTGGTGTAAAATCCATCGTTCCTTTTGAAGAAACCGTACAAGCAATGGGTGAAGTTGGACATATGCTTCATGAATCCTTAAGAGAAACAGGACTTGGAGGTATAGCAGGAACCAAGACTGGTCAAGCAATAAGGCGTGAATTCTTAGGAGACAACGCTTAAGAGAAAAATTTTTATTTAGGAGAAATTATATGAAAAAGTTAGGATTAATACCTCGTTTGTTAATCGCAATTGCTCTAGGTATTATAATCGGAGCTTACTTACCATTTGCTAGAAAAGAAATAACTACTATTCTAGTTACTATCTCAGGACTATTCGGTAAATTTTTAAGCTTTATTATTCCACTTATGATCATTGCATTCGTAACAAAAGGTATCGCAGATCTATCAGAAGGAGCTGGTAAACTACTTCTAGCTTCTGTAATCATCGCTTATCTTTCAACACTAATAGCTGGTACACTTTCTTACACAATGGCTAAGACACTATTTGGAAGCTTTGTAACTCCAGAACTTGCTGAAAAGATTCAAGCAGCAACATCAGAAAGTTTAACACCACTATTTGAAATTCCACTAGGACCAATCGTTGACGTAACAGCAGCTCTAGTTCTTGCATTTATGATGGGACTTGCTGTTTCAGTTCTTCGTCAAAAAGGTTCTGGAGATGGCTTCTACAAGCTAATCAACGAATTCAACGAAATTATAGTAATGGTACTTTCAAATGTTATCATTCCACTACTTCCACTATTTATCTGTGGAAACTTTGCAAACATGGCTTACTCAGGCTCTGTATTTGCAATTCTAAATATCTTCTGGAAGATATTCATTTGTATTATCATTCTACACATTCTTTACATCACACTTATGTTTATCTGTGCAGGAGCATACACAGGAAGAAATCCATTCTCATCTCTTAAGAAAGCAATCCCTGCTTACTTAACAGCTGTAGGAACTCAATCTTCTGCTGCTACTATCCCAGTAAACGTAGAATGTAACAGAAATATCGGTGTTACTAAACAAATAAGAGACTTCGTTATTCCACTATGTGCAACAGTGCATCTACCTGGTTCAATGATTACACTTACTTCTTGTGTATACACACTTCTAACCATGTATGATATGCCACATAGCTACGGACTAATCGTTAAATTCATTGCTATACTTGGTATCGCAATGGTAGCTGCTCCAGGAGCTCCAGGTGGAGCTGTTATGAGTGCTCTTCCATTCCTACCAGTAGTTGGTATCGCAAGTGATTCACCAATGGCTACAATTCTAATTTCACTATATCTAACTCAAGATAGTTTCGGAACTGCAGCTAACGTAACTGGTGATAACGCAGTATCAATGGCAGTAGAAAAAATCTACTACAAACACATTGTTAAAAAACCTATTCCAAGAATAGAAGACGAAGAAGACGAAGCGCTTATCTAATATTTAAAATTTAAAACGATGGATTATATGGCTTAGCCATTAAGAGAGTAGATAAAATCTACTCTCTTTTTTATTTATTTTTATTTGAAAGAGACAACCTTAATAGCTTTTATTTTAAAACTTCACCATAGAAATGTATTGATAAAGTTTATCAGTAGGAGTATAATTAAGCCAAAGAAGAATCGTTATCATTAGATATGGCTTGTACTTATATTAAAAAAGGAAGGAAGTTTTATGATTAAAGTTTCAAATTTACATAAGTGTTATGGTTCTGGACATGGAAAGATTGAAGTTCTAAAAGGAATTGATTTAGAGTTTGAAGATAAAAAAATAATTTGTATTCTTGGTCCATCAGGGTCAGGAAAATCAACACTTCTAAATATTTTAGGTGGAATAGAAAATATTGATAGAGGAGAGGTTGATGTATTCGACAACAAATTGAGTAAGATGTCAAAAAAAGAATTAGAAAATTATAGGCGAGAGTACTTGGGTTTTATTTTTCAGTTTTATAACTTAATTAGCGACTTAAATGTCTTTGAAAATATAGAGGTCGGGAAATTTTTATCTAAAAATCCAGTTGATATAGATTATTTGGTTAATGAGTTAGGGCTTAATGATCATAAATATAAATATCCAAATGAAATTTCAGGAGGGCAGGCACAAAGGACATCAATAGCAAGGGCAATTATAAAAAGACCAAGGCTTTTAATTTGTGACGAACCTACCGGCGCCCTGGACTATGACAGCGCAAAAGATGTTTTAAGGATAATAGAACAGCTTAATAGGGATTATGAATCCACTGTAATTATAGCCACGCACAACATTCAAATTGCAAAAATGTGTGATTTGATTTTATCTTTGCATAATGGAAAAATAAAGAGCTTTGAAGTTAATACAAATAAGCTTCCTGCAAAGGAAGTGGTATGGTAAATGAAAAATCCTATTAACAAGAGAGTTTATAGACAGATAAAATCGAAGCCTTTCAAAGTTATTCCAATTTTTATTTCATTAGTATTTATAGTGGTGTTTGCATCTTCCTTTTTCATATCACAAGAGTCTATTAAGAATCTATATTACAGTCAAATTGAAAAGGGCAAGGTTGAAGACGGAAACTTCACCACTATTTACGAATTGACAGATGATTTGAAAGAACAAATAGAAAAGCTGTCTTTAAAACTATATGATAATTTTTATTTTGAAGCTGATGTTAAAGGCAATAAAAGCTTAAGAGTTTTTAAAAACAGAAAACATATAAACGAAGCGCAAATTTTTGAAGGTAGGCTTGCAAACTCTGAAGACGAAATTGCAATTTCTGCAAACTATGCAAGAGCAAATGATTTAAAGTTAAATGATAGTATTAAAATAGGAGGTAAAAATTTTAAAATTATAGGTCTTTTTTCAGTTCCAGACTATTCGTCACTGCTTAAAAATAGAGATGATCTGGTTATGGATATTGGATATTTTGGAGTTTGCCTTTTAAGTGATTCAGGATTTAAAAAATTTTCCAATGAAAAGATAATATACAATTACTCTTATCATACTGATAACAATTTAAACGAAAGAGAAGCAAAGGAAAAACTAAAGGAGATTTCAAAGGTTATAAACAAAGAAAACTTGATGATTGATGGCGTTACAAGGTTTGATAACAAACGTATAACTTTTATCATTGAGGATATGGGTGGAGATGTTCCAACTATGACCTTGACATCAATACTACTTTTTATTGCAATTGCGTTTATAAGCGCGGTGCAAATAAAGAGTTTGATAGAAGAGGAAGCTCCGATTATTGGAACTCTACTTGCATCTGGATACAGAAAAAAAGAGCTTTTACTTAATTATATGGCAATGCCACTTTTCGTTGCCCTTATATCATCATTAGTAGGAAATATAATTTCATATACTTATCTGTATAAAAAATATGCAGCCCTTTACTACGCATCCTATGACCTGCCAAAATTCGAAGTGACCTTCACCGCCCGCTCATTTCTCATTACATCTTTTTTACCAATGATAATCTACTTGGTAATAAATTATCTTGTAATTAGCAGGAGCTTACAATTTAGTCCTGTGAATTTTTTAAGAAGAAACTTAAAAAAGACAAAGAAAAATACAAGGCTAAAACTAAAAAATATTTCGTTTTTAAGAAAATTTAAAACAAGGATTATACTTTCCAACAAATTAAATTTCATAGCTCTTTTGTTCGGAGTATTTTTAGCAAATTTAATTTTAGTATTCTCACTTTCTGCAAAGCCTGTGTTTAGTATTTATGCTAAAAATATGCAAAATGAGATGAAGTATAATCACATCTATTTTGTAAAGCAAAAGGAAAACAAAGATGTGAATGCGGATGTCGCAACAGTGGTTAAATCAGAATTGGTCGATAGCGATGACAAAGAGATTCAATTCTATGGAGTAGAAAAAAATAGTAAATACAAAAATCTAAAAGTAGAAGATTTGAAAGAAGACGAAGTTATAGTTTCTTCTGGATTTTCAAAAAGATTTAATTTAGAAAAATCAGATACATTTAGGATTAGAGATAGCTACAATAGCAAGATAAAAAATTTAAAAATAAAGGAAATAGACAAGGACAATAGTCTGTTTCAAATATTTACAAGTAGAGAGGCATTAAACAAAATAATTGAAAAAGACAAAGATTATTTTAATAGTTATATGTCAGATAAAAAATTAGACATTTCAAAAGACAATCTAATTACTGAATTAAACAAAAATGAAATGTCGAAATTTATGGACCATTTCCTAGACTCCTTTGGTGTTGTATTTACCATGTTAGTAGTAGTCTCCTTAGCATTTTATTTTATACTAACCTCAATGATTTCATCCTTAATAATTGATAAGTCAAAGGTTAATATAACATATCTTAAAATTTTCGGATTTAAAGATAGTGAAATTTCAAAAGTTTATATAAGCACCATATTTTTAATATTAATAGTGTATCAGATAATTTTAATACCTATTTTGGACAAGCTCATAAAATATATGCTATTTATAGCCATGCAAAAATTTGATGCATATTTTGATATTCCTGTTCCAAAATCAATATTCATATTGGCATATGTACTTAGCATAGTAACATTTATACTGGTTCATCTAGTAGAGAAGTATAAAATATCAAGGCTTAATATGGTGAAAGAATTAAAAATAATAAACGGATAAAAAAATGGACTGACTTCGAAAGAAGCTCGGTCCACTTTTTTTGGAACAAAAAAACTGTTGGTGGTTTGAATAAAAATATCAACCTCAACAGTTTTTAAAATACTTTTAATCCAATGAAAAAGACATCTATTGCGATGTCTTTTGCCAATTGTATTTAATTGTATAATTTGTTTTTTCCTACTTATTTTACCAATTTTCTTAAAATCTTAATCTCATGTTCATATCCGTCTAGCTCATTTGGAGTTTCAAGATACATTGGAATATTTTGAAGCACTGGATAATTTACGATTCTTTCAAATGTTTCTATACCAAGTGAGCCTTCGCCAATCTTTTCGTGGCGATCCTTCCTCGCTCCTAGAGGATTTTTCGAATCATTTATATGAATCGCCTGTAGCTTATGAAGTCCGATTACATTGTCAAACTCTTCTAGCACTCCATCTAAATCATTTACGATGTCGTATCCTGCTTCGAAGATATGGCAGGTATCGAGGCATACATAGATATTATCTCCAAACTTAGATCTATCTATAATATCTCTTATCTCTTCGAAACTTCTGCCTATCTCTGTGCCCTTTCCAGCCATGGTTTCAAGTAGCACCTTTGTGTTCATACCATCCCACAGAACACTATCTAGTGCTTCTACTATGAGTCTTGTACCTTCTTCTACTCCTTGACCTACATGAGCCCCAGGGTAAAGATTGTATAAGTTTCCAGGAAGCATCTCCATCTTCTTAAGATCGTCTTCTAGTATTATATGTGCAATCTCCCTAGTTCTTTTCATCTTTGATGCAAGGTTCATTGTGTATGGTGCGTGAGTTAGGATCGGTCCCATATTATTTTCTTCTATAAATTTTTTAAATTCTTCTAAATCTTTCTCATCAATGGCCTTTGCTCTAGCTCCTCTAGGATTTCTCATAAAATATTGGAATGTGTTGGCTCCTATTGAGCTGGCTGTCTTTGCCATATTTAGAAATCCTTTGGAATAAGAAACATGTGGTCCTATTCTAAGCATTTAACCTCCTATTTCTGTAAAATATATTACCGGCTCTTCATAAGGGTGGATAAGTGTTAATAAGTTTTCCACATTTTCCCTTTCATCTTTTTCAATTCTAAATTCGATCTTTATCTCTTCGACTTTTGAAATTTCTCCGACCTTGCCTATATATGGAGTCGCCCCTTCCTTTGGTCTAAAGTGGCCCATAACTTTGTAGCTTGCATAGACATAGTCGTAATTATTGTAATTTAAATATCCATGCTCATTTAGTTCGTTTACAAGCTTGGCTTCAAAATCTTCTGGAATATATACTTCAACTTTTAAATATTTCATAATCTCACTCCATTACTTTGTTGGAAATCCATCCTTCATAAGTGTTTCCGGATTCATCTTTGGCTTCTACTGAACACCAAACTCTGATATTTCCTTCGAGCTTAGTGTCCTTTATATAGAGATCTGTGCCAGATTTCAAAACTTGTACAATCTCTGAATCAAGAGAAGGTCCCTTTCGTAGATTTGCCTTAGAAATCTTGACCTTTTGATAGGTGTTTAAAAGGGATTTTGCTTCGTTTGATAAATCTGCCCTGCTCTTGTCCTTTTCTTCTTGGCTTTCTTTATCGTCAGCTTCTTTATCTGTTTCGCCTTCAGTTTTATCATCTGAATTTAAACTTACGGCTTCTATATTATCAAAGCTATTTGCCTGAAGCTTCATAAGGCTTGTGGTTGCATTTGCAGAATCCGGAACAACTGCTAGGAAATCTTCTAAAACTTTTATAGCTTCTTTATCCTTTCCTTCATCTTCAAGAGCCTCAGCCTTCTCCAAAAATATCCTTTCTAAATCCAGGATCTTGTCCTGAGCTTCTTTGAAATGCTCTTCATCCTTTTCACTGACCTGTTTAAACTTTCTAGCTGCCTCTAGGTACTTGCCATGGAGAATACTTTCGTTGCCCTCTTCAAAGATCGTTTTGCTCTTTATAAGCTCCTTTGCCTTTGAGACTTTTTCTTCGATCTCTTCTCTCTTGTAGTTTTTATTTATCTTTTTATACTCTTTTAAGGCTTCTTCGTAATTTCCTTCAATAACTAGGCTGTCCGCCATTTCAAGAGTCTTAGTATTTTTGTAGTAACCGTAGTATTTTCCACCTACAAATGCAACAGCAACGAGCAGAACAGCAAAAAGAAGTACCTTAAAAGTGGTCTTAAAAAATTTTGCAACTTTTCTTGGTCTTTTGTAATCCACGTCTTCTGGCTCAAGATTTATCCTTTCAAGCTCTTTTTCATCTGGGCTAGGTGCAACCTTGGTAAGCTTCGTCTGAGTGTAAGTGGCGCTTATATCCTCTTCCTGGGTACCTTCAGAGTCCTCGTCCTCTGAAAGCACAGACATCATCTTTAGGTTTATAAGAGGTTCTGTTAAATTGTTTAGGACGAAGTTTTTATTTCTATTGCAGTTTCTGCACTCTTCATCATCTTTTGAGTTTGTAAATCCGCAGACGCATCTCCAGCCATTCACAGTGTTTTCGCCATATGTGTTGATTTCTTTTCCAAGAATATCTCTGATTTTCTTTAACTTTTCATCAGTAATTATAGGGAGCACGAAACTCTTTTTATCATCGGCAGAAAACTTCATCGTCTTCGCATCGTCAAAAGTGATGCTTTGAATACGTATTTCAATGGATCTAGCATCAAAAAATCTCTCGTCTAAAAGGAAAGGTTTTATGTAGTAGACTATGTTTGGAAGAGCACTCATGCCTTGAGCTTGAAATAGCCACTCCAATCCTCCGAATAGATAGTTGTCTGCAGCATCTTTAAATTTTACTTGAAAAACTACGTCTTCAACTGCTTTTTTATATATATTTAAAACATCAATCGCCAGATACATTTTTTCTCCAAAGAGAAGCTCTGCCCTTACGATCTGAAAATCTTCTTCTGGATTAAGATTAATAGTTGTGGGAAGTGTTTGAAAATTATCCATCAATGCCTCCTTCTTATCTTGTAAATATTATATAATAATTATTAGTCTATTAAAAGACTTGTTAATTTTTCGTAACCTTATGGTTTAACAAAAATCTATACTACGCCCTTAAATTTATAAGTAGTACATCATTTTAAAAAATTTAATTAAGTATCGAGATAAATATCTACATCAAGTGATAAAATTTAAAATATAATATATAATATAGGTGTAAGTAATAGGAGGTTATATGAAAAAGGAAATTCTAGGCGAAGAAATAGCCTACGATGACAATCAAAAAGACGCTCCGGTAATTTTTTTAATCCACGGAAACATGACCGCAAAGGAGTGTTTTTACAATATAGAAAAGTATTTGGGAGAAAGAAGAATAATCGCTTTTGACCTACCAGGCTTCGGCGATTCAACATTTAACTATTTCTACTACACAATAGAAGAACTAGCTTGGGTCGCATATAGATTTATAAAGTCATTTGGCTTTAAAAAATTCGATGTACTAGGATGGTCCATGGGCGGCGCAATAATTTATGAACTATTCAAGACTAAGTTAAATGAAAATATAGAACACGCGGTATTTGTCTCTGCAATGGGCATAAATGGTGTCAATCGATTAGACGACAACTACAAGAGTTTCTTAGACACCATGCACTTAAGTAATATCCCTACAGAAATCATGAATGGAATACAAGTCTACCAAGAAGAACTAAGGAAGTTCTATAGCTTGAAACCTAGCTATGATAGTTCCTTCACCAAGGAAAGCACAAGACAGATGCTAAAGAGATACGTCTTCAACGAAAAACACGATCACCAAATTCTCGAAAGAGGCACAAGGCTTGCTCTTAAACAGAAAGATCCAATAGATATCAACAAGGCAATCATGAAGTACATCTACGCAGGCGACAAAGTGCCTCATATCAAAAAATTATTCCTTCATGGCACAGATGACAAAGTCGTGAAGAAAGAAAAGATAGAAGAAACCTACGAATTTTTCAAAGAAAGTAGTACCCTTAAATTTTTACCTGGCTACGACCACGGAATGATAGTCTCTCACGCAAAAGAACTCTCAGAACCCATAAATACATTCTTGGAGGCATAAATGAAAGCATTAATATTTAATAATAAACTAAAAGAACTAGCAACCTACGCAAAAGAGTTAGGATACGAAACATACCACGTGACAAATGACGATTTAAAAACTGGCAACTACCCAAAAGACGTGGACATCATCTGCGGAGGAATGGAATTTAAACTCTTAAAACGAGAACAACTAGAAGAATTTAAAAATCTAAAGTATATATTTCTCTACTCAGTGGGAATAGATTATATGGATCTAGAGTTTATAAAGGAAAAAAATATCATCCTTTGCAACAACCACGGCGCATATAGCGAACCGATAGCAGAATGGATAGTCTACAATTTGCTACAAATCGAAAAGCAAAATAGAAAATATTTGGAACAACAAAAGGATCACATCTGGAAGAGACTCGAAGGAACAGGCACCATGTATAATAAACACGCATTGTTCTTGGGAACAGGTGCAATAGCAAAAGAAACACTAAAGAGGCTAAAACCATTTGTAAAGACCATCACAGGAGTAAATACCACAGGGAGCTCTGTAGAAGGATTCGATAAAATTGTAAAAAACGAAGAACTTGGAAAAGTTTTGCCAGAAATGGACTATGTAGTGTCATTCTTGCCATCGACAAAAGAAACATATAAGTCACTAGATAGAGAGTTTTTCGCCAATATGAAAGAAGGCTCAATATTTGTAAATATAAGTCGTGGAACAGTGGTAGATGAAGATGCACTAATAGAAGCACTAAAATCAAGCCACTTAAAAGCAGCAGCACTAGACGTGGTATTTAAAGAACCACTAGATGAAAAATCAGAGCTTTGGGATCTAGAAAATATCTATATCTCACCACACACATCAGATGCATCAGAAGACTTCTTAGAAAGAAGAGCAAGAACAGCAAAGGAAAATTTAAAGAGATTAAAAGAAAAAGAAGAACTTGTAAATATAGTAGACTTCGAAAAAGGATATTAAAAATTATTAAGCGGCATCCGCCGCTTTTTTTGTGTAAATTTTTTACTTTTAAATTTAAACTTAAGATTACTTGAAAAATTTTCAAAATGTGTCTTTTTATTAAGAAACCAAAGATTTCGACTAGAGCTTCGAGCGGGTGTAACCCTTGTGAGGTCTACTTCCACCAACAGTCACCCTGAGCGAAGGCGGTTTTAACCGCCGTAGTTAGGCAGTCAAGTTCTGCAAATCAGACCACGTAGTTCCTTATTTGGAACTCTTTGCACGAGACCTGTTTCGAAATCAAAGATTTCGGCTAGGGCTTCGAAGTATCAGACCTATATTTAACCAATCTTTGCCAAAAAATATTAAAAAAAACCATCCCAACTACAGTCAACCTGAGCGAACGAAGTGAGTCAAACCGGGCCAACCTCCGAAGAGCAATTTATGCAAGTGAAAAAAATAAAAATTATCACC
>CABTWG010000027.1 GCA_902488455.1 uncultured Peptoniphilus sp.
GAGCCATTCGACTCACTTCGTTCGCTCAGAGTGACAATTTTTTGAGCAATGACCATTAGAAGTTAAAACTCTACATAAAATAATTCCTCATAGAGCCTTCGGCTATGGAAGCAAAATGCTTCCGCTACGAAAGTTACATAGTGTAGATGGTTGTTTCACGGCTTCGCCTGAGGGAATATAATGTAGTGCCAAGTTTAATGGAAGCAGGTTGCTTCCGCTACGGGAAATCATCAATGTTTGACCCCTCCAAGGTGGAGATCCTTCGACTCACTTCATCCGCTCTGGATGACTGTAGTTGGGAAGATCTTGTAGCCTTCGGCTGTGGAAGCAAGATGCTTCCGCTACGGGCTTTAATATTTTTTAGGTTGTTATACGGCTACGTCTGATTAAAGAATGTTTACTTTTTCCAAAAAAATAAAAAACACCCTATTTCTTTAGGGCAATTAAAAAAGCATAAATTAAAACCAGTGGATTGTTTTAACTTATGCTTCCTATTTTTATTTTATACCAATTCTATTATTGCTTTTTCTGCTCCGTCTCCTCTACGAGGTCCTACTTTGATGATTCTTGTGTATCCACCATTTCTGTCTTCGTATTTTGGAGCTATTTCTTCAAATAGTTTGGTTACTACGTCTTCGTCGTAGATATATGCTAGTGCGAGTCTTCTTGAGTGAAGGTCGCCTCTTTTGCCTAATGTTATCATACGTTCTGCCATTCTTCTTGTTTCTTTTGCTCTTGTAAGAGTTGTTTCTATTCTTCCTTCTCTTAGTAGAGATGTTACAAGGTTTCTTAGCATTGCTAGTCTATGATCTGTAGGTCTTCCAAGCTTTCTAAGCTGTGCCATATTATCCTCCTTACTCTTCTTCTTGTCTTAAACTTAATCCAAGTTCTGCAAGTTTATTTTGCACTTCTTCAAGTGATTTTTTACCGAGATTTCGAACTTTCATCATTTCTGCTTCTGTCTTTTCTACTAGTTCTTCTACTGTGTTTATGTTTGCTCTTTTTAGACAGTTAAAGCTTCTTACTGAAAGGTCTAACTCTTCCACCGTCATTTCAAGCACTTTTTCCTTACGATCTTCTTCTTTTTCCACCATTATACTTACGTCGCTTACGTGTTCTGTTAAGCCTATAAATAATTTTAGATGTTCTGTTAGGATCTTTGCTGCTAGTGATGTTGCTTCATCTGCTTTCATTGATCCGTCTGTTGTCACTTCGAGTATTAGTCTGTCATAGTCTGTTCTTTGTCCTACTCTTGTGTTTTCAACTTTCCAGTTTACATGTCTTACTGGTGTGAAGTTTGAATCGATTGGTATTACTCCGATTGTGCTTACTTCATCTTTTTTGAGTTCTGAAGGAACGTATCCGCGACCTCTTTCTATCTTCATTTCTATATAGACGTCTGCGTCTTCATTTAGTGTTGCTATGTGTTCTTCTGGATTTATTATGGTTACTCCTGGTGGGCAGTTTATGTCTTCTGCCTTTATTTCACCTGGTCCTTTTTTCTCGATGGTTACTAATGCTTCATCTTCTTCTGTCATTTGTATAACTACACTTTTGATGTTTAAGATTATTTCTGGTACGTCTTCTAATACTCCTGGTATGGTTGCAAATTCGTGTTCTGCACCTCTTATGTTTACAAATGATACTGACGCTCCCGGCAGTGATGATAATAGTACTCTACGGAGTGAGTTGCCTATTGTTATGCCATATCCACTTTCAAGAGGCTCCACTACAAATTTTCCTTTTTTGCCGTCGTCGCTTAGTTCTTCTATTTCTATGCTAGGCTTTTCGATTTCTATCATGGTACCCTCCTTCTTGGGTAATTAGATGATTAAACTCTTCTACGTTTAGGTGGTCTACATCCATTATGTGGAATTGGTGTTACGTCTTTTATCATTGTTACTTCAAGTCCTGTTGCTTGAAGTGATCTTATTGCTGCTTCTCTTCCTGAACCTGGTCCTTTTACATATACTTCTACTGATTTTAATCCATGTTCTTTAGCTTTTTCTGCTGCTGTTTGTGCTGCTTCTTGTGCTGCGAATGGTGTAGATTTTCTTGATCCTCTAAATCCAAGTTGACCTGCGCTTGCCCAGGAGATTACATTTCCGCTCATGTCTGTTAGAGTAACCATTGTGTTGTTAAAAGATGATGCTATGTGAGCTTGTCCTTTTTCGATGTTTTTACGCTCACGTCTTCTAACTTTTGTTACTTTTTGTTTTTTAGCCATGACTCCTCCTTATTTCTTCTTAGATACTAACTTCTTAGGACCTTTTCTGGTTCTAGCGTTGTTCTTTGTATTTTGACCACGTACTGGAAGTCCTCTCATATGACGAATTCCTCTGTAGCATTTGATTTCACGAAGTCTTTTGATGTTCATTGCTACATCTCTTCTTAGATCTCCTTCTACATGGTATTTATCTATTTCGCTTCTTATTCGAGCTACTTCTGCTTCTGTTAGGTCTTTGACTCTTGTGTCTGGGTTAACTTCTGCGTTCTTTAGAATTTCGTTTGATCTTGATCTTCCGATTCCAAAGATGTATGTTAGGCCCACTTCTACACGTTTTTCTCTTGGTAAGTCAATTCCTGCAATTCTTGCCATTATTTACCTCCGTTAGCCTTGTCTTTGTTTGTGCTTAGGATTTTCGCAAATTACCATTACTCTTCCTTTACGTTTAATGATTTTGCATTTTTCGCACATCTTCTTTACAGATGGTCTTACTTTCATATAATCCCTCCTATTTTATAGGACTTATTTCTTTCTCCAAGTGATTCTACCTCTTGTTAAATCGTATGGTGATAGTTCAACAGTTACTTTATCTCCTGGTAAAATCCTAATATAGTTCATTCTTAATTTTCCTGATATATGGGCTAGTATTATGTGCCCATTTTCAAGTTCTACTTTAAAGTTTGTATTAGGTAGGGCTTCTACTACGACGCCCTCTACTTCTATTACATCTTCTTTAGCCACGAAATACCTCCGTTTCTCTTAGTCTTTGTCTTAAGTTTTTGTCTGATGTTACTTCTTCTAAGTCTATCTTTTCTTTCGATATTATTAGATGACTTACTTTTTTTAGTTTTGGTTTTTCTAGTGTTCTGGTCTTGCCATCGACTATTTTTACCATTTTTTCATCGACTATTTCTTTTATGACAAAGACTCTTCCTTCATCTCGACCTCTTGTTGCTTTTACTATTTGACCTACTTGTAGTCTAGTTGTTTTTTCCATCTAGTACTTCTACTATTTCTTTTCTTATTGTGTCTATGTCTTCTTTGCCGTCTATATTGTCTAGTAGGCCTTGTGCTTTGTAGTAATCTATTAGTGGTGCTGTTTGTTCGAAGTATACTTTGATTCTGGTCTTTACTGTGGCTTCTGTGTCGTCGTCTCTTTGGATTAAAGGACCTTGGTCTTTGTCACACACGCCGTCTTCTTTTGGTGGGTTGTATTTTACGTGGTAGCTTGCTCCACATGTTTTACATACCCTTCTGCCTACTGCTCTTTCTACTAATATATCTGTGTCTACGTCTATATTTAGTACTGAGTCTAGGCTTTCGCCTCTTTCTTCTAAAAATGCGTCTAAGGCTACTGCTTGTGCTACTGTTCTTGGAAATCCGTCTAGTAAAAATCCTTCTTTTACGTCGTCTTTTGTTAGTCTGTCTTTTACGATTTCTATTACTAGTTCGTCTGGTACTAGTAGGCCTTTATCCATGTAGGATTTAGCCTTTTTCCCTAGTTCGGTTCCAGTTTTTATATTTTCTCTAAATATGTCTCCTGTTGAGATATGTGGGGTTTTGTAGTTTTCTACTATGAAGTCTGCTTGTGTTCCCTTTCCTGCTCCAGGAGGTCCTAATATTACGAGTCTCATATATTCTCCTTATTTTAAGAATCCTTTGTAATGTCTCATTAGTAGTTGTTGTTCTAGGACTCTTGCTGTTTCCAATATTACTCCGACTACGATTATTATTGATGTTCCACCGTAGTTAAATCTTAATCCTGCTACTCTTGTTAGAATTGTTGGTAGTACTGTTAAGATTGCTAGTGCGATTGCGCCTGGTAGAACTAGTCTATTTACTACTCTTCCAAGATAGTCACTGGTTGGTTTTCCTGGTCTTATTCCTGGTATAAATCCTCCATTTTGTTGTAAGCTCTTGGAATATTCTACTGTGTTAAATTGTATTTGTGTGTAGAAGAAAGTAAAGAATATTATCATTAGTACTGATAGTAGTACGTATATTACAAGTCCAGGTCCTCCTTGTGGTGTTAGCCATCTTACTACAACGTCTTTGAACTTGCCTTCTCCTGTAAACATGATTATTGTTGATGGGATTGCAAGGATTGAGTTTGCAAAGATTATTGGCATTACTCCTGTCATTAATACTTTGATTGGTATGTGAGTTGATTGTCCTCCATACATCTTTCTTCCTACTACTCTCTTTGCATATTGTACTGGTATTCTTCTTTCTCCTTCGTTTAGGGTTACTACGAAGAATACTATTGCTATTGCTAGTACAATGTATAGGATTAAAAATGCCCAGTGTGCTTGTCCCGCTCTTACTAGTAGGTATGATTGATATAAGTCTCTTGGCATTCTAACTATTATTCCTGCAAAGATTATGATTGAGATTCCGTTTCCGATTCCCTTTTCTGTTATTTGTTCTCCTATCCAAACTAGGAAAGCTGTTCCTGCTACGATTGACATTATTACTACTGATTTTTGTAAGAATGTGTTTGCTTCTACTGCTTGTCTAAAGATTCCAAATGTGAATCCTATTGCTTGGATAAATGCGATTGCTATTGCTAAATATCTTGTATATTTTGCTATTGCTTTTCTTCCTGTATCTCCTTCTTTTGCTAGTTGTTCTAGTGAAGGGATCGCTATGGTTAGAAGTTGTAATACAATTGATGCTGTGATATATGGTGTTATATTTGCAGCAAATATTGTATAGTTGCTGAAGTTTCCTCCTGCCATTAAGTCAAGAAATGTTAATACTCCTGCGTTTTGGCCTGAGAATAGTTGTGATATTGCCTCTTTGTTCATAAAAGGCACTGCTATGTGAGATCCTAGTCTGTATATTAAGAGCATAAATAATGTGAATAACATTTTACGTCTTATTTCAGGTAGTTTCCATGCATTTTTAAATGTCGTTAGCATCAGATCACCTCAGCCTTTCCTCCTGCTGCTTCGATTTTTTCAGCTGCAGATTTGGTGAAGTGTTGTGCTTTTACTTCAAGCTTAACGTTTATTTCTCCATTTCCTAAGATTCTAACGCCGTCCTTAGCCTTTTTTACTAGTTTCTTTTCTAATAGTATTTCTGGAGTTACTACGTCTCCGTCTTCGAAGTAGTTTCCTAATACTCCAACGTTTATTTCTGCGAAGTCCTTTGCAAAGACGTTGGTGAAACCTCTCTTTGGAAGACGTCTGAATAGTGGCATTTGTCCACCTTCAAATCCTGGTCTTACTCCTCCGCCAGATCTTGCATTTTGACCTTTGTGTCCACGACCTGAAGTTTTGCCTAGTCCTGAGCCTATTCCTCTTCCTAGTCTCTTCTTAGCTTTTACTCCGCCGCCTTCTGCTGGTCTTAAGTCATGTAGCTTCATGGTTTGCACCTCCTTATTACTCTGTAACCTCTAGCATATAATCTACTGTTCTTATCATACCTCTGATTTCAGGGGTATCTTCTTTTTCTACAACCTGTCCGATTTTTCTAAGTCCTAGAGCTCTTACTGTTCTCTTATGGGACTCAATTTTTCCGATAGGGCTTTTTACTAATTTTATCTTAAGCATTTTATCCCCCTTATCCTAGTATTTCATCTACAGATTTATTTCTAAGTCTTGCAACTTCTTCTACTGTCTTTAGGTTTGTAAGTGCGTTCATTGTTGCGTTTACGATATTTCTTTGGTTGTTTGAGCCTAGGTTTTTAGTTCTTATGTCTGATACTCCTGCTAGTTCTAGTACCGCACGCACTGCTCCTCCGGCGATAACTCCTGTACCTGGTCTAGCTGGTTTTAAGAATACTTTTCCTGCTCCTGAGATTCCTGTGATTTCGTGTGGTACTGTTGTTCCTACTAGACTTACCTTTACTAGGTGTTTTCTTGCGTCTTGGATTCCTTTTCTGATTGCTTCAGGAACTTCTAGTGCTTTTCCTGTTCCTACTCCTACGTATCCATTTCTGTCGCCTACTACTACTAGTGCAGTAAATCTGAAATTTCTACCACCTTTTACTACCTTTGCTACTCTGTTTATTGCTACAACTCTTTCTTCTAGTTGAAGCTCATCAGGATTTATTAGTTTGTGTTCCAAATTTTTGCCTCCTTACTAGAACTTAAGTCCGTTTTCTCTTGCTGCTTCTGCAAGGGACTGTATACGTCCATGATATAGGTATCCAGATCTATCGAATACTACTTCTTCTATGCCTTTTTCTTTTGCACGTTTTGCAATTTCTGCTCCAACTGCTGCTGCTGCATCTTTGTTGTGAGTGTGTTCTAGGCTTAGATCTTTATCAAGAGTTGATGCACTTACTAGTGTTACTCCCTTAGTATCGTCGATAATTTGTGCGTAAATATGGGCATTTGATCTAAATACACATAGTCTTGGGCAAGATGAGGTGCCAGAGATCTTGTTTCTTATTCTCTTATGTCTTTTTACTCTTGTAGACTTTTTATCGATTTTCTTTAACAAAGCGTCCTCCTATTACTTACCAGTTTTTCCGACTTTACGTCTTATAATTTCATCTGAGTACTTAATTCCTTTTCCTTTGTATGGTTCAGGCATTCTGTATCCTCTGATGTGTGCTGCGTATTGTCCAACTTGTTGTTTATCTGTTCCTGAAATTATAATTTTATTTGGTGCAGGTACTTCTACTTCTATTCCCTTTGGATCTTCTAATTCTAGTGGATGTGAAAATCCTAGTGTTAGAGCTAGTTTGTTTCCTTGTTTCGCTGCTCTATATCCTGTTCCTACAATTTCAAGTTCTTTTTTATATCCTTCTGTTACTCCCACTACCATGTTGTTTATTAGAGTTCTTGTTAGGCCGTGTAGTGCACGAATCTTCTTTTCGTCATTTGGTCTTGTTACTTCTAATACTCCATCTTCTAGTGAGATATTTAAATTTTTATCAAATGTTTGTTTAAGTTCACCTTTTGGTCCCTTAACTGTAACTGTGTGTCCGTCTATTGTAACTGTTACGTTTGATGGGATCTCTATAGGTTTTTTTCCAATTCTTGACATTATTGCCTCCTACTACCAAACGTAGCAAATAACTTCGCCACCAACATTAAGTTCTCTTGCTTTCTTGTCTGTTATTATTCCTTTTGATGTTGAGATTATTGCAATTCCTAGTCCTCCTAGTACTTTTGGAAGTTCTTGTGAATTTGCATATACTCTTAATCCTGGCTTAGAGATTCTCTTTAGTCCTGAGATTACTCTTTCTCCGTCTTGTGTATATTTAAGTTCTACTTTTAGCATTCCTTGTTTGTTATCTTCGATGAAGTCAAAGGATTTGATGTATCCTTCATCTAGTAGAATCTGTGCTATTTCTCTTTTGATGTTTGACGCTGGTACGTCAACTGTTTTATGTTTTGCATTATTGCTGTTTCTAATTCTAGTAAGCATATCTGCAATAGGATCTGTCATCATATAGTTTTCCTCCTTCGCTAAACTTACCAACTAGCTTTTTTCACGCCTGGGATTTGTCCCTTGTAAGCAAGTTCTCTAAAACATATTCTACAAATACCATACTTTTTAAGAACTGAGTGTGGTCTTCCACATATCTTACATCTTGTGTATGCTCGTGTAGAAAATTTTGGTTTTCTCTTTTGTTTAGCAATCATTGATTTCTTTGCCATTTTCTACCTCCCTTATTTGGCAAAAGGCATTCCCATTTTTTCAAGGAAAGCTTTGGCTTCTTCGTCAGTATTTGCTGTAGTTACTATTACAATGTCCATTCCTCTTATTGCGTCTACTTTATCGTATTCGATTTCTGGGAATATTAATTGTTCTTTTAATCCTAAAGCGTAATTTCCTCTGCCATCAAATGCAGTAGGTTTTACTCCTCTAAAGTCTCTTACTCTAGGTAGAGCAACGTTCATTAGCTTATCTAGGAAATCATACATTTTTTCGCCTCTTAGGGTTACTTTTGTACCTATAGCATGTCCTTCACGAAGTTTGAAGTTTGCGATAGATTTTTTAGCTTTTGTTACGATTGGCTTTTGACCTGTTATGATTGTTAAATCATTTACTGCTGATTCTAAAGCTTTTGGATTGTCTTTTGCTTCTCCAAGTCCTATGTTTACTATTACTTTTTCTAGTTTTGGAACTTGCATTACATTTGTATATCCAAATTTATCCATAAGATAGCTTATTACTTCTTCTTGATATTTTTCCTTTAGTCTGGAAGTCATCCTCTACCTCCTTATTTAATGGTATTTCCGTCGGATTTTTTAAATCTAACTTTTTTACCGTCTTCTATTCTATATCCAAGTTTTGTTCCTTTTCCTGTTTTTGAATCAAAGTACATTACGTTAGATACGTGAATTGGTGCTTCCATTTCCACGATTCCACCTGGATGTTGAGGTCCCTTTGGTTTTTGATGTTTTTTAACCATGTTTACCTTTTCAACTATTACTTTATCTTCTTTTGGAAAAGTTTTTAAAACTTTACCGGTACTTCCTTTGTATTTACCGGCTATTACTTTAACTGTGTCACCTTTTTTTATTCTCATAGTTTCCTCCTAATTAAAGTACTTCCGGTGCTAGAGAGATTATTTTCATAAAGTCTTTATATCTTAATTCTCTCGTTACTGGTCCAAAGATACGAGTTCCTACTGGAGACTTGTCTTCTTTGATTATTACTGCTGCATTGTCATCGAATTTTATATAGCTTCCATCAGGACGGCTAATTCCTTTAGATGTTCTTACGATAACCGCTTTTACAACACTGCCTTTTTTAACAACGCCACCAGGTGTTGCATTTTTAACTGAACAAACTACGATATCTCCAATATTTGCAATCTTTCTGTTTGTTCCGCCTAGTACTTTGATTACTAAAAGTTCTTTTGCACCGCTGTTGTCCGCAACACGCATTCTAGTTTCTTGTTGAATCATTAAAGAAATCCTCCTTCCTTATTTTGCTCTTTCTAGAATTTCAACTAGTCTCCATCTCTTGTCTTTTGATAGTGGTCTAGTTTCCATTAGTTTTACTTTATCGCCTACTGCACATTCATTGTTTTCATCATGTGCTTTAAACTTTGTAGTCTTCTTAAATCTCTTCTTATAGATGGGATGTGCAACAAATGTTTCTATAGCAACAGTTATAGTTTTGTCCATTTTATCACTTACAACTGTTCCGATTATTGTCTTTCTATGGTTTCTTTCCATGGATTATGCCTCCCTTCCCAGGTTTAGTTCTCTTTCTCTTAAGATAGTCTTGCATCTTGCAATGTCTGTCTTAACCAGTTTTATACTTGATGGATTATCAAGTTGACCTGTAGCGAGTCTAAATCTTAGATTAAATAGTTCGTTTTTTAATTCTTCTACTTTATTTACAAGTTGTTCACTTGAAAGGCTTCGAATCTCTTTAGTCTTCAATTGATTCACCATCCTTATCTTTCATAACAAATTTAGTTTTGATTGGTAGTTTCATCGCTGCAAGTCTCATTGCTTCTCTTGCAATTTCTTCTGATACTCCACTCATTTCGAATAATACTCTTCCTGGTTTAACTACTGCCACCCAGTAAGATGGAGCCCCTTTACCAGAACCCATTCTTGTTTCAGCTGGTTTTTCTGTTACAGGCTTGTCCGGGAAGACTTTGATCCAAATATTTCCACCACGACGGATGTATCTTGTCATCGCACGTCTTGATGCTTCTATTTGATTTGCCGTTATCCATGCTGGTTCTAAAGCTTGAAGGCCGTATTCCCCATAGGTAAGTGTGTTACCTTTTTGTGCTTTTCCCTTCATTCTGCCTCTGTGTACTCTACGGTATTTAACTCTTTTAGGCATTAACATATTGTGTTCCTCCCTTCTTACTAAGCTTCCTTGTTAGTGTTTTCTCTTCTACGGTTTTGGAAATTTCCTTTTCCTCTTCTATTTCTACCGTCACGATCGTTTCTTCTTCTTTTTTTATTATCTCTTTCGCGAGGTTGTCCATTTCTTGCTTGAGGAAGAACTTCTCCTTTATAAAGCCATACTTTTACTCCTAGTTTTCCATAGGTTGTATCTGCTTCTGCAAAACCATAGTCTATGTCTGCTCTTAGTGTTTGTAGAGGAATTGTTCCTTCTGAGTATCCTTCTGTTCTTGCCATGTCTGCTCCACCAAGTCTTCCTGATACTGAAGTTTTGATACCTTTTGCTCCAGCTCTCATGGTTCTTTGGATTGCTTGTTTCATTGCACGTCTAAAGGATATTCTTCTTTCTAGTGCTTCTGCTATTGATTCTGCTACTAGTACTGCATCCATATCTGGATTTTTTATTTCTTCTACGTTTACTACTACGCTTTTACCTGTTAGTTTTTCAAGTTCTGCTCTTAGTTCTTCTACTCCAACTCCACCACGGCCTATTACCATTCCTGGTTTACCGGTAGAGATTGAAACTTTTACTCTATTTGCAGCTCTTTCGATTTCTATTTTTGCAATTCCTGCTGCATATAGTTTTGTCTTTATATACTCACGAATTTTGTTGTCTTCGATTAGAAGATCGCTAAAATCTTTTTTGTTAGCATACCATTTTGAATCCCAGTCTTTTATAATGCCAACGCGAAGACCGTGTGGGTTAACTTTTTGGCCCATTTTTACCTCCTTACTCTCTTTCTGCTACAACTACGCCGATATGACTTGATCTTTTTAAGATTGGGTAAGCCATACCTTTTGCTTTAGGACGAAATCTTTTCATAGTTGGTCCATCATTTGCGTAAGCTTCTTTAACATAAAGATCGTCAGCATCTAAATTCAAATTATTTTCTGCATTGGCTACTGCTGAATTTAATACTTTTAAAAGCTCTTTTGCTCCACGTTTTGGTGTAAACATAAGTATAGCTTTTGCTTCTTCAACGCTTTTGCCGCGAATTTCATCACATATATAGTGAATTTTTAGAGGTGAAATTCTTATATATTTTGCAATTGCTCTTGCTTCCATTTAAAAACCTCCTTATTTTCCACCAATGGTCTTTTCGTTCTTTCCAGCGTGACCCTTGTAAGTTCTTGTAGGTACAAATTCACCTAACTTGTGTCCTACCATATCTTCTGTTATATATATTGGAACATGTTTTCTTCCGTCGTGAACTGCTATAGTGTGTGTTACCATTTCTGGGAAAATTGTTGAACGACGTGACCATGTTTTAATTACTTGTTTTTCATTCTTTTCGTTAAGTGCATCTACTTTCTTTAGAAGATGCTCATCAGCGAAAGGTCCTTTTTTAAGTGATCTACTCATTTTTCCCTCCTACTTAGTTCTTCTTCTTATAATGAATTGGTTAGATTTCTTGTTTTTCTTTCTAGTCTTAAGTCCTAGAGTCTTCTTACCCCAAGGTGACATTGGAGATGGACGACCGATTGGAGCACGTCCTTCACCACCACCGTGAGGGTGATCTACTGGGTTCATCGCTGAACCTCTTACGTGAGGTCTTCTTCCAAGATATCTGCTCTTACCCGCTTTACCTAATGTTATAAGTTCGTGAGAGATGTTACTTACTTGACCAATTGTAGCTTTACAATTGATTGGTACCATTCTCATTTCTGTAGAAGGTAATCTTAGAGTTGCATACTTTCCTTCTTTTGCCATAAGTTGAACTTCAGCTCCTGCAGATCTTGCAAGTTGTCCACCTTTTCCAGGTAGTAATTCAACGTTATGAACGGTTGTACCAACTGGGATGTTCTTAAGTTCTAGAGCATTACCGATTTTGATGTCAGCTTGTTCTCCAGATTCAACTACATCTCCTACCTTTAATCCGTTTGGTGCTAAGATGTATCTCTTTTCACCATCTGCATATGCAACTAGCGCAATGTATGCAGTTCTATATGGATCGTATTCTATTGTTTGTACCTTAGCTGGTATATTGTCTTTATTTCTTTTGAAATCTATTATTCTGTATTTTCTCTTAACTCCGCCGCCTCTGTGTCTGGAAGTGATTCTTCCGTGAGCGTTTCTTCCAGCAGTAGTGTTAAGATTTACAGTAAGTGACTTTTCAGGAATACTCCTAGTAACTTCTTCAAATGTCGCAACGGTCATTTGACGTCTAGAAGGAGTTGTGGGTTTAAATCCTCTAATTGCCATTACTAAATCCCCCTTTTATTAGTTCAAACCTTCAAAGAATTCAATCGGTTTAGATGAATCTTTAAGTGTTATAATTGCTTTCTTCCAAGAAGCTCTATATCCACTTGTAGCTCCTTGTCTCTTTAACTTACCTCTAACATGCATAGTATTTACTCTTTCAACTTCAACATCAAAGATGCTTTCGATTGCTCTTTTAATTTCAGGTTTAGTAGCAGTCTTTTTAACTTTGAAAGTGTACTTATTATGTTCCATGTCAGCCATAGATTTTTCAGTTATTATTGGTTCTATAATAATATCAAATTTACTCATTATTTAAACACCTCGCTAACTGTTCCTAGAGCAGCCTTTGAAATAACAAGATTGTCATGTCTTAAAAGATCATAAACATTTATAAGTCTTGCTTCAGAAGCTGTAACTCCAGCGATGTTTCTAGCTGATAGATTAACATTTTTATCATGTTCAGCAGTTACTACATAAGCACTTTTCTTAACGCCAACAGCATTTAAGAAGTTTTTGAAGTCCTTAGTCTTAATGTTATCCATCTTAATGTCATCAATTACAATAATTTCGTTTTCGTTTGCTTTAGAAGTAAGCACTGATTTAAGAGCAAGTCTTCTAACCTTCTTAGGAGTAGTGTATGAGTAGTCACGAGGTTTTTTCGCAAATACAATACCACCTTTTCTCCATTGTGGTGAACGGATACTACCTTGACGAGCACGTCCTGTACCCTTTTGTCTCCAAGGTTTTCTACCTCCACCTCTTACTTCTGCACGAGTTTTACATGCGTGAGTACCTTGTCTCTTGTTTGCAAGTTGGTTCTTCACCACTAGGTAAACTGCGTGTCTATTTATTCTTTCTTCAGAATCGAAGTTTCCTTCTTCAACTAACTTTTCGATTTCTTCATCAGTTAGTTCTTCTTTTAAACCAAAGATGTTTTCATCTAGTTCAATTTCTGAAACCTCAGCTCCAGTCATATCGAATACTTTTACTTTTGTCATGAAAACCCTCCTTACTTACCTTGTTTAACTGTTTCTTTAACAGTGATTTTTCCACGTTTAGGTCCTGGAATAGATCCTTTAACGAAGATTAAATTTCTTTCTTCATCAATTCTAACAACTCTTAGATTTTGAACAGTAACTCTTTCGTTACCAGTCTTTCCAGCCATTCTGTGGTTCTTCCAAACTTTTCCTGGGTAAGTTGCAGCTCCCATACCACCTGGCATTCTGTGGAACTTAGAACCGTGTGTTTCACGACCACGACCAAAACCGTGACGGCTAACAACCCCTTGGGTTCCCTTACCTTTAGAAGTTCCTACTACGTCTACGAAATCTCCTTCAGCGAAGATAGAAACATTAAGTTCCTTCCCGATTTCATAGCTATCTAAATCATCAGTTTTAAATTCGTTGAGATATTTCTTAGGCTCAACATTAGCCTTTTCGAAATGTCCCTTAGTTGGTTTGTTTACCCTGTTTAGCTTAACATCGCCAGAAGCAACTTGAACTGCATTGTAACCATCAGTTTCAACAGTCTTCTTTTGAACAACGACGTTTGGCATAGCTTGAATAACTGTTACAGGAGTAACTGTACCATTTTCGTCAAAAAGTTGAGTCATGCCGACTTTTTTTCCAATTAGAAATTTCAAATTTCTACACCTCCTAAAATTTACAGCGGATTACAATTTTCTGTAATCTTATAAAGAACAATTATTAAAGCTTAATTTCTATATCAACGCCAGCAGGAAGATTTAACTTCATAAGAGCGTCAACAGTCTTTTGGTTTGGACCAATTATATCAATAAGTCTTTTATGAGTCCTTTGCTCAAATTGTTCTCTAGAATCTTTGTACTTGTGAACAGCTCTAAGAATAGTAATAACTTCCTTTTCAGTAGGAAGAGGAATAGGTCCTGAAACCTGAGCTCCTGTAGCTTTAGCAGCTTCTACAATACGCTTAGCAGAATTATCAAGTAATTCATAATCGTAAGCCTTAAGTCTGATTCTAATCTTTTGTTTGTTTGACATTTTTTACCTCCTCTTTGCGAAGGGGGTTATGGATAAACGCGTCCTGGTGTATCCAGTGCGTAGGAAAATAACCCAGCCCGATTCTTCGGACTTCTCCGTCATAATTACCCCAAGGTCCTTTTCCCGAAAATCTTAGGCAACCTATGACATCATCGCAAGTTTCTTAAACAAATACTTAAATATTATACAATAAAACGGCTTAAAATTCAAGTAAATTATGATTTTTAATCAAAATAAAATTAAATTTTTCCGCATAAAAAAGCCTAGGAACACCTAAGCTTTAGTTATAATACCATAGGCAACTCAAAAAGTAAAACAAATAAGATGAAATTTTTGTGAAAAATAAAAAATAAATAAAATTTAACTCTTTATGTGACAATTATGGCAAAAAAATATTTATCTTCTATTTATAATATAGAAAATTTGAAGTTTAGATAAAATAAAAATGGAAGACTTTCTATATTCAATATTTATCTCCTAACTGCATCGTAGCGGAACCTTCCAGGTTCCACAGCCGAGCAGTCGAGTTCTGCAAATCAGCCCTCACTTTGTTCGGCTTCTTTGGAACTCTTTGCACAAGACTTGCTGCGAAATCAAAGATTTTGGCTAGGACCTCGACGCTACAATGACCTTAAAACTGCGGTCACCCTAAGAAAACGAAGTGAGTCGAATGGCTCTACACTCTGTAGAGTAATCTATACAAATAAAATTATTCTACAAATAAGCAATAATTATTGTCATGCTATACGTATAGCATTTAAATTTATTTTTGATGCTATCCGGATAGCATTTAGATTAATAATCTAAACTTGACCTCTATTGGAAGAGATCCTTCGACTCCGACTGCGATGCCGTCCTCGCTCAGGATGACTGGTGGGGAGGTATGCTATCAAGAGACTGTCTTCCTTTGATTCTACTTTTTTTAAAATCACCCTCCCAACTGCGGGCCCCCCGAGCGAAAGAAAAGAGGGGGAAGGGGGGGACTTCTTTTCAGGGAACACAACACAAAAAAAAAATTTTTTTATATAAAAAAAAAAAATTTTATTTTTCC
>CABTWG010000028.1 GCA_902488455.1 uncultured Peptoniphilus sp.
AAAGGTAAAAGAAATTAATTTGAGACCTCGCAAATGCTTAAATTGGAAAACTCCTTATGAAGTATATCATTCAACTGAGTTGCACTTGACTTGACAATTCAAGGTATAAAAAAAAAGCCTGTAAAAACAGGCTTGGTCCACTCTCAGGGACTCGAACCCTGGACCCACTGATTAAGAGTCAGTTGCTCTACCACCTGAGCTAAGAGTGGTTAACTAACTCATTCATTATAACCAGTATTTATTGTTTTGTCAAGTTGTCTTATATTAATTTTTAAAAATTTCTATATTTCTAAAGCTTATTGTATCTTATTTCTTTTTGATCTCCGTATATGATATCCATGTCCACATGTTTTTTTAAATAATTTGCAAATTCAAAAAAATCGTCATTTTCTTTATAAACTCCTGTGATCAAGAGGATCTTTCTCCCTTTTGCCCCTTTGAAAAGTCCTTCTGGACTTGTGATTATTTCTCTGTAAGTTTTCTTTGTAATAGCGTCTTTTCCGAATCTTATTTTAAATAGACTTTCATTTTGAGCTATCTCTCCATTTACAAATCTTCCAAGGTATCCCCAAGGAATCACTCCCACCGTTATGTCGGTCTCCTCCAATACCTTTGGTTCAAACTCTTCATTTGCTTTAAGGGGAATTCCATTTGAATCGTCTGAATTTATAAGTACATATTTAAAATTATCAAGTCCTTCAAGCGAATCGACCCCTAGCATCCTTCTGCCTTCGATTCCGTTTCCATAGTAGACGATCTTTCTGGTGTGGGCAGTCTTTAGAAAAATTTTGTCCGGTATGAAGATCTCGTCCCACTTTAGACCTCTTGGAATTTCCATACCCATGGTACTTGTGATAAGCACACTTTCACCAATTGCAAGTTCTTCTTTTAACTCTTTGGAAAGATTTTCAATAAAAGTTTTTTTGCCTCCGGAGCCAACTACAGAGATTACGCCACCATCTATATTAAGTAAATTTTTTAACATTAAATCCCTCATTTCTAATTTAAGTATATCACTAAAACTTTAAGTTTTCATTGACAAATATTTTAACAAAATAAAGCAATCTCATCTAATTCATGGTACAATTATTAAAAAGGAGGAGCTATGAAAAATTTAAAAATAATTATCTGTTCTCTAATCATCGCTATGATTCCAGGATTTACAAGGGCATTAACCCCTTCAGAGCAAGGAATCCATCTAAACGACAGAGAGGTCGAAATCTCAGGAGTAAAGCACAATGGTTTTAACTATTACAGACTAAGAGACTTAGCTTATATACTTAAAGACACTAGGGCGCAGTTTGAAGTTGGCTACGACAAAGAAAAGAAGATGATCGTCATAGAAACCAAGACTC
The DNA here is from genome assembly GCA_902488455.1 of uncultured Peptoniphilus sp. Taxonomy (GTDB): domain Bacteria; phylum Bacillota; class Clostridia; order Tissierellales; family Peptoniphilaceae; genus Peptoniphilus_B. Next base: position 1,356 of record CABTWG010000028.1, read on the forward strand.
TATACAGTGGCGACAAAATAGATCCAGCTAAATTAGGTGAAAGTCTAAGTGTGGTGGATATTCCTATCTCAATCGACAAGAATCTAACCCACTTAGAAGTCGTAAACGTAAGCAGTTACAACTACTTTAGATTAAGAGACCTCGGCACATTAGTTGGATTTGAAGTAAATTACAATCCAGAAAATAAAAAAATAGATCTAGTAACAGAAAAAGAAGCCGAAGAAGATCTTCTCACGAAACTAAAAAAATCCAAGACGCCAATAATTTACGGAAGAGACAGCTGTCCATCATGTATAAAACTAAAAGCATACCTGGATAAAAACAAAATAGAATATGAATATAGATCCACCGAAGAATTAAAAAACAAAGAAGAGCTTATCGGAATGGGATTTAATAGCGTTCCACAAATGATCTTCGACGGCGAAGTCTACAGTGGCTTTAACGAAAATGTACTAAAAGAGCTCTTTGAAAAATAATAGAGAAAAATAAAAAAAGTATTGGATAAGACCAAGATAGGTCAAACTCCAATACTTTTTTAATTTAAAATTTAATATCATTGTTACGCGCTTGCAGCCACAGCCATTCTACCTTTAAGATCAATCTGTCCTACAATTACAGAACTAATAGTAGTAGTTAAAAGTGAAAACACAAGTTGTGTCACAGGTATATAACTAATGGACATCAAAAGGACAACAACGTCGCAGATGATGTAGACCATAGCGAGGCTTAGATTAAACTTATCAGAAATAGCAAGGGCAAGAGCATCATCTCCGCCAGTGGCGCCACCTTCAGTAACTACCAAGCCGCAACCAAGACCAATCAATATACCACCGACAACAGCAGCGATAAATGGACTGTCATAAAGAGGCGGTAATATAGTTCCTGTGAATTTAAAAAGATTTAAAAACCCGGCGAAAAGAACTGTAGCCACCATAGATTTTTTGATGAACTCGCGACCCAAAATTTTGTAACCGAGAATGTAACATAAAATATCGAGTACGATAGAAGAAATTGAAGGGTCAATCCCTAGCATCTTCTTAAAAAATAGCATAAGACCTAAAATACCACCTTCAGTGACATAACTTTGGTCATGAACATTTAGCACGGCAAAAGCGAGAATCGCACTGCCAAAGACAATCCTTAGAAAAGATCTAAGAGATAAATCTAAAAAATTAAGTTTTTTATTTAGCATAATTTCACTCCTATTCTTAATTTACCTATCTAATCTCTGTGCAGATAAAAATTTGCAACAAAAAAAAGACGGCCAAACGTCTTTTAGGTGCGATGCTTTTTGTTTCTTAATTTTTTCTTGTAAAAACTCTGAACCAGAACTACTTTTTAGCCTATAAATTTGTCACATCAGACATAAACCAGGCTCTTTATCGTAAGAACTGTCATCAGATAAAAACTACCCGAAGGTAACCTTAAAAGATACTTAATTTTTCTTTCGTAATAATAATATAATTTTTGAAGACAGAAGTCAATAGAAAATGGCTATTTAAAGCCGTTTTATATAATGAACATAAAGTTTAGTAAATGATGATGGTATTTTGGGAAGAATTGTTAGAAGAAAAGTCATAGGAAGATGCCTTCCAACTGCAGTTACCCTGAGTGGAGACGGCTCTGCCGTTGAAGTCGAACAGGTCTAACCTCAGAAGAGCAATTTATACAAATGAAATCATCCAAACTTGACCTCACCATGGTTAGACCCATTCAACTCACTGCGTTCGCTTAGGGTGACTGTGTTCCTTGAGTAATTAAATATAGAGATCCTTCGGCTATGGAAGCAGATTGCTTCCGCTACGAGTGTGAATAGGATTTTATGTTGTCGGACTCCTGTCGGCTGATGGAAATTAATTTAATATCAATGTTAATGAAAACAAACTTCTTCCACACACAAAAAAAGAAGGGTTGCCCCTTCTAAATTCTATTCCATTCTTTTATTCTCTTTTCTCTTTCTTATTGAAGACATGATTCTTTCGTTTAATGCCACTGCTGGGTTGTAGCCCAGTTGTTTCTGTTTATAGTTATTGGTTGCTACTTCTATTATCATGGCTGTGTGACGTCCCGGCTTTACTGGGATGGTATACTTCACTACGTTTACTCCAAGGATTTCTTCATATGTGTCTTCTAGTCCTAGCCTTACATATTCTTTTTCGTCGTCCCATAGTTCTAAGTGGGCTATCATTTCTATTTCTCTTTTGCCCATTACTGATCCTACTCCGAAGAATCTTTGGATGTCTATGATTCCTACTCCTCTTACTTCCATAAAGTGTTTTGTGATTTCCGGACTGGTGCCTATTAGTCTGTCGTCCATCTTCTTTATTATGACTGAGTCGTCGGAGATGAGTTTTGCTCCTTTGGCGATTAGATCTAGTGCTGTTTCTGATTTACCGACCCCTGAATCCCCTGTTAGGATTACTCCTACGCCATAGACGTCAAGAAGCACTCCGTGGATTCTCGTGGTTGGTGCCAATGCTTCATCTATGAAGTTATTTAAACTTTCCATGACTTCACTGGTTTTTTCTTTTGTTTTGAAGATGGTTACGTCATAAATTTCTGCTGCTTCTAATGCCTCTTTGAATACAGGGTTTCCTGCTGTAAATATGATTGCTGGCACTTTTTGTTCGCAGAGTTTAAAGATGCTATTTTTTCTATCTACTGGCTCCATCTCCGATAAGTAATACCATTCTTGATTTCCTATTAGTTGTAGCCTTCCATTTTTAAATTTTTTGTAGTAGCCTGCAAGTTGTAGTCCTGGTCTATTGACTTCTGATTCGCTTATATGGATTGAAAAGTATCTTTTCGCTTGATATACTAGCTCGATGTCGAGGTCGGCTTTGATATCCATGAGGGTGTAGTAACTCATTTTTTCCTCCAATGTTTGTAGAGATTCTCCGCCGATTTTCTATTCATCGACGGCACTTCCAGCAGTTCTTCTATGGAAGCTTCTTTTATTTTATCTATGGTTTTTAAATATTTCATCAGGTTCTGTTTTCTGATTTTGCCTATGCCTTCTATGTCATCTAGTTCCGACTTGAATGCTGTCTTAGAATGGAGACTTCTGTGGTAACCTATGGCAAATCTATGGGCTTCTTCCTGTATTTTGTAGAGTAGGCGATATAGTCCTCCTCTTATTTCAAGTGGATATTCTTTACCTTCATAGATGATTGCTCTAGTGGTGTGGAAGTCGTCTTTTACAAGTCCTGCTACTTCTATTTCTATTCCCAAATCTTTCATTACTTTTTTGGCTATTCCCACTTGTCCCTTGCCTCCGTCCATAAGGAGCAGATCAGGAAGAAGTGTGAATGAACCTTTTTTATCTTCTCTTGCTCTTTTAAATCTTCTTTCCAATACTTCTTTTAGTGATGCGTAGTCGTCTGGACCTACTACAGTCTTTATTCTAAATTTTCTGTAGTCAGATTTTTTCGCTTCTCCATTTTCAAATACCACCATCGAGCCTACAGATTCCACTCCAGATATATTGGAGATATCATAGCATTCGATCCTTCTTGGAATTTTCTTTAAGTTTATGGTTTCTTGAAGTTTCTCAAGTGCTAGTAAGTTGGATTTCATTTTTGATTCATATGAATCTTGATACTTGGATACCATGTCCAGTGCATTTTTACGCACCAGACTCATTAGATGTGATTTTTCTCCTTTTTGTGGGACACTTATCTTGACTTTTTTACCTGCTTTTTCTGACAAAAACTCTTCCAGTACTTCGCTGTCTTCAGGCATGGTTTCTGTCAAGATTTCTTTTGGCACAAAGGCCGCTCCCATGTAGAACTGTTTCATAAAGTCGGAGATGATCTCTTCGTCAGTTGCTCCATATGGATCTTCGATTAAGAAATGTTCCCTGCCTACGATTTTTCCAAGCCTTATAAAGAATATCTGCACCACCACAGAGTCAATACCTCTTGCAAAGGCGATGATGTCTCTGTTGTCTGTGTTGGCGCTATCCATAAGTTGCTTTTCTTGTAGTGCTATAAGGGAGTTCATCATGTCCCTTAGTTCTGCTGCTTTTTCAAAATCCAGTTCTTCTGACGATTCGAGCATTTCTTTTTCAATGGAGTCTATTATTGTGTAGTCTCCAGCTAAAAAAGCAAGTATCTCATCGATCATAGGTGCGTATTCCTCAACCGACACATCTCCTTTACAAGGTCCTAAACATTTCTTGATGTAGAAGTTTAAGCAGGGTCTGAAGTTTAGTGGGTCCTTGTTTAGATTTAGTTTGCAATTTCTAATCTTGTATCTTTTTTCAAAGACTTCGATTGCTTCATTTACCGCCGTTACATTTGGATATGGTCCGAAGTATTTCGCCCCGTCCTTAATGATTCGCCTGGTCTTCTCCACCTTTGGAAATCTATCCTTCACCGTAACTTTGATATAAGGATACTGTTTGTCGTCGCGAAGAAGAATATTGTACTTTGGCGAAAGTTCCTTTATTAAATTTGATTCAAGGATCAGAGACTCCACCTCGTTACCTACGATTATATATTCGAAGTCATTTATGTTTTTGACCATGGATTCCACTTTTCTCGTGGATTTTCCGTAGGAGCCGAAGTATTGTCTAACCCTGTTTCTAAGATTTTTAGCCTTGCCGACGTAGATCACTGCATCGGTCTTATCCTTCATAAGATAAACTCCCGGGTTCTCCGGGAGCATGGCTAATTTTTCTTTTAAGTTCATATTTCTCTAGTTTCGTGTTTTAAAAACTCTAGCATTTCTCCGTCGAAGTGTGGCGCAAGAAGTTCATAGGTTCTCTTATGATATTTATTTAAAGTTTCGATCTCTTCTTTAGTTAAAAGATCTCTGTTAACAGCGTCTAAATCGAAAGGAATATAAGATAGTGATTCAAATTTGAAGAATCTTCCATCAGGATATTCGCCGTCATCAACGCATTCCATTATATTTTCGATTCTGATGCCGTGTTTATTTTCTTTGTACACACCAGGTTCGTTAGAGACGATCATACCAGGTTCAATAGGCACATTCCTTCCAGCTCTTGGACTTATTCCGTGAGGTCCTTCGTGAACGTTTAAGAAATGACCAACGCCGTGGCCAGTTCCACATTTGTAGTCCATGTGGTACTTCCAAAGGTTGATTCTTGTAATTCCGTCTAGCGCAATGGTGGAAGTACCTTCTAAAAATACTGCATTTAAAAGTGCAAGATGGCATTTAAGAGTCAAGGTGTAGTCGCGGATCTCTTCGTCAGTTAGTTTACCAACGGCAATGGTTCTTGTGATATCAGTGGTGCCTCCTAGGTATTGTCCTCCAGAGTCCACAAGCAAAAATCCGTGATTTTCTATCTTTGCATGGTCAGCTTCTGTGGCTTGATAGTGCATCATCGCCGCATTTGGGCCGTATGCACAGATAGTTTCGAAGCTATCGTAGAAGAAATCTTTAGATTCTTTTCTGAAATCGAGAAGTCTCTTGGTAGCATTTAACTCATCTGTGTGGTTTTCCTTTGCCCACTTTATAAATTTCGTTAGAGCCACCGCATCAGTAACATACACATTCTTTTGGTTTTCAAGCTCAACTTCGTTCTTTATAGCCTTTCTATAATCGGTTGGATTTGCGCGATTAATTATTTCATTATGAGCATCTAAGATTGCATAAGCCTTGTGGTTGGTGTATCCAGTGTCCACAAGCACCTTTTTGCCAGCTATTTTTTCAAGATCTGTGAAAAATTCTCTATAATCTTTAAACTCTGCGTCTTTGAAATCTTTTAGGTCCTTAACTTGATCAAGGTCAACGTAAATTGTAGCAGTATCTTCAGTTACTATTGTGTAAGAGATAAAAACTGGGCAACAGTTTATGTCAGCGCCTCTTAGATTGTAGAGCCAAGCAATGTCATCTAGCTTTGAAAGCACAAAAACATCAGCGTCTCTTTCTTTCATATCAGATCTAAGGTCAGCTAATTTATCAGCGCAAGACTTGCCAGCGTACTTTATATCGTGAGTAAATACCTTTGACTTAGGAAGTTCAGGTCTATCTTCCCAAAGTTCTTTTGTAAGATTTTTGTCTACAATACTTATTTCAGCTGGAATATTGTCGTGAAGTCTTTTGAAATTAGCTTCTGGATAGAGTTCAAAATCTAAACCAAGGGTGGCAGATTTGAAATTCTTGGAGATATATTCCTCGATGGTGTCATAACCAGGAATAGCCATCTTCATAAGTTTGTATCCAGGAAACATTTGCTTTTCCGCTTGGATGAAATATCTTCCATCAGCCCAAAGTAGAGCTTCGTCCTTGGTGATAAGAGCAGTTCCTGCAGAACCTGTAAAACCTGAAACAAACTGTCTTTCGTTGTAGTGATTAGGTAGGTATTCTGAACCATGTGGGTCAAAAGTAGGCACAAGGTATAGATCCAAACCTTCCTTATCCATAAGTTCTCTAATTTTATTAAGTATCATAAAAACTCCTTTATATAAAAAATAATTCTTTGTTTATAATAATATTATATCTCAAATGTTACGATGATGTAAGTAGAGAGGAAAATGTTTTTGTGTGGAGAGGTTAGGTGTTTTTTTTGAAAACTTAATGAAGACACTCACTCCAAAGCTTCGCCATCCCAAGCGAAAGTGCATAGCTCTTAATTGGTGGATCTGATTATTGTGAGTTTAGTTGCCAACACTTGACCTTCAGAAGTTATGTAAATCAATAAATGTGGTTTTTAAAGAGCCTTTGGCTATGGAACCTGGATTTCTGCTACGGGATGTAAAAAACAAATGCTATCCGGATAGCATGTAAAAATTTAATTATCTGAACGAAACCTCATGAGGTAGAGATCCTTCGACTTCAGAGCCTGTCGGCTCTTTCGCTCAGGATGACCAAGTAGAGGGGTAAACTTACAGAAGTTTATTAAATCAATCATTTATTTCAGTGCAGAGCCTCTCGGCTATGGAAGCTGGTAGCTTCCTCTACACAGTAACCCTCCCAACTACAGTCACCCTGAGCGGAGACGGCATCGCCATCGTATTCGAACAGGTCTAACCCTGGTGGGGTCAAACACGGATCACTGTTTTTTTGTAGCGGAAGCTAAAGGAATACAGTCACCCTGAGCGGAGACGGCATCGCCGTCGTAGTCGAATGAGTATAACCCTGGTGAGGTCAAACACGGATGACTGTCTTTTTTTTATAGTGGAAGCAACCTGCTTCCATAGCCAAATGCTCTAATAAAAAACATTCTACCCTAAATGTTCTCACAAAAAAAACTCTGCCAATGCAGAGTTCTTTTTTATATTAAATATTTTCCAATCAATTATTGAAAAGGCTGTTGAAGAAGTCTAGGAAATCATCTACATCTCCATAACCTTGTCCATTTTGACCGTCTTGCCTTTCTTGGTCTTGGTCGCCTTGACCTTCGTCATATCCGTCATTTCCCTGTCCTTCTTGACCTTCTTGGTCATCTTGTCCTGGTTCTATTCCGTTTTGTCCTGGAAGTCCTTCTTCTATTTTTTGTTTTGGTACTTTGTAATCTGTAAAGGTTATTTCAACCTTCATTTCCTTTCCATCTCGAAGTATGGTTATATTTGCAACATCGCCTGGCTTGTACTTATAAAGTAGGGCTCTTAAGACTTCATTTGTCACTACTTTTGTTCCGTCTATTTCCAAAAGGATATCTCCCTTTTTAAGTCCTGCTTTTTCTGCTGGACTTCCTTCTTGTACTTGGGCGATGAATTGACCGTACTTAGTTCCTAGAGTTTTTCCTATCATTCTTTGAACTGATTGAACTGGCATGATGGTTGCTCCTAGGGCTACTGGTTGATATTCGCCTGTCTTTAGTACTGATTCGATGATTGGCTTGATTGAGTTAATCGGTATTGCAAATCCCATTCCTTCTGCTGTTTGAAGTTTAACTGTGTTTATTCCGATTATTTTTCCTTTTTCATCTACCAATGGTCCGCCTGAGTTACCGCCGTTTATTGATGCGTCTGTTTGAATAAGTCCTACCATGTATCCGCCGCCGTCAACTTGTCCGATATACCTATTAAGTCCAGAGATTACTCCTTTGCTTAGTGATCTTTGGAATGCTAGGTCGATTGGGTTTCCTATTGCGATGGCAGTTTGACCTACTTCTAGCGCATCTGAATCACCAAGTTCTGCTGGTACGAGATTGTTGGCTCCTTCGATCTTAACTATGGCTATATCCACAGCCTTGTCAGACCAAACGACTCTTCCCTTTACCTTTTGGCCGTCATTTAGATAGACTTCTACGTCTTTTGAAATGTTTTCTCCAATTCTAATAACGTGGGAATTGGTTAGTATATATCCGTCTTTTGAAATTATTACTCCAGATCCTGTGCCTGTTATGGCTTGGGTGCCGAAGATTGTCCTTTGATAGCCCTTTGTGGTGATTCCGACTACTGATGGCACCACTTTTTTAAACACGGCACTGCCGACATTTTCAGAGTCTTTTGTGTTTATTGCTACTGGGGCGTTATTTGCTGATTCAACTTCTGTTGGTGCAGAGCTCATATTTCTTCTTATCAAAAAATTATATGTTATCGCTGATCCAAGTATTGATCCTATTAATGAAAAACAGATTGCTAGAAAGAACACGGACTTGCCGGATTTTTTTCTATTTCTCCTCTTGTTTTCCCTTCTGATTTCATATTCATTTAAAGGTCTATTTTCTAAATTGTTGTATTCATTGTTGTATTCGTCCATATCATTACCTCCAATTTTATTATACCCATTGTAGCTCTCTTCTGTGATAATACGGTTAAGTTTTTGAGTTGAATCTAGCATTAAAACTTGAAGTTTTGTAGAAGATATTTTCAAAATTTATGAAATAATGTGTTACCTACATTAAAAAAGGAAGACCAAAGCCCTCCCATTTCTTACTATCATATTTTAATTTTCTTCCTTCATCCAATTTATAAAGTATTCACTGAACTTAGCCGCTCCATCTTCATTTAGATGACCTGGGTCGTAGAAATCAGCTTCCACTAAACCTATTTTATCCTTCTCATTATTAAAATCATGAAACTTAAGCCCGTGTTCTGTACACATTTTAGAAAACTCGCTTAAATTTTCTCTGTAGACAGATTCGTCGTACACCGGCGTCTTTATAAGTCTTAGCTCAACTCCATTTTTCTTACAAAGCTCATCTATCTTTAATATGGTTTTGAACTTGTCCTCCATATATTTTCCAGAAGCAAGTGAAATCGCCTTTAAGTTTTCCTCCTTCATGGATTTGTCCTTGGAAAATGATGGCGACTGACCACTTAGCTTTACATATCCATTTAGATCGTCGTGGTACATGCTGTACTTGAAATTAAAATCTTCATCTTTAAGTTCGTCCCATCTTGAATGGTACATCAAAAGCGGAAATATTGTGTGAAGCTTCATCCCCTTAGGCACAGCCTTTGTAACCATACGAATCTTTCGAAGTCCCAACGGAAAATAATCCGTATATGAATGGACCGTTGCTTCATCAGCCTCTGACTTTGAAATGGCGTCGAAAATATCCAGGTACACCACCTTTGGATGAGAGATTGAAATCGCAGCATCGATGTAGAAATAATTCGCCTCCAAAGGTTGTTTCTGAGATGCTAGAATATAGCTTGAGATTCCTTCTTCCTCCAAAAAACTTGGAATTACAGAGCAATACGCGTGGGAAGTACCGAAAAACATGACGTCGTAATCTTTTTTTTCATTGAAGTATCCACCGATCTTGTTGCCCATATCCCAAGGCTTATCCAGTGATTTTCTGATCAAGATATTATTTGCATAGCTAAGTGATGTCCCAAGGACTGCTAGAAATATTAAAAAACATATGAAATTACGCAATTTTTTCATAAAATCATTCCTAAAATTGAAAATATATAAACATGGACTCAGAAAAACCGACTCCGTAGATTCCAAATATCACCACAACCATTATAAGTGCGAAGAATACTACGCCTTTTAAGATAGTTGGTGAGTGCATAAATTTATCCTTTACATTGATCTTATTGTATTTTAAAACATCCACCACAAATAGAATCAAAAGTGCGATCAAAAGCACATAGAGATTAGGAGCGTTTAACCCTGCTTCCAATACTCCAGCGCCGGTTGGTCTAAACATTCCTGAAATATAGGTAAATGCATCGGAAACTTTTTCTGCACGGAAGAAGACAAAGGCAAGCACCACTAGAATAAATGTCACCAGCCTAGAAATATTTCTGGAAATGAAAGAGCCTCCAGTTTTTAAGCGAGAAATAAAGTGGCTAATAATATTTAAAATTCCGTGAATCAGTCCCCACATAAGAAAAGTGTAGTTCGCCCCGTGCCAAAGACCACTTACAAGAAAGACGATCATAATATTTACATAGTGTCTGAACTTTCCTTTTCTACTTCCTCCAAGAGGGATGTAGAGATAATCCTTAAACCATGTGGAGAGAGAAATGTGCCATCTGCGCCAAAAATCTACTATCGATACAGCAAGAAACGGCTCACGAAAATTATCCATAAGATCTATTCCCATGACCTTCGCCGAACCCTTCGCCATAATCGAATAACTGTAGAAGTCACAGTAAATTTGAATGGAAAAGAGAAGAGCCCCAAGCATCATAGCAGTTCCTTTAAAATCCATTGAACCGAAGACCGTGTTTACATAGATTGCAGCACGATCAGCAATTACAAGTTTTAAAAACAGGCCGTAAAAAATTAAAATCATACCTTCAACTAGATTGCAAACGCAGTACTCACCTTGATTTTTTATCTGCGGCAAAAGATTCCTTGACCTTTCAATAGGTCCTGCCACAAGCTGTGGGAAAAATGACACGAATAGCGCATAGGTTATGAAGTTTCTCTCAGCCTTAATATCGCCACGATACACGTCCATGGTATAACCTAGAGCTTGAAAAGTGTAGAAAGAAATCCCAACTGGCAAGATGAAAAGTGCCGCAGTTGAAAAATTGCCACCAGAGATGCGATTGAAAATATCTATAAAAAATCCATAATATTTAAAAACAAAAAGAATCCCGAGATTTAAAATAAATGAAATGGAAAGAAACACTTTCTTCTTACCATAGGAATCCATAAGACGCGCCGCAAGGTATGTAATCACAGTGGAAAGAAGCATAAGCGCAGCGTACTTTACATTCCAGCAACCGTAGAAAAAGTAGGATGCTAGAAGTAGATGGATATTTTTAAATTTTTTCGGTAGTGCAAAATATAAAATCACCACAATCGGGAAAAATATTGCATAAGAAATAGAATTAAATATCATAAAACCTCCAACTATAAGTGTATAATATGAGGAATTAAAAAGCTAGTTTTTTGTTGATGACCGAGTTTGATGTGTTATTTAGATAAGTTCTTCCTCGTAATCGTTTAAGAGTTACTGTCCTATATCTTATTGTTTGGTTTTCCTCTGCTTTTTTATGATAAAATGTAATTATAATAAATTTGGAGGTGGATGATGGGATTATTTGACGATATGATGGACGGTGCTAGAATCGCCAAAGGTTTTTTCCGTGGGATTAAATCTACTTTTAGATTTATCTCTAAAAATGCTCCTAAGGCTATGAATTTTGCCAAGAAGCAAAGCAAGTCTATCTCTAAGCAAGTTGACAAGTTTAACAAAAAATCATAATTTATCTCATTAAAAAAAGTAGAAGTCTCCTTCGACCTGAACCCGTACACACAGAACAAATTAATAATATTTTAATCCGAATGTATTATTAGCTCTTCTTTATCAGCTTCAGTAATCTTTCTAAGTGCATTTTCTAACATTGTGTTTGTTAGTTCTATTGTTGGATAATTACTTATTGTATAGCTTATTGTTTCTCCGTTATATACATCTAGTATTTGTAATATGTATTTCTTCTCCTCTTGTCCTTTTATTCTAAATTCTGTTATGTCTGTTAACCATAGTCTATTTGGTTTAGTTACTGTAAAGTCTCTGTCTACTATATTAGGCGCTACTTTTTCTTGTCCTCCTGTTTTTCCTGATAAATATTCTTTTATGACTTTTTTTAAATTCTTTTGTGTATTTTGACATCAAAAAACCCCTCCATCCTTATTTTGGATTTTGGGGTTCAGGTCAATCTCTCTGAGACTAGTTTAATATTATTTAATTGTTGTAAAGTTTTGGTCACTTGAATCATACACTACAACCGGCGTGCCAACCTTTACTTTTTCGAAGAGATCCTTCATAAGTTCCGGTGGTGTATTGACGCAGCCATGAGATCCTCTAGTTAAGTAGATCTTGCCGCCGTATTCACTTCTCCATGTAGAATCGTGAATTCCACAACCCGACCAGTTAAATGGCATCCAATAATCCACATGGGATTCATATGTCTCTCCAGTTAAGAATCTGTCCTTTTCGCGGGACCACACCCTGCCAGTTCCAGTAGGAGTGCCGTTATCCTTGCTAGGATTTCCCGTTACGACGTCCGTTTCCATTACGAGTTTACCTTCTTGGTAGTACCACATATGTTGACGACCAAGGTCAATCTCTATATAACTTTTCCCGATATCCGATCCGTCACGAGACATAGCGGTTAGTTTATATACAGGCTCTATGTGTTTAGATTCCATAGATGCTAGGGATTCTACGATCAGGTTCTTAGTATTTTCAATATCAGTAAGCCATCCGTAGATTCCGCCCTTTACCACTGTAAGTCCAAGACCAGTTGCATAGAAAGTCCTGTCTGTTTTGTAAGTGTCGTACTTCCTCGAAAGCATCTTCGCAAACTCCAAGGCTTTTCCCTCATTTGGAACTATGCTGTCGCCGTTAAAATCATACATCTGAGCTAGTTCATTGCCAGAGAGTTTCTCTTCGGTGCTTCCAATCTCTACCACAATTTCATTGCCAGAAACCTTATTATAATTATCTCTTGCTTCGATTAAAGCCTTGTCATTTTCAAAAATCTCTGGATCCATATATAGTTTATTCTCTTCTAAATTGACTTCAATCTTGCCTTCTAAGATCTCTTTATTTACTAGCTTTTTAAATTCATCAATAGAAAATGTCGTTCCCAAATCTTCCTTTACGATCATGAATTTATCTCCAACATAGTCTATAGTTGCATCAACTGGAGGCTTCATATTCTTCACTTGATCTAGAGCATCAATCTTCTCACTTAAGAGATTTTCGCTAAAGTAAACAGTGTGAGGCGCATCTATATTTTTAGGAACGAGCATAGATATAAACCAGTAGAAAGGATTTTGAAAAATATCGCTGTCCTTTAGTTCATCTGTATAGTCTATGTCAGACCCAAGGATTTCCTCACGTTTTTCTCTACCGATGATTTCAATTTTGTAGTTATCACTTAAATCTTTGTAGTTTCTGTCCAGTACACTTATCTCAGTAAGACTGAAATCATGTCCGTTAATAGTAGTGCCTGGAAGGAAATATTTTGAAAATAAAAATACTCCCCCTATATATAAAAGAAGTATCACTCCTATGATTATTATTAAAGATTTCTTAATAGCTTTCATTACTACCTCCATAGTTAAGTTTAGCAGAGGCGTATGTTATTTTCTATATATTTTTAAAAATGTAAATAATTTTTAACTCTTTGGAGAGTGGTTTTGTGTTTGAGTTTTTGTTAGAGAAGTTTTGCAAGTAGATCTCCATTTGGCGTGATAAGACTTAGATGAATCAGTTGCATAGGCTAGGGCTATTGAGGTTATACCCGTTCGACTCGGAAATAAATTTCCTCGCTC
>CABTWG010000029.1 GCA_902488455.1 uncultured Peptoniphilus sp.
AAGTGAGTCGAACGGGTATAACCTCTGTAGATCCAACCAAAGCAACTACATCGTAGCGGAAGCAACCTGCTTCTATTAACTCTGGTACTACATTCTCTTCTCTCAGGCGAAGCCTACAACAATCATCAATACTTGGACACACCATGGCTAGACCCATTCGACTCCAATGACTCAGCCTATGGCTTCGTCATTTCCGCTCAGGGTGACTGTCTACCTTCTGTTCTCTTTCAAAAAAAGTATCTAGGTGGTCGTCACCCTGAGCGAGCGTCAGCGAGTCGAACGGGTCTAACCTCTGCAGAGCAAGTCTCGGCAAATGAAATTATACCTACCGAGATCCTTCGACTCCAACCACATACTACATATAGTGCCATCCACAAACTTAAACTCCAAAACACCACTAAAAATGATAATCCAATTATCAAAACGCCCATTACCCACCCTATCAATCACCAACCACCTGATCATAATAAAAAATTACTATAATAAATTAAAAAAGAAATCTGATAAACACTAGCTTTACATTAATTGAAACAAAGTAACATACTAAAATAGTAATTTATTTATATATAAAAATTGGGGGGGTATTGAAATAAGCACTGTGATCTTCTGCAATTAGTTTATAATAATAATAAAGTTCACTTAAATAGTATTGATATAAAATAAGTAAAGGTTTATAATGTATATAAGTATATTGAATGAAAAATACTTCACAAAAAATTCATTTAAAAATAAATTATTACATAAAATAAGAATTAGGAGAGAAAGAATGAAAAGTTTATCTAAGAGGACAATAAGTCTTATACTAGCAGTATTAATGATATTGGATGTATTTGCACCAGTAGCTGCAGTAGCAAGCACAAACTCAACGCAAAACAATGTAAAGGTATTGGATGATCTACCGACCGAAACGCAGATCGCTCCAGGTGACGAACTAATAATCCCGGCAACACCAGACGAGGATACCCTTGTGCCTGTGCAAGACCCGGCTAAAAATTCATCACAACAACCATCTCAAAAACCAGCGCAACCAACACAACCAATAGAACAACCAGCGCTAGATCAAATTCCAAACTTAGATCAAATAGAATCTCAAGAACCACTACAACCGAACCTCGGCTATGTTTCATGGGAATTAGTAAACCCTGGTAAAACCGCCTACGTCAAAGGTGACATACTAGACTTAAAAGATCTAAGAGTCAAAGTTAAAAGAGTAGACGGAAAAGAAGTTGTCCTTAACTATGTCGATATATTAAAAGACATCAATTTCGAAATAGTATATAGCATGGAAAATAAACTCGACTTAAAACCAGGCAATGAAACTATCATTATAAAATATCCTAATTTAGAACCAATAACAATAAATATCAATATATATGAATCAGAAGATCAAATACCAAAAGATCAAAATAAAGATGAACTAACACCAGCAGAAAATCCTAACGATAAAAAAGACAATATAATAGAAGGAAACGATCAAAACTCTCCAGAAAATAAAATAGATAACGAAAAGAACGAAGATGGGTTAAAGGGAGATATATTCGACCAAGTATTAGGAAAAGATATAAAGAATAGTCCATTCGGATTAAATTTCCTAGACGCTATAACAAAGGGTGAAAGAGCAGAAGAGCTTACTATTGAAGAAATGGAAGCTGGACTTCAAATGGCAGAGATGCCGGAAGTATCTGAAGCTCCTATCTTTATGATGCTAAGAGCGACTCCTGTAAATGGAAGTCCACTTGAAAACAAAAAATTCACAATAAGAACTAGATTTGATACATCAACTAGACAAGGGCCTATAAGAGTTGGACAATATTTCGACCTTCATCTTGATGAAAAATTAACTGTTAAAAACCCATCAAGTTTACTTCCTATAAAATTCAATGGGACAACTATAGCGACTCCAACTTATGATGAAGCTACAAACACTATTCGCTACAAGATAGTTACTGAAATAGATGAAAATATAAATCTACCTATAAATATAGATGTAGATTACAATATAGAAAAAATTACACCTAACGCAAACTTTACTATTATAAATAGAGTTTCAGGTCTTGGAGTTACAAATCCAAAATCTCTTCTACCAGTAGTGGTTGATAAAAATGGAAACACTGTAAACACAATAATCGAACCGGGTAGAGATGATGTAATTAAAATTATTGACGATAAAAAAGATCAAAGCTATCAAGTGCCTATAGATGTTTATGCAGACCCGGTAATTGAAGATAGTAAATTGACAGGTTTTAACTGGACTGTTAGAGTTCACTCAGACACAGATTTACAAGCACTGGGATACCATCTAAATCTAACAACAGTTAAAGGTTCAGGACTTGGACAAATTGAAAAGGTAAAATTAAACAACACAGATGTAATATTAGATAATAATGATATTATAGGACAACTTGGAATAGTTGACTCAAAGCATCATACTTTGACGGAATCAACCAGAGATCTTCTATATAATTTCTACACTAAGGTAGATAATGTACAAGGAAATTATCTAATTGATATTACAGTATATCTTACAGCGAAAGAGAAGGCTGGAGCTGTCAGATATAATTTTGAAAAAGGATTCACACAAGAAGCTATAAATGAAGCTACACCGACTCGTGTTGGTATAAACAATAGAACTACTATTCAAGGTAAATTTTTAGCAAATGATAAGGCACAGTGGACTATAACAGACGGAATTTCATCTCCAGATGAAAATAAAAATAATGGTATGCCCCTTGAAGCGAGGACTATAGGCGGAGCGCAAACTATACAAGCTAGAAGAATGGAAGTTTACGGGATAGATAAAACAACTGGTAAGATGGTTGTAAAGGAAGCTTTCAAAACTTTAGATAATATGCCTGCTAAAGAATCGGATCCAGCTGGCACTCAAGATGTAGGAAATATCGCTGTATATGAATTTGATACAAGCCTAGATAATGCGACAGTAGCAAATGATTACAATGTGTCAGGAGTAAAAATCTCTAAATTTAGAAATCTATATATAGATGAAATTTGGAGTTTGCCTGATCCTCAGTTAAAGATGCCTGCTCAAACCTTTAAAGCAGTAGATGATACAGGAAGCGAAATAGGAAGTGCAACTGTAGGTGAAGGGGCAGAAGGCATAAGAGAAAGATATGTAACTATACCTAACGTAAGATATTGGGATATAAATGAACAAACTGGAGAGGCAACTAAGAGAGGGCACAAGATTATCCAAGAGTTCAACCCTAAACAAGTAGAGTTAAATGGCAAGACATATACTTATAATGAAAATGCAAACTACCACAACAATTATCTAAAAGTTCACTATATTCAAAACTCTGCCATAGATACAACAGAAGGTAAACCTGTATCTTTCAAAGTAATAAAAGTAGATAGCAAAGACCCTAGTAAAAAACTTGAAGGAGCTAGATATAGATTATTAGGAAATCAAAGTACAGATGTAACTACAAATGAAAATGGAGAAGCTTCATTTATAAATGTAACACCTGGCGAATATACTCTAAAAGAAACTAAAGCGCCGACAGGATACAGATTAGATGAAGAATTAAAATTTATATCTGTATCTCAAGATGGAAAGATAAGCGTAACAGGAAAGAACGCAGTCCTATCCCTTGGAGCAGGTAAAACAGAAACCGTAGAAAATGACCATTCATCTAGCTGGCCAGATTATATGAACTCTATGCACTATGGCAAGGTAGATGAAAATGGAAACGTAGAATTTTATATCTATCTAAAACCAATTGCGCCAAGACAAGGTGGGCAAACCGATAGAAATACAAGACTTAATATTTCTATACCTGGAGCAAATATAACAGATGTAGAAGCATATGATGTTGGAAGCTGGCAAAGAGAAACTGTTAAATCTGCTATGGAAGCTCAAAATGTAGAACAAAGGATATTTGAGCTTGGCGACAATGTAATAAATAGAGCAAATACGAATAAGATAACTGGAAATTCCAATACAACTGATCCGGTTACTAATACAACTGGATATCAAATCTACTTCCCTGAGGAAAGATTTGCAAATGATTGGGGATTCTTGGTAAGAGTTAAGACTAATATTGGAGCAGCAGATTCTACAAATGTTTACTACGAATGGTTGACTAATGAAGATACATTAAACCAAACAAAACTTGTAGCTAATGCAAGTATAAAAAAGGCACAAGCAGGACAACAAGACGAACAAATACCAACAATAACAATTACAAATGATGAATTTGAAAAAAGTTCAATAGAAGTTATAAAATTTGGAGATACCTATACTCAAGACAAGAAGAGAGTAAGACTACCGGGAGCACAGTTTGTGCTAATCGACAGTGAAGGAAATGAAATAGCAAATAAATTCACTGATGAAGATGGTAAGGCTGACTTTGGCAAACACGCCCCTGGAAAATATTATATAAGAGAAGTAACTGCACCTGATGGCTACAAAAAATCAGATGTATATTTTGAAGTAACAGTAGATGAAGCTGGACAAGTAAAATACAAAGCAAAATTTGAAAACAGCTCAGGTAAACCTCAAAATGGAGAAGACTACTATATAGAAAAAGGGGAAGCGATAGGACCTGAAATTAAAACTAAGATAGTAGATGTTAAACAAAGACTTGAAATTCAAGAAAACGAACCTGGTGATATAGGTGTTAAAAAAGGAGTATGGGAAGCCTATAGATTTGAATCATTAAAATACCATGCAGATATAACTGTTCAAGCAGTAAACCCTGGTTCAAAATTTGAAATTCAATTTGATAGAAATCTGGATTTCACTCAATATTTTGGCAATTTCCCAAAAATTAAAAATGCCAAGGGTGTAGATATAGCAGAACCATATTTCAACTATAATACAAATCTATTGACCTATGTATTTAATAATAATACAGAATCAAATTCTACTACAATTGCAAGTTTTAACTTAAGAGGTATAATTCCAAATAAATACTACGCTCAAAACTCTGGAAATTATGAATTTACAGTTACTGTAGAACCGGGACAAACAGGCGTAACAGGTGAACAAACTATAACTAAAACTATAACGGCTGACTACGAAAACTATGACCAAGCTTGGGGAGAATCCCAATTCTACTACTTTAGAGATGTCTATAAAGGCGGAGATGGACAATGGTACCTAACAGTTATGTCTTATTTGAACCCTCTAGGACAGAATACTTATCCAAGCAAGACTCTACAATACAACTGGATGACTACAAGGTATCAAGGAGATACAAGTATAGCTGAATGGTCAGGTAATGGACAATGGCCGGTTTATAAGTTGGAAGATGTAAAGGTATATCGTACAGAACATAGATCTCATAAAGTAGGAGATGTTACAAATAATGATAACCTACCACTATCAGCAGGAGTAAGACCTGAACAAGACCCTTACACTTACAACTTGGTACTACATGAACAAATAAATCCTGATAGTTATTTGAGAAGATCTTATAATGGTTTCACATTGACTTATGACCCTAATCAAATAAGTAACTCTGGCAAAGTTTCTGCTCATTCTCCACTACTAATACAAACGGCACCGCTTAGTGGAAAAGATGGATATCTAATAGAGCAAACCTTTAAAATCACAGATATAGATAAATTCAACAGCACTTGGAGACTTTTCTATATGTCAAGTGGTAAAAGACTAAGGTCAGCATTCGCAAGTAGAGCCAATGTAAACAAAGCTATAGCAGAGCAAACTGAAGGAGAGATTCCAAAGTATTATAAGGAAAGAATTGGATTAATAAACGAAAAATACACACCTGGTAATTTTAAAATCACAAAATTAAACGAAGCAAATAGAAATGAAAAATTACCTAACGCAACATTTGCACTAACAGATGAAAATGGCAGAACCATTTATAGAACATCAGACGCAAATGGAGAAGTTAATTTTACAAACATTGCTCCGGGAAAATACACCCTAAAAGAAACGAGGGCACCGGAAAATTTCACCCTTTCAAACAAAGAATGGCAAGTTACAGTCTTTGACGATGGAAATGTAAGGATAAGAGAAGCCGGAGTTACATCTTCAGGTGCCAGTGTGTATGGAAAAGATTTAAATATATCTGTAACCAATAAACCTACTGGAAAAGAATTTGTAGTTTACAAAAAAGATGACAAAGGTCTGCCTCTAAAAGGTGCAAAATTCAAACTAACTAAAAAAGATGGAACCCTTGTAGAAGAAGTAGAATCTGATGCTAATGGTATTGTTAAATTTACAAATAATTTAACTGAAGGAGAAACTTATATCTTACAAGAAACAGTTCCTCCAACAGGTTATAAACCATTAAATAAAAAGTGGGTTATAAAAGTAGAAGATGGCAAGACAAAAGTATATAATTACTCAGAAAACACTGGTCAAGAAATAAAATCAATCCTTGGCGAAGATGGCACAGAATGGGTTGATGTAAAAAATAGAACAACAGCAGGCTGGAACCACTATGATAATAGATGGACAGGCTGGGTAGGAAATAGCGAAGAAGCACGTTATTTAGGAACTAGAATTGTAGCTGTAAATAAAACTAAAAAATATGCAATTCAAAGATTCGTAATAAATCCAGAAAGTGCAAATATAGCCCAAAGCACCATAGCATCCATCCACAGAGAAAAGCCAAGAGATCCAAATATGGATTGGTATAGTGGAAAAGCGGAATATAAAATC
This sequence comes from uncultured Peptoniphilus sp., assembly GCA_902488455.1. Lineage (GTDB taxonomy): Bacteria > Bacillota > Clostridia > Tissierellales > Peptoniphilaceae > Peptoniphilus_B. Next base: position 6,653 of record CABTWG010000029.1, read on the forward strand.
TTTACGCTTGATAAGCCGGTTACAGGTTTAATCTCAGACATAAGACTTGCAGATTATAATATTACAGACATCACCGCTCAAGTAAAAAGCGAGACAGAAAAGTCTAATTATGAGCCTGACAGATTAAAACTAACTCTTCCACCTATGACTACACCAATAGTAATAGATGTAAAAGTTCCATATGACAGTGAAGAAGGAGGAGTAGGTCTAGGACTAGATTGGCTTAGAGAAGGAAATCAAATTTATTGGAAGTCTGACTTCTATGAAAAAGTATCTTATATAAAGACAACAGGTCCTACTAAGACACAACAAGGCAGTATAATAGGTTCATATATTACAGAAGACTCACTTGATGTAACAAACGAAGCCAAGAGATTTGGTTTTAAACTTAAAAAAGTAAAGCAAGGAACAGAAAAAAGTCCAATAGAAGGCGCAACCTTTACATTGACAGGACCAAACCCACTAAAAGATGAAAGGCTTATGACAACTAAAGAAGATGGTACGATTTCTTTTGAAAACTTGGAAAAAGGAACCTACACCTTAGTTGAAAAACAAGCAGCACCAGGTTATGAAAAAGCAAACACAACATGGACAGTTAGAATAACCGACACGGGCAAAGTCTTTATAAAAGATAACCAATTAAATCCTGCTGGAACTGCTCTAAATGCAGAATTAAGTGTAGAAGAAGACACAACACCACAAAAACAAAGTGTATTTGCAAAATCAGCATCTAACGGAGAAACACCTCTACTAGCTAACTCAAATAGAGATATAGACGAACTATCAGCAAAAGAAAAATTAGACCTAATATATGGCACAGAAGTATTCAGTAGTTTAGAAGCTAGAGGAATCTCTATAAAAGAAGGTGGAGTACTAACCAAAGCCCTAGGACAAAGTCTATACAATATAATAGAAGGAACAGAAACACCACAAGACGAGTTAGAAATAGGCGATGAAATAGTTCCAGAAGCACAAAGAGCAGATGGTTGGGAGGTTGTAGACCCAACTAAATCAGAAGGAAGAGCAAACATAGAACATTCAAACAATTTAATAGCAACAAGAATTACTGAGATTAATAAAGATGCTAATAGATTTAAGCAAGTGTTCTTATTGACAGACGATTCTCCAGGCAAAGAAAGATTAGTTCAACTTCATAGGCAACCAGAAAATGCTGAGCTTGCATTAAAGAACGGTAGAACTGACGATACAATAGTAAAAGTATACAAAGTAAATGCATCAAATATTGATGACGCTCTAAATGGAACTAAGACAAGTTTTAATGTTACACCATCTCAAGTTATACCTGATGGAAAACCTAGAAGAGTACAATTTTCTATTCCAGGAAGTCAAAGAGGGTATATTCTAGTAGAAGTAGAAACTTCTTACAATGGAGCTTTGGGACTTGGTTCTGACTATAAACCAAACAGACGCGACTTGTATGGCTCAAATGCTTGGGCAGGAGACTCATACTCAAGTGAAGATGGAGTTAATAAGAACAAAGTAACTCTTTACAATGTAACAATAGACCCTAACATCCAAAATGGTAAGGTAACATCTGACAAACCAAAAGCAGCAAATAATGAAATAGTAACCCTTACTGTAACACCAAACCTAGGATACGAGCTTGAAAGTCTTACAGTAGCAGGAATTGATGCTACACAAGCTGGTAAAAAAGGTACAGTAACAGTTAAAATGGCACAGAAAGATATTTATGTAACTGCAACCTTTAAGCTCACTCCAGTTCCAACTTATCCTATAACCATAATGCCAACTCAAAATGGTCAGGTTATAAGTAATAAAACCCAAGCAAAACAAGGTGATGGTGTAACTATAACCGTTAAAGCAGATCCAGGGTATAGGTTAAAACAACTTTATATAAATAGACCGGAGTCTGACTATACTCAAGCCATTTATGATGGAAATGGACAAATGACCTTCACAATGGGTGCTTTTAGGGCAGATGTTTATGCAACATTTGAAAGAGACCCGAACTCTGTCATAATAAGCTTCAATCCAAATGGTGGATCTGGTACTATGACACCTGTTATAAAGAATAAAGGGGAAACATATCCACTACCACCAAACGGATTTAATCCACCGGAAAACCAAGAATTTAAAGCTTGGTCCGTAAATGGACAAGAATATCAACCGGGAGCATCAGTACAATTTAATGCTGATACAACAGTAACAGCAGTTTGGAAAAATAAAGCTCCAAAAACTTATAACGTAATAGTTCAAAATCCACAAGAGGGTGGAACAATCACTGCTAAACCAACATCTGCAGCAGCAGGTACAGAAATCAAATTAACTGTTACACCAAGTGAAAAGTATAAAGTAAAAAGTGTAACTATGAATGGTCAGCCTATTACAGCTGATGCTAATGGAGAGTATAAGTTCACAATGCCAGCAGGGGACGCTACAGTATCTGCAACATTTGAGAAAACTGAAACACCAGATCCTCAACCGGGTGGAGATGAAAAAGAAATCACAGAGGGCAAACTTGCTCAAATAACAAATAAGCAAGTAGGTCTTGATTTTAAACTTTTCAAGAGAGACTTACCTGGCAGAAAACTACCGGGAGCGGTATTTGAATTAGTAAAAACAGATGAAACTTATACAACTGTGGACACTAATTTTGGAACTTTGACAGGCGTATCTGATGCAGATGGTAAAGTTGTATTTAAAAACAAAGAAGGCAAAGTTGTAAACTTAGGAATAGGTTATTATAAGATAACTGAAACGGACGCTCCATTGGGTTACAAAGAAGAAAAAACTCCGTGGTTAGTTGAAGTTTATGAAGAAAAAGGTCAGTTAAAAGCTAGATACAAAGGACCGGATGAAACGCCTACAACCTATGTAAATTCAGATAAATCAAAGGATACAACTAGCACAAATCTTGCAACAAAAGATGGAATAAAATATAAGTCCAGAATAACTTATATAAATAAAGAAGCTAAATCATTTATCCAAAGAATTTATATAGATACAACAGCTATTCAAGATACACTAAATGTTCAGATAATACCAGAGATAAAGAGAGAAGAAAAGGATACTCCAAATAAATCTCCAGAAACATTAAAAGAAGGAGTTAAGACAGCATACAGGTCAACTTATAAGCTTGCTAAAGGCACGGCAGATGAACATGAACTTGATGAAATATTGAGATACCATGATTTGTCTAAACCTGATGTATCCACAGTGAACACTGCAAGATGGAGACCATTCAATTGGGGATTCGATGAAGACCAATTGAATTTAGCTCCTGGAGTTTACTTTATAGACATAGAAGGTTTCTATGATGACAATATAACTAAAGATGATATTGGAAAGATAGAATTAAACTTTGAATTTTATAAAGGTGAAAGAAAATTCCAAGAAGCACAAGGATGGGACAATAGAGGAGAGATTATCTGGAAAGATGTCAAAAATGGAACTTACCAACAAGGTAATTTAAACTTAGGTTACACTGAATTTAATCAAACTGAGACAGGACAGCTAGGAAGAACTGGTGGACGTATTTATCCATCACTAGACCAAGGTAAATACACTACTATTAAGACAAGTGTAGATATCAAACCTCTTTACTCAGCCGGTAAGATTACAGAAATCGACCAAGGCGGATTGACAGTAATAAATGATGAAGAAACATACAATGTTACTTTCTCAAAGCATGGGCGAGATGATCCTAAGGAAGAAATAGAAGGAGAAGAAGTTACTAAGAGAAGACTTGAAGGAGCAATCTTCAAACTTCAAAAAAGAGTTGGTAATGACTATGAAGATGTAAAAGGCTCATATATAGGTTCTGCTTTCAATGGTTACTTCGGATTTAGAGGTCTAAAGCCTGGTCGTTATAGACTAATGGAAGTAAAACCACCTGAAGGATATAAACCGATAAAAGAACCAGTCCTATTCTTCACAATAGAAACAGTTAATTTAATATCAAACCAAATAGTCCATCCTATTACTGGAGAGCGTATCAGTATAGATAAAGTTGATTTCCTATTCCCACAAGAAGGAGAACCTGGATATCAATTGCCGGGATATAAATTTGGAGACTTAAAAACTTATGATGTAAATGGTAAAGAAGTTTTATTAAAAGAAGCTAGAAATGCAAGTTTGGATAAAACTGAGATAATTAATCCAAATGGGAAAAATGTTCTTTTAAAAGAAATGAAAATACAATTCCCTAAGACTAAAAAACCAGATCCAAACAAACCAGATGAGCCAGAAGAAAAGACTATCTTTAATATAACTGAAATTCAAATTACACCAACATCTAATGGATATATTTCACTAGAGTATGACAAGGGAAATGGAATTTACCAATATGTACCAGAAAAATCAAGCTCTGAAAAAGATGGAAAATTAATCGACTATGTAACATCTGCCACAGCTAAAAACATGGGTAAGATCATAAATGAAAAACCAGGCAAAGGTAGTTTAACATTAAACAAAGTTGATGAAACTGGAGCTAACATCACAAGAGGAGGACTTGAACCGGGAGCAAGATTTAAATTAACAAACACATCAAGTGGCTCTGTTACATTTGGAACAGTTGGAGAAGATGGAATTCTAAAATTCGAAGGACTTAATCTTGGAACTTATAAGATTCAAGAAGAAACGCCACCAAATGGTTATATAAACACAGGTCAAGTTTGGCATTTCACAGTAGGTGGTAAGGATTTAGACCCTTATCAAGGAGAAATCAAACCTACAGGAAGTGATTTATCCGATAAAATAACTCTAGAATCATCAGAAATGCACATTGAAAGACCGGATCCTGATGATAAGACAGGAAAAACAGAAAAGGATAGTGTTGTAAGACCACATTCAGGACAAAGCTTAGTATTTAAAAATAAATTTAAGCTAGGTAAAGATACAAAGATAAATCCAGGGGATTATTTTGTACTGAAACTATCAGACAGACTAAGTGTAAATGGAATATTTCCAACTGGATTAGATAATCTTGATATTTTTGCAGATGGCGTAGGTACAATAGCAAAAGCAAATTATGACAAAGAAAAGGGAACTATAACCTATACTTTCACAGAATATGCAAAGACCTATGACTTAGTTAATTTTTCAAATGAAATTTCAACCTTTATAGATTTATATAAAGTTAGAAATTCTGCTAGAAATGTAGATGTAGGATTTGGAATTAAAGATGATACGAGTAAACATACAACAGTTGATGTAGTTTATGATCTTGACATAGCACAACAGTGGTGGACTAATTCTAATGTGTTAAATCTTACTTCCAAGATAGTTTACTACAATCCAGAAACTGGAGAATTTGTTCATTATTTCTATGTTAATAGGCTGAGAAAACCAGCAAGTAGGTTTGATTTTGTGTACTCTTCAGATCAAAACTTAGAAAATGTAAAAGTTGATTACTTTACATTAAAAGATAATTCACAAGATAATTTACCTGATGATATGCCGGAATCTTTTGGATTAAATGAAGAGAGTCCAAATTATAATAAACCTGTAACAATTAGAGCATATTCACAATTAGGAAATTGGCAACAAATAAATATACATCATTATGAAGGAATATCCTCTAGCGATTCTTATATATACAAAGTCACAGGAAAAGTTTTGGATAAAGATAAATCTAAGTACACAGGATATGGAGAATTCCAATCACTAGATAATACTAATTATTATGTTTATAGACAAAATTCAGTATATGGATTTGGAAATCAAGCAGTCGCAAAAGCAGAACTTACAATCCAAGCAGTGAACCCATCTAATAAGATTACCTTTAAGAAAGTAGATCCGAAGGGAAATCCACTTGAAGATGCATCATTTACCCTTAATCTTAAAGATGAGAGTGGAAACTTCAACGATTATCAAGGTGGCGTTCAAAGGTCAGGAAAAGATGGTTCCTTTGAATTTGGAAAATTAAAGCCTGGTGAATACCAATTAATAGAAGTAACTGCACCGACAGGATACCATAAACAAACAGGCTCACTTCTTGATTTTAGAGTAAGTGAATCAGGTAAAATATTCAAAAAAGTAACCATAACAAAAGAAGACGGCAAAGAAGAAATAGTAGAAGTTGAAGTAACAGGAAATATACCAATAGTTATAGAAAACACAAAAGAGCAAGAAATTGAGTTTAAGAAAATAGACGCAACTACAAAAGAAGCTCTTGCAGGAGCGGAATTTGAAGTCTGGTACAAGAAAAATGCAGGCGATGAATACTCAAAAGAACTTGTAAAAATGTACCAAGATAATAATGGCAACAAATTAGTCTTAAATAAAGATGAAAAAGCTCCAAGTGGCTATACAGAAGTTACAAAATTCACATCTGGAGCAGATGGAATTGTAAAATTCAAATTCTATGACCAAGGATACTATGCAATAAAAGAAATAAAAGCACCTAAGGGATATATTAAACAAAGAGATTTCGTAAAAGAATTTGTAGTAGTAGACGGAGAAGTTCAAGAAGAAAAATACTTGACTACAATGAATGTAAATAAATCTCCGGGACAATTTTATGCTAATGGTATGCACAAAACTTATGATACTAGCATAACAATGAAATTTAATCCTGATCATCAAAAGATAAACTACACAGATAATTCAAAGATAGCATTAGAAGGATTGCCACTTAAAAATGAATTCTTTGAAAACAATATTGATGTAAAGACACCTATATCTATAAAGGCTTATTTATTAGATAGCGAAAACCAAAAATCTGATGAAAAGACTTATACATTAAACTTGGACAACGATTATACAGGCTATAAGGGCAAGACTACAATTGACCTTTATAACTTAGTAAAAGAGTTGGAAAATAAAAATGGTGGGTCTATAGAATCAGACAAGACTTTAGTTTTAGAAATGTCTTCAAAATTGGCACAATCTACAGTATTAGACATAAAAACTAAAATAGATATAGGACAGATAAGTGAAGAAAGAACATTCCACATAGGTACAAAAGGCGATGCAGACATTGAGCATAGTTATTCCTTCACAACTATGGGAGAAATAAATACAGAAGCTCCTGTAGAAGTTGAAAATAAAAAGGCAGAATATCCTGGCACTGGTGGAATGGGTACGTTCATATTTACTAGTTGCGGTTTGGCTCTAATGGGACTTGCTTATCTAAGCTACAGAAGGAAAAGGGGGCTGGTTATCGATGAATGATTACAAAGACAACCAGAGGTATCCTCCGTAGTAGAAACAGTCTAATGGGAAACACCGTAGCGGATAACCTTAATGAAGACAGTCACCCGTAGCGGAAAACTTCCTCCCCTCGGTCACCCTGAGCGAAGACGGCATCGCCGTCGAAGTCGAATGGGTATAACCCTGGTGAGATCAACACAGATGACTTCCCGTAGCGGAAGCAACCTGCTTCCATTTACAGAAACAACCTAAAGGGAAACAGTCACATGTGAAAAGGCGAAGTCCTTCCCACATGTCATCCTGAGTGGAGATGACGAAGTCGTCGGAGTAGGCAGTCGAGTTCTACAAATCAGCCTTCATTGTATTCGGCTTCTTTGGAACTCTTTGCACGAGACCTGCTACGAAATCGAAGATTTCGGCTAGGGCTTCGAAGGATCTCAATTGGGAAGACTTGCTCTTAGGAGGTTAGACCCGTTCGACTCGCTGGCGCTCGCTCAGGGTGACAGCAGTTGCAAGGGTTAATCTCGAAAAAGATTTAATGAAGACAGTCACCCATAGCGGAACCTTCTAGGTTC
>CABTWG010000030.1 GCA_902488455.1 uncultured Peptoniphilus sp.
CCCCCCCCAACTGCAGTCACCCTGAGCGGAGACGGCATCGCCGTCGAAGTCAAACGGGTCTAACCTCTGAAAAGCAAGTCCTCCCAGCCGACAGTAATCAATAACAATTCTCAAACTCGCCCATTTTTAACCTTGCCTTCAAAGTGTTATAATAAATTTAAATAATCTTTAAATAAACTTTATAAATTTTATAAATAGGAGGATTTATGACTGACATTAATTTAATCAAAGATTTGACCACTGCTTTTGGTCCATCTGGATTCGAAGACGACGTTTTAACTATTATAAAAAAATATTTAAATGGTTTCGATACAGAAACAGACTCTATGAACAATCTCTTTGCAAGATCAAAGAAAAATTCCAATAAACCTACTACCGTTATGCTCGATGCTCACACAGACGAAGTAGGTTTCATGGTTCAAAGCATCATGGACAACGGAACTCTTGCTTTCGTTCCCCTTGGAGGTTGGGTTCCTACCAATATTCCTGCTCACTTAGTTGGAATCAAAAACAATCGTGGAGAAATCGTAGAAGGCATCACTGGCTCAACTCCACCTCATTTTATGAGTGAAGAAGAGAGAAAACGCCCTCTTTCAATCGATACAATGTTTCTCGACATCGGTGCGAAATCAAGAGAAGAAGTTATCAAAGACTTCGGAATTGAAGTCGGTGCTCCAGTAGCTCCACTTGTGGATTTTAGATATGATTCTAAGAGAAACCTAATTAGAGGCAAGGCTTTTGACAACAGGCTCGGCTGCTGCTCAATTATCGAAACTTTGAAAAGGCTTGAAGGCAAAGATTTAAATGTAAATGTTGTGGGAGGTTTCGCTGCTCAAGAAGAAGTGGGCATGCGTGGTGCAAAGATCACAAGCGCAAAGGTTAAGCCAGACCTTGCAATTCTATTTGAAGGCTCCCCTGCAGACGACAGATACTTCTCTTCTGGAGTTGCCCAAGGCGTCCTCGGTGGTGGAACTCAAATTCGCCATATGGATCAGTCCTACATCAGCAGTTTCGAATACATTAAATTTGCAAAAGAAATCGCTGATAAGAATAATATCAAGTACCAATCAGCAGTACGCCGCGCTGGTAGTACCAACGCTGGTGCAATCCATCTAAGTGGAGAAGGTGTGCCTGTGCTTGTTCTAGGTATTCCTTCAAGATTCGTCCACAGCCACTACAATTTCGCCGACTTAACTGACTTCGAAGCTACAGTAGACCTTGCGGTAAATGTAATCGAAAACCTAAACGAAGAAAGCATCAAAAAGATTTTAAAGAAATAATTTTTAAAATCCAGAATAAATTTAACAAAAACGCAAAAAATCCCTAGTCATAGGGATTTTCTCTATTTTATTAGTCGCGTGAAAAGTTTTGTGTATCAACCCTTTTGATTTTTCCAATAACTATTTTAGTTTAAAAATATCTTTTAAATAATCTTTGGATGAGTAATTATATACATCTTCATTTTTATTTTCTTTTGTCTTTATTATTTTTTTCCGTAATAGCTATAAAAAAAATCTTTGCTAGAATCATTTTGGTCTGATTTATATCTATATAGTATTTCGCAATCTCCACTAGGCTTTGTAGTTAAGAAGTCATAATCTTTTATATTTAAACTTTGGTTTTCATCAGATATATAATGCTTAAAAGCTGATATTGCAACATATTTTTTAAAATAGTCTTCTCTTAACTGATATACAGAGAAGTAAGTAATCAAAAATAATGATAAAAATATAAATATTTTTTTATTTATTTTATAACTTACTTTATCCTTAATAAAAATAAATAAAATTAATGGTAAGAGTATTATTGAAATTAAGAGAGAAGCAATAAATACTTCTCTTATATCATTTTTTGTAATAAGATCACCATTAATGTATTGAAAAAGAATTAAAAACAATACTAATAAAACAATTTTTTTAATAGTTGATTCCATTATAAAAAATTTTATTAACTTTTTCATACTTACCTCCTATTATATTAATATTATTAAATAATAATTAATTCTGATTTTTTATTAAATAACTGAGTTAAATGAATTTCAACTTTAATAAGTTTGAGAAATATCATATATGATTTAAAGATTTTAGCAGATAGTGGAAGATAGATAGAGATTGTAATATTAATATATCATTTATTAAGTTGGTAGTGTGAAATATTTTGTCAAATTTCTTTTTTTAAAATCTTAACCAGATTCTTTACACTTGCAACATTTCCGCTCACAACAAGCTTACCATCCACCATTACAGATGGAGATGTCATCACTCCGAGTTTTACTATTTCTATTAGATCTTCAACTTTTTCTACTTTTGCATCGAGATTTAATTCATTTACCGCTTCTGTCACATTTTCATAGAGCTTATCGCAATCTTTGCAACCTTCTCCAATTACTTTTATTATCATCTTACACCTCAATTCTTAAGCTTCATTGGTTTATTTACTATTTCTTTCCAATTTGTATCTATGGTTCTTATGACCTTTGGACCTACCTTTGAGAGAAACACGAGCTCTGAGTTTTCCCTTTCACCATGCGGTTTGTAATCGATTAGCTTTTCAACCACATCTACTTGTACCCAGCCTTCTTCTAGGTGGAAAAATCCCTTTATTCTATAACAGTCTGGAAGTACTTTTTCTAAAAACTCATTTAGCTCGTCCCTTGTAAGAATTTCCTCTGTTTGCAAGGAAATGGTCTTAGGTTTGTTGTCAACAGTGTTTAAAGAATCTTCACTTTTTATTTTATTTAAAGATTTTAGATCAGTATTTAAAAAATCCAGTCCGATATTTCCTTCATTTGAAAATTTCAAAAGACAATTGGGATTTACTTCCAAGACTTTTTCCTTTATATTTTCAATTTGGCTTTCATCTACAAGATCAATCTTATTTACTATTGCCATATGACAGTGGACAAGTTGACGATAGACAGTTTCTTCTTCTTTAATTTGATTTATAAAGTTAACTGCATCTATAAGGCATATTGCAGCCTTAAATTCATACACATCTCCTGCTAGTACCTTCACAGCTTCCAGGATTTCTTCTATATTGGATGGATCTGCAAGTCCTGAACTTTCAACGAACACATAGTCTAGATCCATCTTTCCCATTTCAGCAAGAGATTCTACAAAATTTAGTTTTAAACAGGAACAAAAGATGGAGCCTCTGCTGATTTCCGTCATCTTTATTCCATCTCTATCTATTATTTCTCCATCTACATTTATTTTTCCAAACTCATTTTGAATGATTCCTATCTTTTTATCTTTAATCTTATCTAAAAGATTTAATAGAAATGTAGTCTTCCCAGATCCTAAAAATCCTGTAAGTACGTATAATTCTTTCTTCTTCATAGTTCCTCCTATTTTATTTATATGAATAGATAACTAAATATATTGAAAATATATCCAACTATTATGATTCCTATTACGCATATTATTATAAAAAGCCTTAACAATCTAGGTTTTATCGCTCTTCTTAACATGATCATCGATGGCAAAGATAGTGTGGTCACAGCCATCATAAAACTTAAAACCGTTCCTAGTAGCGCTCCCTTTGCAAAGAGGGCTTCAGCTACTGGTATGGTTCCAAAGATATCTGCATACATTGGTGCTCCTACAAGGGTTGCAATTACAACACCAAGGATACTCTTTTGTCCCAGTATCTTTTCTATGAAATCTTGGGGAATCCAGTTGTGGATGATCGCTCCTATTCCGACACCTACTAGTACATAGGGATAAACTTTTTTAAAAGTGGATACCACTTGATCCTTAGAAAAATTAATTCTATCCTCTATGGTCATTTCCGATTGGGAAACTTCTCCTACATTTGCATTTAAGATAAACTCTTCAATCTCATTCTCCATCTTAGCGCTTTCTATAATCTTTCCACCAATAACAGCTATGACAAGCCCAAGCAAAACGTAAACGACAGCTATCTTTGCTCCAAAGATACTCATAAGAAGAATAAGACTTCCTATATCAACCATTGGAGAAGAAATTAAAAACGAAAACGTAACTCCCAATGGAAGACCTGCACTTGTAAATCCAATAAAAAGTGGAATGGATGAACAAGAACAAAAAGGTGTCACTGTTCCTAGTAAAGCCGCCACAATATTTGCAGAAATTCCCTTAAATTTTCCCATGATCTTCTTACTTCTCTCAGGTGGAAAGAAGCTCTGTATATATGAAACGATAAATATAAGAGCGCAAAGCAGTATAAATATCTTTAAAACATCATAGATAAAAAACTGAATTGCCTCACCTATTTTTGTATTTAAGTCGATTCTAAAAATTTTTAAAATAGATCCTACCAAATCATTTAGCCAGACCATCCTCAAAATATTATTTTGAATAAAATTAAACATCATTGCTTTCTCCAGAGTTTTTATCACATAGTTCATCTATAAAGTGTTTAAATTCCATTACAGTCTTCTTATTTAATGTATAGTAGTTCCAAACCCCAGCTTTTCTAGTCTTAATAAGTTTAAAATTGTTTAAAATCTTCATATGGTGAGAAAGGGTCGGCTGAGTTATATCAAAAGTTTCAAGAAGTTCACAGGCACATCTCTCCTTATCATCGGAAAGAATCTGAATAATTTTAAGACGTGTAGGATCTCCTAATACTTTGAAAATTGCAGCTACATCTAGTAATTTCATAATATTTCTCCTTTGTAGATAGATGGTTATCAATGTAATTGTAACAACTATATCGATGAGTGTCAATGTATTGAATAGAATTTTTAATTAGAAATTTATGTATTAAAAAAATTCCCTAACTCTAGCTAAGGAATTTATATCTAACCCAGGGATTTTCTCTGGGTTTAATTTTTATCTAATGACCTTATTATCTTTTCATTCATAAGTTCATAGGAGTTCCAATGTTCTTTTTTGATACCAAGTTTAATCTGTTCGGCAAAGTCAGTGAGCTTCTTTAAAATTTCTATCAAGGCTTTTTCTAGCTTGTAATTTTCCTGTTTCTTTATTTTCAGGAACTAAATAAACATGTAAATGTGGTCTTGATTCATCTTTATGTATTGTAGCTTGTATTACATTTTCTTTTTTTAAATTTATCTTGTAGGTATTCAACACAGATTCTAAAATATTTCTCCTGATTAATACTGTTCTTGTCTATATCTTCAGGAAGAGAAAAATAAATCCAGCATAAGTAACAGAATTCTTTTGGACTCTTGAACCTGATTTTTTTAACTCATCAACTCTATTTAAAGTGTCAAAATATAAATTGATTTTAGGTTTGATCAAATCAATATTTTTTTTGTGAAAGAGAATAATTAATATCCTGATTTTTTAAATTTTTACTTTTACGATCGACTTCCACTTCAAGACCTTTAATATCTCCAGTAGAAAATTTCTGCATATGAATTGAAAAAAATCCCATAGACACCTCTTAAAAAAACTGTATAAAAAGTTCGCACATTTTAAAATGTGCGAACTAATAAATAATCGAAGTAAGAGTATAACACGCTATACTCTTACTTCGCAAGAACCGTGTTTTAAATAATTATCATACAATAAAAAGAGTAATTTATTTAAATTTAGTAAATGTGATAGAAATAAAAATATACCGTTCTTTCATACATACCAAATAATTGATTAGCATTCATGTCTCGTCGATCAGTTGTATGGTAAGTTACATATTTATTATTAATACCAGATCCAGAATCTCTTGTTATAATCATTGTATGAAATGGTACATTTGCATTTTGATATATAAGTTGTCCGACATCTCCAACCGTAACGTTATTTGTACCAACTAATCCAAATCTATCTCTAAATACTTCATAAAAATTAGCTGCACCACCCCATGAATGTGTTGGTTTTGAAAAAAAACCACCATCTCTATATATCCAATCACTATTTTGTTGTAATCCACCTGCAGCTAAAGCTTGTGATACAAAATTAGTACAATCATTCCAACCTCTTCGAGGATTAGATTGACTTTTATTTTCATACCCATCGTAAGGCAATTGGTTATAATCATTTCTATTAGTATCGTATTTATTATAACGTGCATAATACGGATAATCCATATTATTTGTTAAATGCCACCAACTAATAGCATAATTTGCAGCATCCCATCTATTATACGAAGAATAAGTTTGAAAAGTATTTCGAAAAAAACTATTTTCAGATTTGTTTGTGTCTGTTATAGATAAATTCGAATTTTCATTTTGTATTTCAACAGGTTCGGTTACTTCTTCATCAAATTGATCTAATTTTTCATTGTAAATTAAATACAATGTGTGATTATTTCTATCAGTATTATTAGCTAAAGAAATCGCATCAAAAAAATTTACAACATCTGCTCTGTCAAGATTAATACTGTCAAGACCTAAATATGATAACATAAAATAGTCAATTTTAGATTGATCAGATAAATCTTCAATTGAGACATCAATCTCTAATTTATTTCTAATATCTTGTCTTAACAATTCATAAAAATTTTTATTTATTGATAAAATTTCATCTCTGGTTTTGGTTGATTCTGGATAAAGTTTCACCAATTTTTTATTAATTTCTATTTCGGGAAACTTTATAACATCAATATTTTCAAATGATGCACCTTGCAGAGAATTTTTATTTAATGCTGCTTCTGATATGCTTTTATGTTCAAGTTTATTAGACTGCTTAAAAGATTTAATTTCCAAAGTTTGCTTATTTTGAATTAAATCTTTTAAAAAATGCTTTCTTAGATTTATTTCATCACGAGTATTTTCTGAATTTTTCAAAAAGATTTCTTCTTTCATTTCTTGAGCATATACATTGGATATTGATGTTATAACAAATAGCATCATAATGATTAAAAATAAATTTCTTTTCATACAATTACCTCCTATAAATTAAATTTTTACAATATTTAATCTAGTTTTGTTTATAGTATCACAAATTAGTAAAAATAACAAATGTTTATCTCAGAATCTATACATTAATCTGTGTACTACAGCTATTTAAAAATTTCTATAAAATTAGAAATCTTCTTTAGATTTTGAATCTATATTTTTATTAAAATAAATTTGCAATAAAAAAAGCATTGGAATTTCCAATGCTCTTAATATTATCTCTTTGAGAATTGTGGTGCTCTTCTTGCTTTTTTAAGACCGTATTTCTTTCTTTCTTTCATTCTTGGATCTCTTGTTAGAAATCCTGCTTTTTTAAGGACAGGTCTTAGTTCAGCGTCTGCTTCAAGTAGCGCTCTTGAAAGTCCGTGTCTTACAGCACCTGCTTGTCCTGTAAATCCACCACCGTGTACTTTAACGATTACGTCAAAGTTTCCTGTTGTTTCTGTTAGCTCTAACGGAGATTTTGCAACTGTAATTAGCGTTTCATAATTAAAGTAGTCTTCTAAATCTCTTCCGTTTACTGTGAATGATCCATTTCCAGGAACAAGTCTTACTTGAGCTACAGAAGATTTTCTTCTTCCAGTTCCTCTATATTGCTTTTCCATGAACTACCTCCAATTAAAATTCGTAAACTTCTGGTTTTTGTGCTTCGTGAGGATGATTTTCCCCTGCATAAACCTTAAGTTTTCTGTACATAGATCTTCCAAGTCTATTTTTTGGAAGCATTCCTTTAACAGCTAGTTCGATTATTCTTTCAGGATACTTATTTCTAAGTTCTTTGTAAGCAACTTCTTTTCTTCCTCCTGGATATCCAGTGTGGTATACGTGAAGTTTCTTATCCCATTTATCTCCTGTTAGACGAACTTTTTCTGCGTTAATTATAATTACAAAGTCGCCAGTATCAACGTGTGGTGTGAATGTTGGTTTGTGTTTTCCTCTTAGTATTGTTGCTACTTCTGTTGCAAGTCTACCAAGTACTTTATCTGTGGCATCTATAACGTACCACTTTCTTTCAATTTCATTGGCCTTAGCCATGTAACTCTTGTTATTCATGAGTCCTCCTGTGATTTAAAATTTTCCGGGGCTTTTAAAACACTTTGATAATAATATATTAATTACTTCGTTTTGTCAAGTATTTCTAAGTATTTTCTCAACTTTCTTTTGATTTTTGTATATTCATGTGGGCTACCCTTGATGCCGCTGCCGCTGCAATTGCCGCCACAATGTCATCGGCAAATGTGGTCACTTCTTTTCCTGTCTTCTTTCTCTCGTCGAGTTCCTTTATTATTCCAAGCTTTTCTTTGTCTAAGTAGCCGAAATTTGTAAGCCCTATTGAGCCATATAGATTTGTAATTCCTAGTGGAAGTATTTCATCTATTCCATATAGTCCTTCATCTGCTTCAACTATTGATTGTAGTGGTTCATCTAGTTTCTTTTCATTTGCAAGTTTATCCAGTTGAAATCCTGTAAGTATTACATGTACTACTTCTCTTTTTTCTAGTATTCTCTCTATCGATTCAAGACATAGTTCGTGAGTTACATATTCATTATATGGTTTTTGCAGTTCATATACTACATCTGCTATCTTTTCTAATTCTATTCCTCTTTCTATAAGCATGTTTTTTGCTATAGCTGTGAGTTCTTTCATATCGTATTTATACATCAGTTCCCCCTTGTGGTTCCTTCATCGGAAATGATCCACATTCCCATTTTATTCTTTCTTGCTTCATCTTCGAACTTTCTAAAGGTTTCTTCGTATTCGTTATTTGGTTTAAAGAAGTAACATCTAGCCAAGCCTTCATCTAATAGAACGCCTTCTAATGTAGCTTCTCTAAGCATTTTTTCATCTATATTTGAGACATTTTTTGGATCGACAAGAAACACGTATCTAAGGTTTCTTCCATATTGATCTACCAGTTCTTTGCCTGTCTTTAAATATACTGTCTTGTTTAAGATAAGTTCTTCTGCTCTTATCTTTGCCTCTTCTCCAAGTTCCTCTTCGTTTTCTCCTACTTCCGGTGTATTTATACCTATGACTCGGACTTTATCCGGGCCTACATAGAATGTATCTCCATCTACAACCTTTGTAACTTTTACCTTTTCAAAGGTTTGGTTTGTCACGGTTTTATTGTAGTAGGAAACTCCTAAGTAAAGTACAAGAACTAAAAATACTAGAAATAATCTTCTAAGAAACGCCTTGTTCTTTATTTTATCGTTTTTCATTTCTTCTCCTATTCCTTTCAAGTCTTCTTTTTCTTCTCATTTGTGCTCTGGATTTCTTGATGGAGAAGAAATAAACTATTCCAGGTACAAATGATGAAACTATTATTGCGATGTAATTATCGTAGTAGCCTATGAGCTTCAAAATATAAAGCTCAGGATATAGGAAGATGTCCATTGGAAATCTATAGTAGCTTCCACCTGGTCCTACTTCGAAGAATCTTCCTCTAAGTCCTAGAAATGCTATCCCTATTGTCAGTAGAGAAATAAATATTATTAAGTTTCCAGTCAAGATATCCTCTCTTGTAGGTCTCTTTTTACTCATGCCTCTTCCAAGTAAGAAATATAGATACAGAATTAATATGACGATTATTATTTTAAACACCATATTTCCATAGACTAAATTTCTTACTGGTTCTATAAAATTTATAAAGTAGCTTAGTGCAAATGTAGCTATTATCACTAAAAAGTGAAAGAATAGCCCTCTTAAGTTATTGTTCATATTAGTCCTAATCTTTTAATATATTTTCAAATCCTTTGGTGTAACTTACATTTCCTTTTAAATCTATGAAGTATCCGTCTGCATCTTCTTTTTGAAGCATATTAACAGCTTCTTCTTCTGTGCTTAGAAACGCTGCTGTGGATAGGAAGTCACATAGTCCAGAGTCTTTGTTTGTTATGGTTACAGATTTAAATAAAGTGTCTGGATAGAGTGTATCCGGATCTATTATGTGAGAGTATCTTCTGCCGTCTAAGTCAAAGTATCTTTGGTAGTCTCCAGAAGTTACTATAGAAGTTTCGTTTACTGCAAGCACTGCTTGTACAGAGTTTTGAGCTCCTTCTTCAGCGTCTGGATTTCTAACTCCAACTAAGAATGTATCTCTTCCTTCTACTAGAGGTTTACCGATGATCCTTACGTTTCCACCAGCGGAAATGATTGCAGACTTAACGCCATTTTTTTCTGCGTACTGAGCGACAAGCTCTGTGGCATATCCTTTGGCAACTGCTCCCATTTCAACTTCCATTCCCTTTTCTGTAAGGTAGATGGATTTTTCTTTTTCATCAAGAACGATGTTGTCCATATTTAAAAGTGGTCTTAAACTTTCAAGTCTTTCTTTAGTTGGAAGTGGTGAGCCGAGTCTTTCTGTCACTTCTTCTTTAGTTGTCCCCCCTTCGTAAAGTTCTCTATACTCTGTCCACATGTCTACCACAGGGCCCATTGCTATATTTACCTTGCGAGAGATATTGTTATAAGAATCTATAGAGAATTTCATAAGGTCGAATGCTTCATCAGAAACTTTTACAGGTTCTATTCCTGCTTTGTCGTTTACATCCTTGAAATTTACCACGTCTTCATAGTTATTGTATCTGTCGAATAGTTTATGGAGTCTAATAAACTCGTCTTTTATAAGTTCGAGCTGTCTTTGTCCTTCTTTTTCACTCTGTGCATAGACTGCCACATCTATAACAGTGTCGAAACAATCATAGAACTGTGTCTGATATTTTTCATAGGTCTTCTCATTAGAACAGCCCACCAAACATAGACTAAATATAATCATTAATATAATTTTCTTCATAATATCACCTTTATAATTGTATCATCATGTTGAATTTTACTCAACAAATAGATATTATGTATATAGAGGTGTTATATGTACAAAATTTACTCAGATATTGCTGGAGATTTTTTCAAAAGTGACCTAAGTAGAGCAGAAATAATTCCAATGGAATTTATAATAGATGAAAAAATTTACACACATACATTAGATTATAAAGAAATGTCAAGAGAGGAGTTTCTAAAACTTTTAAAGACTTCTGAAATGTCTACGACGATGATAAATCAGTTTAAATTTGAAGAGACATTTAGAAAAACTTTGGAAGAAGGAATGGATATCTTGTACCTAGCTTTCTCTTCTGGACTCAGTGGACAATATCTTCAAGCTATAAATGCAAAAGAAGCCCTAGAAGAAGAGTATCCAGATAGAAAAATAGAGATTGTAGACACAAAAAATGCAACCTGGGGAATGGGTATAATCCTTCACCACGCAATTGAAAATATGGACTCTGGAATGAGTCTTTATGAAAACGCAGAAGAATTAATGAAATTTTCAGAAAATATATCTTCTGTATTCATCGTTGATGATTTGAATCACTTGAAGCGCGGTGGTAGAATTTCTTCTGTCGAAGCATTTTTAGGAACTGCCATAAAAATAAAACCAATTCTTCACATAAATAAAGAAGGAAGACTCGTGCCTATTGACAAAGCAAGAGGGGTCAAATCAGCGTATAAAAAGATTGTAGACATCTACTTTAAAAACAGAGATGTAAGCTCAAATAAAATTGTCATATATCATTGTGACAACTTTGAAGGATCAGTTCAGTTAAAAGATTTATTTTTGAAAAAAGATGACACTCTTCAAATAGATATTGAAGATCTAAGCCCAATAATCTGTGTTCACACAGGAATTGGCTTAATATCAATGAGCTATGAAGGGGTGAAAAGTTGACAGAAAATAAAAAAACAGTGGTGCTTGGTATAAGCGGTGGAGTGGACTCTTCCGTTGCAGCCTATCTACTAAAAGAACAGGGCTACAATGTCATCGGAGTCTTTATGAAAAACTGGGACGAAAATGACGAAGAATGCACTGCTACTGACGATTATTTAGATGTAGTCAAGGTTGCAAACGCCCTAGGTATCAAGTACTACACTGTAAACTTTGAAAAGGAATATTGGGACACCGTCTTTACTTATTTCTTAAACGAATATAAGAAGGGCAGGACTCCAAATCCAGATGTAATGTGCAACCAAAATATAAAGTTTAAAGCATTTTTAGATTTTGCCTTGGAACTTGGCGCAGATTACATAGCTATGGGCCATTACGCAAGGGTCAAACATGAAAATGGACATAGTTATCTCTTGCGAGGAGTCGACGAAAATAAAGATCAGTCTTATTTTCTATCGAGGGTTCCCGAAGTTGCTCTTAAGAAAACAATCTTTCCTGTTGGAGATATAAAAAAAGAAAGAGTTAGAGAGATTGCAGAAGAATTAAATCTTGCAACTGCAAAGAAAAAAGATTCCACAGGAGTCTGTTTTATAGGCGAAAGAGATTTTAACACATTTTTAGATAAATTTCTTTTCACCAAGCCAGGTAATATTGTAGATGAGGCTGGAAACGTACTAGGAGAACACTCAGGGCTTATGCATTACACCATCGGACAGCGAAAAGGAATCGGTATTGGTGGCGTAGGAACTGGAGAGCCTTTCTTCGTTGCAGATAAAAATTTAGAAAAAAACGAATTAATAGTTGCACAAGGGGTGGATAATCCTATATTATATAGAGATGAGTTCTATGTTGAAGAACCATTTTTTATAAATGGAACACCAGACTATCCACTTAACTGCACTGGAAAGATTAGATATCGTGCCCCTGATGTAGGCATGGTAGTAACAAAAGTAGACGACGACACACTTAAAGTTAAGCTAGAGAAACCACTTAAAGGTGTAACCCCAGGACAAATAGCTGTGTTTTATTCTGGAGAAATATGCCTAGGTTCTGGTATAATTAAATAAATAGGAGGAATTTTATGATTTTAAAATTACAAAAAAGAGATCAACACGGAAAAAATAAAGTAGACAAGCTTAGACAAGAAGGACTAGTTCCAGGAGTTGTTTACTCAAAAGGAGAAGAAGCAGTATCAGTAGCTGCAATTGAAAAAGATTTAGTAAAAGCTTATGAAGTAAATGGTACTTCAAATATTTTCAAAGCTGACCTAGAAGGAGAACAAAAAGATCTTCTAATTAAAGAAATTCAAAAACATCCATTCAAAAATCAAATTTTGCACTTTGATGCATACCTAATTGATATGACTCAAAAGATTAGAGTTACTATTCCAGTAGTACTAGAAGGAAGAGACAGTATCAAGGCTCAACCATCAGTTATTATGCAAATCATTGATAGCATAGAAGTTGAGTGTCTACCAGCAGACCTTCCATCAGAAGCAGTAGTAAATGTTGTAGACATGCAAATCGGTGACAACATGACTGTAGCTGATTTAGATATCGCAGGAAATGACAAGATTCATATCCACGCAGATCTTGAAGAAATTGTAGCAGTTCTTTCTGAACCACAAGAAGAAGTGATCGAAGAAGAAACTGACGGAGAAGTATCAGCAGAAGTTCCAACAGTAGCTGAAACAGAAGCAGCTGACGAAGAATAAAAAAATTTTTAAGGTAGCTAGATTCTAGCTACTTTTTTTCTAATTTTAAACGCAAAAGAGCAAGGATAAAATAACTCCTTGCTCTTTTTTATAATTTCTTATAATTTTATGAATCTTTAAGCACAGGTCTTACTCTTTCATAGAGTAGGACTGTTACAACCGCTGTGATAGATCCTTTGATAATATTAAATGGAATTACACAGTAAACCATCATGGTGAATAGATCCGTTACTTTTGGAAATATCTTTGTTCCTGCTGCTACTATGGCTTCCATAGGCATTATCTTTGCGTATAGAGGAAAGATAAAGTAGTAGTTGGAAACAAATGCTGCTGCAGTCATAAGAACTACTCCAAGCACTAAAGAAAGTATAGCCCCTTTAAAGGTTCTATGTCTTCTGTAAAATGTTGAAGCTGTAACTGCATATACAGATGCGATTATGAAATTGGAAAGTTCTCCAACCATTCCTGTATCTGTACCAGTGATTATGATATTTAGAATGTTTTTAATCACTGCTGTTATCACTCCATAGATTGGACCCATGGTAAATGCTCCTAGTAGCACTGGCACGTCAGAGATATCTAACTTCATAAATGCAGGTGCAATAAACGCAAGTGGCATCTTTACATTCATTAGTATAAATGCCATTACAGATAGGACTCCTACCCTGGTTATGTTTCTCGTCTTTATTCCTCTTTTTGATTGTAAGTTATTCATAATTCCTCCCTTGCTTTAGGCATTAAAAAATGCCCCACTGCTTGTGGTGACCCCATAAAGTTGGACCTAATACCAGGAC
>CABTWG010000031.1 GCA_902488455.1 uncultured Peptoniphilus sp.
AAGTTAAACACAGCATAAAAATTTTTCCACCCCTAGGGGTGGAAAGGAATAAAATAATACCAGGAAAAGTAAACTACAAGTCCTGGTATTAGGTCCAACTTTATGGGGTCACCACATTTTCTCCGCGTACAGACCATTTTTAAATGAGCCGTTAAAGGATGATGGAAGAGCTGCTTTTGAAAAATTCGTTGGTTATTTGGACAGCTTGCCAGAGTTTAATCTTACCGATGAAGAAAAAGAATACTTGGATAAAATATCCGCTGGCTTCGATATGGAAACTTTGGATGAAATAAATAGATCCAAGATTGACGCTGTAAGTAATTCAAAAGAATGGCTAGAGGAAAACAGGGAAATCATTGATGAGTACGAAAAATATAAAAATAGCGACGAATACAAGAATAGTGAGTTTAAGAAACTTCAGGATAAATTAAGTAAGTACATGACGGACAATAATTATTATGAAGTTGCGATTCCTCTTATTCGAAAATTCAGCCCAAGTTACGACGAGTATTATAGAAAGCTTATAAAAGCAAACGAAGACTATTTGAATAGATAGAATGTAGAGGTTTGGAAATACTATTTTGCCAAATCTCTTTTTTCTATTATAATAGTAATTGTAAATTAATAATCTATGGGAGCTATGTGCTGAGAGGAAGTTAGACTTCGACCATTTTTACCTGCAGGATAATGCCTGCGAGGGATGAGGCATGTTTTTCTCCTATAAAATTTTTTAGGAGGTTTTTTTAATTTATGAAGTATAAGACACAGATGGAAGCTGCAAAACATGGTTTTGTGACTGAAGAGATGAAGATCGTTGCGAAAAAAGAAAATGTCAGTGAAGAATTTCTTTTGGAGAAGATTGCAAAAGGCGAGATTGTCATACCTAGAAATAGAAATCACAAATCTATATCTCCAGAAGGAATAGGCACTGGACTTAGGACTAAGATCAATGTAAATCTTGGAATTTCTAAGGATCTAAACGACCTTGACCTTGAAATGCAAAAGGTGGATATGGCGCTTAATATGGGTGCAGAATCCATAATGGACCTATCAAACTACGGCAAGACTCAAGAGTTTAGAAAGAGACTTATAGAAAAATCTACTGCAATGGTGGGAACCGTTCCTATGTATGATGCGGTTGGATTCTTGGACAAGGGACTTAGTTTTATCAAGGCAGAAGAATTCTTAGACGTAGTTAGAAACCATGCTGAAAACGGAGTTGACTTCGTGACTATTCACTGTGGAATAAACAGAGCAAATGCCGAAATTTTCATGAGAAATAGAAGGGTTAACGAAATAGTATCCCGTGGCGGATCACTTTTATTTGGATGGATGAAGATGAATGACAGAGAAAATCCATTCTACGAATACTACGATGAACTTTTGGAAATTTTGAGAGAATATGACGTGACACTATCCCTTGGAGATTCTCTAAGACCGGGAGGAATCCACGATGCTACAGATCCTTCACAAATTGCAGAGCTTATAACCCTAGGTGAACTTACTAAGAGAGCTTGGGAAAAAGACGTCCAAGTTATAATAGAGGGACCAGGTCACGTGCCAATAGACGACATAGAAATGAATATGAGACTCGAAAAGAAACTCTGCCATAACGCACCTTTCTACGTGCTTGGACCATTAGTTACAGATATCGCGCCAGGATATGACCACATCACAAGCGCCATTGGCGGAGCAATAGCAGCAAGCCATGGAGCGGATTTCTTGTGCTACGTAACACCGGCGGAACACCTAAGACTACCAGATGTAAACGACGTAAAAGAAGGAATCATCGCATCTAAGATCGCGGCTCACGCAGGAGATATTGCAAAACTTAAATCTGCAAAAGAAATAGATTTAGAAATGAGTAAGAGAAGACAGAGACTCGACTGGGAGGGCATGTTTGAACTTGCCATCGATCCAGTAAAATGCAGAGAATACAGAGCATCATCAACACCAGAAGAAGAAGGCACCTGCACCATGTGCGGTAGCATGTGTTCAATGAAAAATATGAATTTGATACTGGAAGGAAAAGATATAATTATAAACCCAATTGGTTCAAATGATAAGTAAAAATAAAAATTAAGCAAACATCTATGGTGTTTGCTTTTTTTGAGCTTCTTTTTAAAAATATTTGTAATTTCTATACACAAATTTTACAATTACTTTAAAGAGGCTATATTTTATTTACATATAATTGTTAAGGAGATTGATTTATGATTTATGGAGTTATAGATATTGGTTCAAATACCATCAGGATGTCAGTTTTTAAAGTTGTTGACAAGAACGCTATAGGGCTTTTCAGTGAAAAGGAACAGGCTTCTCTTCGCAACTATTTTTCCAAGGGTAAACTCAGTGAAAAAGGTATCAAGAGGCTGATTGCTGTTTTAAATAAATTTAAATATATTTCGGATAATTTTGACGACATTGACGCTGTATTCCCATTTGCCACTGCAACTATCAGAGATTCCTCAAATAGGGACGAGATTTTAAAAAGGGTCAAAGATGAAGTTGGATTCGACATCGAAATTCTATCTGAAGACGACGAAGCTAGACTTTCTTTTGTCGGTGCTTCTAAGACTCTTGATGTTTCGAAAGGGGTGCTTACAGACATTGGCGGTGGCTCTTCTGAAATTGTTGTCTTCGATGACAAAGAGGTAATAGAGTCTACGAGTCTTAAGATTGGCTCTCTTTCTGCTTTTGAGGATTTCGTTAAAGGTCTTCTCGTTAAAGAGTCGGAAAGAAAAGACATCGATAAATGCGTCAAAAATATGCTTGAAGATACAAAGATTAAGAAAAAAGAGTATGACACTCTTTGTGCAGTCGGTGGTTCTGCAAGGGCGAGCCTTGATCTCTATAATGAATTTTACAATTTAAAATCTTCAAATATTATTATGGATAGAAATAAGCTAAGGGACATGCTCGACGACATCATCGACATGGATAGCAGAAATACACTAGATCTTATCATTTCTGTGAAGGCGGACAGGATTCACACATTGGTGCCTGGCATGATTATTTTAATTAGGATCGCCAATTATTTTTCAGCGGATAAGATAAATGTAAGTAGAACTGGTGTAAGGGAGGGCTATGTCTACGAGCGTATTATAGGAAGGGA
The DNA here is from genome assembly GCA_902488455.1 of uncultured Peptoniphilus sp. GTDB lineage: Bacteria > Bacillota > Clostridia > Tissierellales > Peptoniphilaceae > Peptoniphilus_B. The sequence continues at coordinate 3,116 of CABTWG010000031.1, forward strand.
GTAGTATGGACAATTCTTTTACTCAGAATAGAGAATTATCATGGTTAAAATTTAATGAAAGAGTTTTAGAAGAGGCAAATGACAAGGACGTAAAATTGTTTGAAAGGTTAAAGTTCTATTCTATCTTCGATTCTAATTTAGAAGAATTTTTCATGGTTAGGGTGGGAACTCTAACGGATCTTAGCGATTTAAAGAAGAAGGCTGTTGACAACAAGTCAGGTCTAAGCCCAAAAGAACAGCTCGATAAGATAATGGAAGTTACAAGAGATCTCTACATAAAAAAAGATCTAACCTACGACAGAATTGTAAATGATCTTAGAAGTGAAGAAATATTTTTGGAAAAAGTATCTCAGCTTGGACCGAAAGAAAAAGCGTTCTTGGAGTATTATTTTGACAATAATATTGAGCCGATTCTAAATTTCCAAGTGGTAGATGGGACGAGACCTTTTCCAAGGCTTCCTAACCTCTCATTAAACGTGGTGTTTTCTCTCAAGTCTTTAAAAGTCGACGAGAAGAAGGAAAAAGAAAATAAAAAGGACAAATCCTACATTGGACTTATATTTGTGCCGGACATATTAAATAGATATATCAAGATCTCTGACAAGACCATCGTGCTTATTGAAGATGTGATTAAAGAGTTTGGAGACAAGGTATTCGAAAATTATATCTGTGAACAAAAGTACATCATGAGCATCACAAGAAATGCCGACATTTCTCACAATGACGACGATTATGACGTGGACAAGGACTTCAGAGCACATATGAAGACCATGCTTAAGAAGAGAAAGAGGTTAAAACCTGTAAGACTTGAAGTCGACGGCGAACTCACTCCAAAATTAAAAGAAACTCTTATGGATAAGCTACATCTTGATGAGGACAATATTTTTGTTACGAAATCGCCTGTTAGAGCTGGATTTATATTCAGTCTCATAGATGAAATGCCAGAAGATTTAAAAGAGAAATTTATGGACGAGAAGTTTTCGCCGCAGCCTTCTTACATGATAGATCCAGATCGAAAAATGATAGAGCAGGTTGAGGAAAAAGATATCCTTCTATCATATCCATATGAGTCCATGGACCCGATCATCGACATACTTAACGAGGCTGCAGAAGATGAAGCGGTAATCTCAATAAAGATCACCCTTTATAGAATTGCCAAGGATTCAAAAATAGCAAAGGCACTTATAAAAGCTGTTGAGAACGGAAAAGAAGTCTTCGTTCTAATGGAACTTCGCGCAAGGTTTGACGAAGACAACAATATTTTGTGGTCATCTAGGCTTGAGGAAGCTGGATGTAAAATTGTCTACGGGTTTGATAATTACAAATGTCACTCAAAGGTACTGCTTATAACCAGGGTTGAAGATGAAAAAATATCCTTTATAACTCAAGTGGCAACTGGAAATTACAACGAAAAAACTGCGAAACTCTACACCGACTTTTCTTACTTGACTTCAAATATAGAAATAGGAATGGATGCCAAAGATCTCTTCGACAATATAATGATTGGAAACTTAGATGGAGAATACAAACACCTGCTTGTAAGTCCAAAATCTATGCAAGAAGGACTTAAGGCTTTAATCGATGAACAGATAGAGAGACAAGAAAAGACTGGAGATGGATATATAAGGCTTAAGATGAACTCCATTTCCGATAGAAAGATAATAGACAAACTCTCTGAAGCTTCGAACAAAGGCGTCAAGATCGACATGATGGTAAGAGGAATCACATGTATCCTTCCAGGAGTGGAAGAACGCACGGAAAATATAGAAATCTACCAAGTGGTTGGAAGATTTTTGGAACATCATAGAGTCTATCAATTTGGAATGGGAGTAGACGCAAAGGTCTATATATCTTCTGCGGACTTCATGACGAGAAATATTAGAAATCGTATGGAAGTAGCAGCTCCAATCTATGATTACGAGATTAAAAATAGAATCTTAGAGTTTATGGACATCATGTTTTCTGATGATGTAAAAATGAGGAAGCTCAATAATGACGGAAGTTACTTAAAAGTTCCAAATGTGAAGGGAATAAATGCACAAGAGGTCTTAATAAGCCGGGCAATAGAGAGAACGAAAGAAGCTGAAGATAGAAGACATAGCGAGAAAAATAAGATTAATATTGGAAATGAAGAATTAAATCTAAAAGAAGAATTAGAAAAACAGGAAGAGAAAGATTCAAAGAGAGAAAAGGAATCCATTTTTAAGAAGATCATAAGTATATTTAGAAAATAAATTCTCCTTTTAAAATATATTGTAGAAAATTGATAAGTGAGCATCAAGATTCTACACAACAAAAAACAGGGATTGACCCTGTTTTTTAATTGCAATTTAAGAAGAATTCAAGAAGTACTTTTAGTGAGTTTTTCATCTCACCTATTACCAAGTATTCTTCGGTGGTGTGAACTTTTTCCATGCCGACACCGATTATTATGGAGTTGAATCCTTCTTCTGAGAAGAAGTTGGCGTCACTTCCTCCTCCGATTATTTGAAGTTTCGCGTCGATACCTATATTTTTATATGCTTTTACAAATCTATTTGCGAAGGCTAAGTCGTCTTTGGACTTTAAAAGTGGATATACATTATGTGTTTCAAAATTATATCCTGCGCCGTACTTGTCGCATACTTCTTCACAGATTCTTCTATAACCGTTTAGAACTTCATCGATCTTTTCGTAGCTATGAGCTCTGACTTCTCCTTCTGCCACTGCGTAGTCTGGGACTACATTAGATGGAAAATCTGAATGGAGTTTAGAAATATTTGCTGTGGTGGTTTCATCTATTCGAAGTAGGTTCATCTTTGAAATTATTTCTGAAATTACCTTGATGGATGAGATGCCCTTTTCTGGTTCGATTCCTGCGTGAGCCTTCTTGCCCCTTACTTCTATTTTAAATAGATTGCAGGTTGGTGCTTGGTGAGCGACAAACTTGGATGGCCCTCCGTTATCTAGGACGATCATGTCCTTGGAAGGATTCATATTTTTGTAGACCTCTTTCCAATTTACATTCTTCGCTCCAAGCATTCCAATCTCTTCTGCTGGGGTAAAGATCGCATAAACAGTCGGAAATTTCAAATTGGACTCCTTTAAAAACTTGAGTGCATATAGGGTTATAGCTACTCCAGCCTTGTCATCTCCACCTAAAGTAGTGGTGCCGTCTGTCTTGAATTTGCCGTCGTCTTCAATGATCACCACGTCTTTATTCGGTTCAACCACGTCCATGTGGGCACTTAAAGTATATGCTGAGTCCAGCTCTCCTTCAAGCTTCGTAAAGATCACTGGAGCGTTGCCACCGTAAGCTTCGTAAGAATGGTCCAGATAGACTGGAAGGTCCAATTTTTTTAGATAATCTATAATGTATGTTGCTACATCTTTTTCATTCTTTGAGGGACTGTAAATACTTACCAGTTCCTTAAATATATCTTTTAGTTCATTTAAATTTACTCTCATGCCTTCTCCTTTCAGTAGTATCTTTAAATTTAATTGTACCAACAAAACTTTGAAATATAAAGAAATTTCGCAAAAATTTGACATATTAGGGTTGAATTGGTAATCTATTCTAAACGGAGGTATAGATGAAGAAAAATAGAATATTATCGATTGTACTTGCACTTATCATGCTACCTGTGACAGCTTTTGGTGCAATAGGTAGAAAAGAAATAGATTCAGCAAATTCAAAATTTCAAAAGATGAAAGCTGAGTCAGCAGAATTGAAAGAATTTTCACGAGATTTGAATTTAGTTATAGACAAGGTGGATGTTACCAAGGTGCTAAAGCACAAACCGATGGCGATTAACGGAAGCACTTCTGTTGCTCTTCGTGATTTTGCTGAAAGAATAGGTGCTAAGGTCACTTGGTATGGTCATGCAAGGATGATTGGAATTGAATTTGGAAAATCTCACGTCCTTATCCCTGTTGATAAAAAGGCAATGTGGGTCGATGGAAAGATCATAGATATGAAAATTGCAGCTAAGATTCACGGCAAGACTTCAACTACATATATCCCACTTAGAAATATCGCAGAAGCTCTAGGATATAAGGTTGATTTTGAAGAAGAATCATTTACAGCAAGACTTACTTCACAACAAAAAACTAAATAGAATTTAAAAGACACCTAGGTGTCTTTTTTTTTTTTTTTTATGCAGAGAATGCACTTTTATATAATAATATAGTACAATAACATAAAGGAGGTTTCGTGAAGAAGAAGTTAATCTTATCCATATTAATTATATTTTTAATTCTAGTGGGACTAAACTACATACATATAAAATCAGATGAAATATCTCTAGTTACAAGCTCAGCAGAAGCGAGAGTAGTTCTATTTAGAAAACCATTTTCGTCCTACTCAAATAGGATCGAGATAGAAACAAAAGGCGATGTCTATAGAAAAGACTTCAAAGGCAAGAACCCTTTCAATATTTGGAAGCTTGAAGTTGGAGATATGGAAGGCGATGGTGAGATGGAGCTTGCCCTAGGAGTCTACAAGAAATCTCCACATCACAAGGTCATGGCTAAGAGGGTATTTCTCTACAATATTGTGGACGGAAGCCTAAAGCCCAAGTTTCGTGCATCGAGGCTCTCTCTTCCAATGGATGATTTTATTCTCTATGATATCGACGGAGATGGCAGGGATGAAATAGTCTCCATAGAAATAAAGGATAAAAGCTACTTCATAGCGGCGTACCACTACGAAAATTTTCATCTTCCAAGAGACTATGTCAGTAAGCCTTTAGTTATGAAGCCGAGTTTTGCAGGTGATGGCAAGGTCATGTATGATGGCAGAACTTTTAATTTAAATATAAGAGAAAAGGAGATCGAACTGAAATGAAAAAACACTTTGTAATTATTTTGGCTGCGATGATGCTTTTGGTGTCATGTAGTCCTAAGACGAATAATGGGGAAGTAAAACCCGATGATAAAGATAAAGTTATTGCTTTTGAAAATCCAATTTCTGATTTGAAAAGGCAGATTATCTATCCAGAGCTTGAAAACACCGACGTAGAGGCGGCGGTGTCAGAATACAGTGTAGCCGAAGATCTTTCAAATATCTACAACATAAACGACTACATAAATGATTACTTTACATTCAATGACGAGCAAACAAAAGCACTGGTTGAAAATAATTTTTTTGTAGATGGTAGCAGAACCTATGAACAGCCTTTCGAAGTTTACGAAGGAAATGAATACGGATATTTACCGAACTTCGTAACTGCAGATAGCGTGCTACATCTATTCCATGTTTCCTACGACGCGCTGCTTCGAGAGCTTGAAGTAGAGAAATTCCTACCAAGACTTATAGAGGTAAGTGGTGCAATGGCGACGAAATCCCTAGAAGACTATAATGATGCAACGGACCCTGTGGTTAAGGAACTTGCTAAGAGAAACACAGCATACTTCCTACTAGCTTTGAGGCTTTTCGGCGGTGTATACAGCGAACCACTTCCACGAGAAGTTATGGACTTAGTCGACAAAGAATTTAGTAACATTGAAGCCATGGTTAAGGCTGACTCTAACTTGGTGGCAAAAGAAGTGGACTATTCACAGTTTAAACCGCGTGGACACTACACTCGTTCAGAAGAACTTAAAAAATATTTCCGTGGCGTTATGCTATTTTCACAAGAGGCGATGATCTTCTATGACGATATGGGAAATCCAATCGATGAAAGTATAATCCAAGGGCTTATGATGGCGAAGAATCTCATAAACGATGAAGAATCCTTCGGAAAATGGGAAGCTGTAAACGACTCTGTAAACTTCCTTGTAGAAAACTCTGAAGATGTGGATCCTTACCTAATGGGTCAAGTCTACTTCAGTCATTTTGACAAAGATACAGATGTAGATGAACTTAGAAACGAAAAGAATTTAAAAAAGGTTCACAAGACCTTGGAAGAGCTTCCAAAACCAAAGATTCAATACTACGAAGGCACTTCATTTAGATTTATGCCACAAAGGGCAGTGCTTGACAATGTGTGGGCACAAAATTTACTCGACGCCGATAGACCTTCTAAACGTCCAGTTTACTCAGGCCTTGACATTGCAGCTCTTCTTGGAAGCAAGACTGCAGAAGAAATGGTCCTTTCTGATGAACAGAATAAAAAGTGGGATGAATTTGAAAAGAGGTACAAAGAAGCTAAGGACATGGTGAAGGTGCTTGACGACGAAAAAGAAGGAAGAAAGAATGTCTATCGTTCATGGCTTTGGATGCTTAAATCCTATGAAGAAGAAATCCCAGAAAGCTTCCCAGAATTTATGAAGTCAAAAGCGTGGGCGCTTAAAGATATAAACTCACAACTTGGATCATGGGCACAACTTAAGCACGACACCATTCTCTACGGCAAACAAGCTGGAGCAGAGATGGGTGGCGGCGGAGAGGAAGAGCATGAAATGCCTAAGTCTTACGTGGAACCTCGCGTTCATCTCTATGACAGGATGATCTGGACCATGAAGTATTTGAAGGAAAATTTAAAAGATAGAGAACTTCTTACTGAAGCCAATGAAAAGAATATGAATAATTTTATTGATATGGTAGATTTTTTAAGAAAGGTAAGCGCAGCCGAACTTAAGAATGAAATCGTAGATGCAAAAGATCAAGAAAGACTCTTCTATATAGGCGGAGAAATGGAAAATATATTTGTCAAGTTCTTTGACGACAAGGCAGAATACTTCTCAGAAATAGAAGAACAGGCTGATAGAAATATGACCACGGTGGCAGACCTTATGGTGACTGTGGAAAATGTCGTTGGAGTTGAACCTAGTAAATATTTGGAAGTAGGTTCTGGAATGGCGCAAGAAATGTTTGTGGTCTACCAAATAGGAGACAAGATCATAATGGGAACAGGTCCAGTGTACTCTTACTACGAATTCCTCTCTGATGAGAGAATGACAGACGAAGATTTCCAAATGAAGCTCTACGATAGCCTTTATAATCCAGATGCGAAAGATTTACTAAAGCAACCAAGTTGGACAGAAATTTATAAAAAGAACACAGTTTATGAATACTAAGGAGAGAGATTGAGTGTAGAAAACTCCTATCAATACGGTCCCGTTTGCGTAGATGAATCTGTAAGAGGACAAGGCGTCTTCGAAGAAGTGTTCTTCAAGTCACTTGAAAGCATGGATAGATTTCCGATTATGGCGACATTTATAAATACTGTAAACCCAAGATCCTACGCTGCTCACACCAAGAAGGCTGGCATGGAAGAGATAGGAAAGTTCGAGTTCAATGGAAATATCTATTATTTCATGGCGATAGGAACAGATCATAAGAGAAAATAATATTTTATAAGATGGAGGGAGACCTCCATTTTTTATTTTTTGAAAATATAATTGGCAAATCAAAATCGGCAAATTAAGGTAGGAAAGTTAAAACCGGCAAATAAAAGCGACAAATTATGATCACCTCCATAAATCTACAAAAAAATAAAACCCAGTACCCTGGGCTTTATCTATTACTAAATATTTTATTTTAAGAATGCGTGGTAAGCCTTAGCTGTCATGTAGCAGTCAGCCTTTGAAACTAGTTCAACAGGAGCGTGCATTGAAAGCATAGCAGTTCCACAGTCTAGTACTTCGCAACCGTATTTTGCAATTTCTGCAGCGATGGTTCCTCCACCACCTTGGTCAGCTTTACCAAGTTCGCAAGTTTGCCAAATAACTCCATTGTCGTCGAATTTCTTTCTGATTTCAGCGATGAATTCTGGGTTTGCATCGTTGCATCCACCTTTACCTCTAGCGCCAGTGTACTTAGTAACGCCTATACCGTATCCAACTAGAGCTGCATTATGAGGATCATTTACATCTTTGAAGTCAGGATCTACAGCTGCACTTACGTCTGCAGAAAGAATCTTAGAGTTTTGCATAGCTCTTCTAGTCAAGATATCTGAGTAATCTCCTCTTGAAGCTAGGATTTCTGCAACAGCATTTTCAAAGAAAGCAGAAGACATAGAAGCATTACCGTAAGAACCGATTTCTTCCTTGTCAACGAATAGAGAAACTGCAGTAGTTTCAACTTCTTCAAGTTTAAGAATAGCTTCTAGGTTTGCATAAGAGCAAACTCTGTCGTCGTGACCGTGAGCAGCAATCATAGCTCTGTCAAATCCGATATCTCTAGCCTTAGCTTGAGGAACCATTTCAATTTCACTAGAGATGAAATCTTCTTCAACGATTCCATATTTATCGTGGATTAATTTTAAAATATTCTTTTTAATAGGATTTTCTTTTTCAGAAATTCCGTAGCTTGAATGACCGATAACCACATTTAGACTTTCAGCAGGGATACCTTCAGCAAGAGTTCCCTTAGCTTGATCTTTTCCAAGGTGTGGAAGAAGATCGGTGATGTAAAATACAGGATCATTGTCATCTTCTCCGATAACTATGTTTATTTCTTTGCCATCCTTGGTTTTAACGTATCCGTGCATAGCAAGTTGGATGGTAGGCCATTGGTATTTCTTAACTCCACCGTAGTAATGAGTCTTCATAAGAGCAAGCTCAGAATCTTCATAGATAGGAGTAGGTTTAATATCAAGTCTAGGAACGTCGATGTGAGAACCAACGATGTTCATGCCCTTAGTCATACATTCCTTACCGATTAAGAAAAGTGCGATGGCTTTATTTCTAAAATTGATATAGATTTTATCTCCAGCCTTAACAGGAGATTTGATAGCTTCATCAAGAGAAACATAGCCGTGTTCAATAGCCTTCTTTTCGATGAAGTCTACACATTCTCTTTCAGTCTTGCACTTGTCTAAGAAATCTTTATATCTTTCTCCGTATTCATTAATTTCTTTTAATTCAGCATCGTCTATTTGTTGCCAAATTGATTTTCTTTCTAATTCTAAATTCATGTCAACCTCCTAAAATTATAGTACATCGAAATTAAACATAAAACAAGGGCGTAAATTTGAATATAAACTTGAATATAGTATGAAAATATGATAACATATTAAATTTACAAAAAAATATTTTAATGTTATACTATAAAGGGGAGGTAGATTATGTACAGTATTGGTGACAAAGTAGTTTATCCGATGCATGGAGCAGGAGTTATAGTAGACATTGAAAAGAAAGAAATATTAGGCGAAATCAGAAACTATTACATTCTTAAGATGCCTATACAAGAGATGAAAGTCATGGTTCCAGTAGAACAGGCAGAAGAAATCGGAGTAAGACCTATCTATGGAATGGATGAGATGGAAGAAGTCGTAGAGACTTTGAAGTCAGACAAGAAACTCGACATGCCAAGCAATTGGAATAGAAGATTTAGATTTAGCACAGAAAAAATAAAATCAGGAGACATTGTAGAAATAGCAAAAGTAGTAAGATGCTTAGTTAAGATGGACCACGAAAAGAATCTCTCAACAGGAGAGAGAAAACTACTAAACAATGCAAAGAAAATTATAATATCCGAAATGGCACTCATATATGAAAAGACTGCAGAAGAAGCAGAAGAACTAATAGACGAGGCCATCCTCGGTTAAGGGGGTAGTAATATTAAAAAGAACGAGAATATATTTAAAAAGATCTTTACCATACTATGGACAATAATAGGAGCGGGGTTTGGACTTCTTGTACTTACGATATTAAAAGCGCTAGAAATAAAACTTCCATTTGGCGACAAAGGTAGCGTAATCTTTAAGGTTACAATAGTTATTATATTTGCAATTATATTTTTATTTTCATCCCAAGCTACACTGGACGCATTTGAAAGGTTTCAAAACGTACTAGATAAAAAATTAAAAGAGAAGAGTCCACAAGAGTTGATAACAGAATTTGTAGGACTATTACTTGGTCTTCTCCTAGCGTTTTTTGTAACACAACCGCTCTCATTAATACCAATACCATACCTAGGAGTACTTATATCCATACTCCTCTATGGAATGTTTGGATATCTTGGACTTAGAATCGCATCGCAAAACTTAGATGAAATCCAAGAAAAGTTTAAAGAGATAAAAGGCAGCGCAAAGAGGCAAGAAACCATCAAAATACCCAAGATAAAAGGGGTAGCCAAAGTAGTCGACACATCAGTCATAATAGACGGAAGAATAAAAGAAATAGTCGAAGCAGGATTCTTAGAAGGACCTCTTATAATCCCGGTATTTGTACTAGAGGAATTACAATTTATCGCAGACTCATCCGATGCACTAAAGAGAAATAGAGGCAGAAGAGGTCTAGACATAGTAAAATCACTACAAGAAGAAAGAGGAATCGAAGTCATCATCTCCGATTTAAAATATGATGACATAAAAGAAGTTGATGCGAAACTTTTAAAACTTGCAACAGACGTAAAGGGAAAACTAGTCACAAACGACTACAACCTAAACAAAGTTGCAGCATTACAAAATATACAAGTGCTAAATATAAACGACCTAGCAAACTCGCTAAGACCAGTATATCTCCAAGGAGAAACATTGGACGTGCTAATAGTCAAAGCAGGCAAGGAAATGAACCAAGGACTGGGCTACTTAGACGATGGCACCATGATAGTAGTAGAACAAGGAAAGGATTATATAGGACATACAATCCGAGTAGAAGTCACCTCAGTACTACAAACCTCAGCAGGCAAGATGATATTTGCAAAACCCATATAAATAAGAATAGAAATGCATGCTATCCGGATAGCATGTATTTTTTTTATGTGATTTTTGATGCTTCACGTGAAGCATCACCCTATCCCAGTCATTCTGAGAGGCAGTCGAAGGCTCTGACCTATGTTTAACCCATCCTCGCCAAAAATATAATACAATGATCCTCCCAACTACAGTCACCCTGAGCGAG
>CABTWG010000032.1 GCA_902488455.1 uncultured Peptoniphilus sp.
CAGGATGACTAGTTGTGAGTTATAGACCTCACCAAAGTTATACCCGTTCGACTCCGACGAATTCGTCGTCTCCGCTCAGGGTGACTGTAGTTGGCATAATTATTGTAGCTTTCGGATGAGTGAGAGAATGTAGTGTCAGAGTTAATGGAAGCAGGTTGCTTCCGCTACAGTGATGAATAGAATTTTATATTGTCGTACGGCTACGCCTGAGTAAGATTATTCGTTCACTTAAGATAAATGGATCTGATTGCTTTTGCTAAGGATAAATCCAAAAAAAGAACAGCCTAACTGTTCTAGTCAAAACTGTTCTTAATTCTTTAATTCTACGAAAAATTTAAAACCTATCTTTTAAATCTCTTAATTTTCTAAACTCTTCTAAATCCTTTGCTACAAGAAATGGATTTATTTCTTTTTCCTTTCCTATTGTAGTTGGGAGTGTACATCCACCTTTTGCCACAACTTCTCTTGCCCATTTTAGTTCTTCTTCAACTCTTTTATTTTCTCCAAGACTTTGTACAAACTCTAAATTTGATACTGTATATTCGTGGGCTGGATAGATTTTCGTTTCTTCTGGCAGTTTTCTAAATCTCTCCATGGTTTTATAGGCAGATTTGTAGTCCCCTGTGAAGACTCTTCCCACTCCTGCTGAAAATAGTGAGTCGCCACAGAATAAATTTCCATCTACTAAATAAGAAACGTGATCTTCTGTGTGTCCGTTTGATTTTATGACTTCTATCCTCATTTCCATGATTTCGATAGAGTCTCCATCTCCTACTACTTCGTCTTCTGTACAGAGATTTTTAACTTCTGAAGGCCCATAGACCACCGGATTATATTTTTCTTTTAAAGTTTTTACTCCTCCGGTGTGGTCTGCGTGTTTATGGGTTAAAAAAATGGCTTCTAATTTTAGATTTTCCTTTTCAATTTTTGCTACTACTTCTTCCGCTGTGGATGGATCTACAACTATTAATAATCCTTCTCTTTCGATGATCCAGATGTAGTTGTCGTTTAGTGCTTTTAGATATTCTATCATTTAAATATCCTAAGTCTTTCTTCTACATTATCTTTTTCTTTTGGTTCTGGTTCTTCCATTATTTTTCCAAATGGCATCTGTCCTACCAAGATCCAATCTTCCGGCACGTCAAACATTTCTTTAACCACATCGTCAATAACTGGATTGTAATGTTGGATACTCGCGCCGATTCCTAAATTTCTAAGCTCTGTCCAAATATTTATTTGAAGCATTCCATTTGCAACGTGGCTCCATTCGTCGAACCTATCGCTGTATGCTGGGAACTCTTCCTTCAAGTTTTCAACTTTCTTCTTGTCTATAAAGTATAGCACTGTTCCATATCCACTTTTAAATGAATCGATCTTTTCTCTTGCAACTTTGCCACCGAATGCGTCGTATATCGCATCCCAAAGCTTGTCTTGGTACTTTCCTAGTGCAAGCACTACTGATTGTGATTTATTGTTAAATGCATCTGGAACTAATTCCACTACTTTCTTTACTAGTTCAATTACTTCTTCTTGTGATACTGGTATTTCTTTTCCAATATTATAATAACTTCTTCTCTTTTTAAGCCCTTCGTACATTTTTTCCTTCCTTTCTTAATCCAAACTTTTCTTTTCAATTTTTATTTACCCTTAATTTATTTCTTGAAACTATGAGACCTTGCTGTTAAGTCTATCTCAAGCTTTAATTTCTTCTAAACTTTATTCCAAATCATTGCATTAAAAAAGTCGCCGAAGCGACTTATAATATTTTTTAAATTTTAGAATCTCTTTACTTTCTTTTTGTATCTTAAATATTTCTTTCCATACCTCTTTTGCAGTGCATTTTCTTCTTTTATGGTTTGAGAGATAACAAGGAGCACTGTCACTATAAATAGAAACACAAATGACAATCTGGTCGTGGTTACAAGATGACCCGCTGTTATAAGCATCAGTGATTTGTAAAGTGGATTTCTATTTATTGTGTATGCGTCCTCTTTGTCAAAATCTTTCATCTTGTCTGCGTTTGGTCCTCTCATGCTGTCCTTTATCGTTGCCACCACATAGAGGGTAAGTAATAGTCCATAAACATATAGGAATAGTCCGGGATACTTCATTATATCTCTATTTAAAAATCCTGGCACCGGGTGTACTATGTCAACTATCAAGAGATTTATATTGGCTATGAATATTAGGATGAAGTAGAGTTTGTTTCTTCTTATATCCACTAGCTGTTCTGTCCTCTTGAAGTCTTCTTTTATTTCTTTTCTTATTATAAATAACATTATGCAGTATATTGCAAATGTTATTATCGGTACGTACTTCATATATTTTTCCTATATATTCTATATGTTATATCTTTTGTTGCTCCGAATTTTTCTATGTCATTTTGCATCTTTGTATTGTAGTCCCAAATGGTTGATCCTTCTAAATATCTGTAGCCCTTCTTCGCTGCGTTCTTAAATGTTTTAAAATACATGGCTGAGGTTACTCCCTTGTCTCTATATTCTGGTATTACAAATAGGACGAATACCCTCACCCTCTCGATGGATTTTTTCCTTTTTAGGAATTTAAGTCCTTCAATCACTCCTAGTTTACCTTTAAAATCTTTTAGTATTTCATTGTAGTCTGGAAGTGCTAATGAGAATCCTATCGGTTCTCCTTCGTTGTTTCTAGCTATCATTATTAGATCTTCGTCTGCATAGGGCTTTATGGCGTTTACTATATTTGTAATTTCTTCTTTGGTAACTGGTCTGAAGTCTTCCCACTCTTCTGGCATTCCTTTGTCAAGTACATGGTATACTGCTGCGGCATCTCTTTCTAGATTGTTTTTCATATCTGCAGAATCTACTGTGTATCCGTATCTTTCTTCGATTTTAGGTAGAATCTTTTCCAATTTTTCAATTTTATCTTCTAGTTCACTTATCTCTGCTCTGTATGCGTATACGTCATGATACTTTTCAAATCCGTATGCGACGAAATGGTCGTTGTAGTATGGTGGATTGTACTTATTCATTATTGAAGGGACTCTGTCGAAATTATCTATGATAAATCCTCTGTTGTCATCTCCTCCTGGCAGTGATACAGGTCCTTTTACTGTATCCATTCCTTGCTCTTTTAAGTATTCACATGCACTGTCTAAAAGTTTCTTTGAAACTTCAAGATCATCTATAGCTTCGTACTCTGCAATATATCCTACATTTAATCCATTTGACTTATTTAGTTCTAGGTCTATAAACGTTACTAATCTTCCTAGGCAACTTCCATTTTCATCTATTGCCATGATTGTCTTATGAGGAAAGTCTGCTAAGTCGTTGTTTTCCCCTTGGATATATTTTAAATAATCTTTTTTTATTGGATATACGAAGCACTTGCTGTCACCATATACTTTTTCGTAAATTCCGTAGATTTTTTCTAAATCTTCTTTAGTCTTAACTTCTATTATCTTAATCATTTAATTCCCTCTAAAAAATATTGGAGCTACTGAAGGGGCTCGAACCCTTGACCTGTGCGTTACGAGTGCACTGCTCTGCCAGCTGAGCTACAGTAGCAAAAGGGGAATTACCCCTATAATTTTTAATATTATCATATTATATCTTAGAATATCAAGAATCTAAATCTTAATATTCTTCTAAGAATCAAGTGTTTAACCTATGACTTCTATATTTTCAATCACTACATCTTCTACAGGCTTGTCCATAAATCCTGTTTCTGTTGTGGCAATCGCATCTACGATGTCCATTCCTTCAACTACTTGTCCGAAGACTGTGTGCTTTCCATCCAGCCAATAAGCTCCGCCTAGCTCACTATAAGCGTCTACCACGTCTTTTCCAAATCCACCTTCTTCTCCCAATTCTTTCATCTGTCCTATTATGTCTTCTGTGATCGTTGGTCCTTGAACTATGAAGAACTGGCTTCCGTTTGTAGATGGACCTGCATTCGCCATTGAAAGAGCTCCTCTAATATTTCTATAGTCGATATGGAATTCATCTTTGAATGGTTCTCCCCAGATGGATTCTCCTCCTCTGCCTGTGCCTTCTAGATCTCCACCTTGAATCATAAAATCTTTTATAACTCTGTGAAAGATGGTTCCATCGTAGTAACCGTTCTTTCCATGGGTTAGGAAGTTTTCCACTGCAAGTGGAGCTGCTTCTTCTAGCATCTTAACTTTTATATCTCCTAGGTTTGTGTGAATTATAGCTAGTTTATCTTCTTTATTATTTTCTAATTGTTTTAACATTTCTACTCCTTTTATTTAACTTTCAGTTATATAAGCTGACATATTTTCTGTAAATCCATTGGTCTTTCTATTGTATAATTCATATCCTATTAAAAGGAACATTCCTTTTAGTATAGAACTTAGACTCATCGCCGCCCAGATTCCATTTACCATGTAAATAGGCATTAGAAGTTTTGCCATTGGAATTCTAAAAGCGTTGAACACAAGTCCTACAAGGGCAGGATATCTTGTAAGTCCAAGGCCACTCATCATGCCTGTCGTTCCAATCTCCAAGGTCATAAATAGTTCCGATGGGGCGATTACCATAAGGTACATTGCTCCGATTTTTATGGCTTCTTGGTCTATCGGTATAAAGAATGTGAATAGTTCTTCCGCCTTTGTAAATAATAGTATTGTCGCGAAGCCACCGATTAGACATATAATTACTATACCCTTTTTCCGGGCTTCTTTTAATCTGTCGAATTTCTTGGCTCCGTAGTTTTGTCCGAAGAAGGCTGCAAATGCGCTGGCGAATCCTTCACTACTCATCCAAGCTATACTTTCTATCTGTGAACCGATTGAATATGCTGCTATCGCTGCTGCTCCATAACTTGCAATGTAGATATTTAAATATAGACTAACAAGTGCATGGATTATGGATTGAGCACATGCTGGCACTCCAAGCTTCAAGACTCCTTTTACATAGTTAAATGAGACTTTTGAAAAGTACTTTATTCTTACAAATACTTCCTGTCCTTTTATTCCTGCTAAAAGGGTAAGGAAAAATCCAATTGCTTGAGCAAGTACCGTCGCTAGAGCTGCTCCTTTTACTCCCATTTTGGGAAATGGTCCTATTCCAAAGATCAAGATTGGATCTAGAATGATATTCGTAATAAGGGACACTATAGATATTATAAATGGAGTGAATGAATTGCCCTTTGCCAAAAATGATGCGTGTAGCACTGGATTTGCAAAGAGAAAGATCAGTCCAATTGTAACAATTACAAAGTAATCTATTGCAAAGGTCTTTACACTTTCATCTAAATGGAATATATCCACAAGATTTTCTTTAAATATTAAATAAAGCGTCGTAACCACGATACATATTATTAAATTTACAGTTGCCGAAGCTTTAAATACTTCTTTAGCTTCTCTTTCATTTCCCCTGCCATAGGCTTGGCTTAGTCCAACGGACACTCCAGTTTTACCAATTAGCATAAGGCTATTTGCAATCCAAACAAAAAAACCACAGGTTCCAACTGCTGCCACAGCATCTGTGGAAAGTTTACCTAGCCAAATCAAATCGATAAATGAATATGCCATCTGAATAAATGCCGTACCCATAAGTGGCAAGGACATCTTGACAAGAGTTTTATATATCGGTCCATTTAGTAGGTCTACTTTTTCTCTCATCTATTCACCTTCAAATGGATTGGTATCTCCTTGGTCAGTTATTATAATCGGACCATCCTTTGTAATTGCAAGTTGATGTTCATATTGGGCGGAGAGTTTTCCATCTCTAGTTCTAGCTGTCCAGCCGTTTTTATCTATTTTTAAATTGAATGTGCCTTCGTTGATCATAGGCTCAATGGTAAACACCATTCCTTCTTGGATTCTAAGTCCACGTCCAGCTTCTCCATAGTGAAGAACTTGTGGGTCTTCGTGCATAGTTTTTCCTATACCATGACCTACAAACTCTCTTACAACAGAGAATCCTTCACTTTCTGCATAGGTTTGAATTGCGTTTCCTATGTCTCCAAGTCTATTTCCCACTTTTGCCTGTTCTATTCCAAGGTACAAGCATTTTAGAGTTGTATCCATTAAATGTCTAGCTTCTTTGCTTATATCTCCAACTGCATAGGTCCAAGCAGAGTCAGCTAAAGAGCCATTTAAATTTACAACCATGTCAATGGTTACAATGTCTCCATCCTTTAATCTATAATCCGTTGGAAAACCGTGGCAGATTTCATCGTTTACTGAAGCACATGTTGCATAGGGAAAGCCTTCGTATCCTTTTTGTTCAGCAGTAGCTCCGTATTCTTTTAAAATACTTTCAACATATTCATCTATTTCTAAAGTTGAGACTCCTTCTTTTATAAAAGTTCTAAGTCTTCTGTGAACTTCTGCAAGGACTTTGCCTGCTTCTACCATTCCTAAAATATCATTTTCTGTGTATATATTAACCAATTAAATCCTCCTCTTCTAAAATTTTCTTCATATCTATATCATTTTTTGCAAATTTCAAAATATCTTCATTTAGTTCAATGGATTTCTTAATCGCATCTACTGCTTCTCTTCTTCTGCCTATCTTTTCATAAGAGCATCCTAAATTGTAGTATAAATTTTCTGAATCGGGATTTTCTTCTATCCCTTCCAAAAGTATTTCTATCGCACTCTTATAATCCTTAAGAGAAATATATATTGCAGACATATTTAGATAGATGTCCTCTTCTGTGGATTCGTCAAGTGCCTTTTTATATTCTTTAAGAGCATCCATTGGTCTATCCATTTTGTATAGGACAACCCCTCTGTTGTAGAGCGCTCTAAAGTAGCATGGACAAATTTTAAGTGACCTGTCTATATATTCTAGGGCAGTTTCAAATTCACTTCTCTCTTCATAAAAAGATCCTAAGTCATTGTAGGACACATAGTCGTATGGATCTAGCTCGATGCATTTAAAGAGACATTCCATAGCTTCATCTTTTCTACCCATTCTATCTAAAATATGAGCTAGATAGTAGTAAGCCCTGTCATAGGTTTCGTCCTTTGAGATTGCAAGCTCGTAGTATTTCTTCGCAAGATCAAGTTCGTTTTTCAAATCGTAATAGACTGCAATCCCATAGTATGATCCAGGAAGGTTCTCGTCGATCTCTATAATCTTTCTAAAAGTTTGAAGAGCCTTTTCATATTCTCCTTCTATTAAATAGATATCTGCAATTTCAAAATATGAATCTGTCAGTTCCTTATTTGTAATTGCAAATTCCAAGGATTTTATATAAGCTTCCTGCGCTTTTATATATTCAGATTTAAGTAAAAATTCATTGGCCATGATTATATAATTGTTGTACTTTCGTTTCATATTGTCACCAAAACTATTATAACACAAAGCCCCATATATATAATAAATACTCTCATAAAGATTGTTAAATTTTTTTCTAAGATTTGTTGTAAAGACTTAAAACGATACCGCATCTATGGTACAATAAAAGTGGTGAGAAAATGAGTAGGTACCTAAGTGCAGATATTTATTATAAAAGAAATTATCATGAAAAGGTGATGAGGCTCTCTCTAAGTTCCGGACTTAGTTGTCCAAATAGAGACGGCACTCTCGGAAGTACAGGATGTATCTTCTGCTCAATTAAAGGTGCCGGTGAATTTGCAGCAAACTCTAATCTGTCTATCAAAGATCAAATAGAATCTCAAATAGATTTTTTAAAGAAAAAATGGGATGCGAGAAAATATATAGCATATTTTCAAAGTTTCACAAACACCTACGGAGACGTCTCCTATCTTCGAAAGATTTTTTACGAAGCTATAGACTATCCTGGTGTAGTTGGACTTACCATTGCTACAAGAGCCGACTGTTTATCAGATGAAGTCTTAGAACTTCTAGTTGAGTTAAACGAAGTTACGGATTTAAATATTGAACTTGGACTTCAAACTGTAAACGAGAAGACCATCGAATATATAAGAAGAGGCTATTCTCATAAAACTTTTGATGAAAATGTAAGAAAATTAATAAATTTGGGTATAGGTGTTACAACTCATGTTATCTTCGGACTTCCAGGTGAAGATGAGAATGATTTTATGAAGACTATCGACTATGTAAATGATCTCCATCCTCTGGGAATTAAGATTCACTCTTTCTACATAGAAAGAAATTCAAATATCTACGAAGATTACTTGAAAGGCGAAATATCTACAATAGATATGGATACTTATGTAAGATCTGTAGTCAATGCTATCTGCAGATTAAAAAGGGATATTGTACTATTTAGAATAACGGGAGATCCAGTTAAATCTCTCCTCGTAGAACCTAAATGGTGCCTCGACAAACTAAAAGTTATCGCCACAATTAACAAAACCCTAAAAGATTTAGGTGTACCACTTTTGAAATTGGAGGAAAAATGAAAATCAAAAAGGTAATCTTATCACTAGCACTACTACTTGTGCTAACTGCCTGTGGAAAGACAGACAACGCCAACAAAGGCACAAGCGACGCGGAAAACGACACAGTTAGAGTTGCAATGTCAACTGAACTAGACGGACTAAACCCTACAAAGATAACTGCAGGGGACACAGAAACAGTTCTAGATCAAATCTTCGACGGACTATTTGACACAGACACAGACGGTAAATTAGTTGGAGATTTAGCAGAATCATACGAAGTTTCTGACGATGGTCTTGTCTACACATTTAAACTAAAACAAGGTGTGAAGTTTCACAACGGAAAAGAATTCAAAGCAGAAGATGTAGCATATACTTATGATTTACAAGCTGGTCTTACTTCAAAGGAACCTCTTTCAAGTAAATTTGAAATTATTGAAAGCGTAGAAAGCGACGATGACTACACAGTTAAAGTAACTTTAAAAGAAAGACAAAATTCTTTTATATACCTTACTTTAAAGGCTATACTTCCTAAGGGATACGAAGATCAAGATACAAACCCTGTGGGAACTGGACCATACAAATTTGTATCCTACGTACCTGGAGAAATCTTAAAGCTAGAAAGATTTGATGACTACCACAACAAAGACCACATAGCTAAGATCAAAAACTTAGAAGTAATCAGAATGAAAGATTCTCAAACAATGCTAATGGCTCTTCAAAATGGAGAAATCGATGTAACTCCTGGACTATCATCTGAAGAAGCAGACCAAGTTATGGAATATGCAGATATAATAGAAGGACCACAAAACTTAGTTCAAACATTTGCATTAAATAACGACTTCGGTCCATTAAAAGATCCAAAGGTAAGAGAAGCGCTTAACATGGCTATCGATAGAGATGAACTTATAAAAACAGTAGCAGGCGGCAGAGCAGCAAAAGTATTCTCTAACTTCTCCCCTGCACTTCCAAAATACTACAACGACTTAGGAGAATATTACAAATCAGACAAAGAAGCAGCAAAAGCACTTCTAAAAGAAGCAGGATACGAAAACGGATTTGACCTAGTATGTAAAGTTCCGTCAGATTATAAATTCCACGTTGATACAGCAGAATTTATAGAGTCAGAACTTAAGCAAGTAGGAGTAAATATGAGTATCGAGCCTATCGAATTTTCAACTTGGATCGATAAAGTTTACAAAGGAAGAGAATTCGAAGCAACTATCATCGGATTTGTCGGATATCTTGATCCTAACCAAATCCTAGAAAGATACACTTCTGATAATAAATCCGACTTTATCAACTTCAAATCAGCTAAGTTTGATGAAGAAATGAACCTTGCAAACACTGCAAAAGACGAGAACGAAGTAATAGAACACTACAAAAATGCTCAAAAAGCACTAGTAGAAGATCATGCTTCAGTATTTTTACAAGACCCTAACATAATGTTAGCAATGAGAAAAGGAGTTAGTGGACTTAAACTATATCCTATTCAAAAGAGAAACTTTGAAGATCTAGTTTTCACTAAATAAAAACATGAAAATTTTCATAAATAAGCTCATCTCTGTATTTTTGACACTATTCTTGGTAAGCATAATGATATTTTTGGTATTTCAAGTGCTACCTGGAAATCCAGCGGAAATTATACTTGGAGTTGAAGCTGATGAAGCACAAATTGAAAAACTTGAAAAAGAGCTAGGTTTAGATAAACCTATGCCTACTAGATATGTAGAATGGATAAAAGGACTTGCCCGTTTAGATATGGGCAAGTCTATTAAATATGGAGTAAATGTTAAGGATCTCTTCGCAAAGAGATTTCCCGTTACACTCTTTCTTACTCTCTATTCTCTAGCTCTAACTGTCATAATAGGGATTCCACTGGGAATTTGGATAGCCTCGAAGGATAGTACCTGGTACGGACAATTTGCAAGTTGGATAACCCAGCTTGGTATCTCAATACCTAGCTTTTGGCTGGCATTTATGCTTATAAACATATTTGCCTTAAAGCTAAATTGGTTTCCAACCTTTGGATACAATGCCCTGGGAGGAAGTTTCTTAGACAAACTTCACAAATTTTTCCTTCCATCCCTTGCAATATCTTTTTCAAATATTGCAACGGTAGTTAGATATTTAAAGAGCTCCATTCTAGACCAAATTAGACGTGACTATGTGAGGACCGCAAGAGTTAAGGGACTTAAAATAAACAAGATTTTATATCGACATGTCCTTAGAAATGCACTTATACCTGTAATTACAATTCTTGGAATCATCCTTACATCAAGTATCGGTGGCTCTATCGTAATAGAAAATGTATTTGCACTTCCAGGACTTGGATCTCTAATAGTTGAGAGTGTCTCCAGTAGAGATTTCCCACTTATTCAATCGGTAGTACTTGCAATTGCATCTATGGTAATAATGATAAATTTCTTTATCGATATTCTATATAGAGTAATAGACCCAAGGATTAGAGGTGAATGATGAAGGCAGATAAATTTGGAATCAAACTCGGTAAAATCATCATAGTATTCTTTACTATAGTATTTATAGTTAGCTTCTTTTGGACACCACATGATCCTTACGAAATAAATTCTAGCATCAAGTTTACTCCACCGAATAAAACATACCTTTGTGGCACAGATAATTTCGGCAGAGATATTCTCTCAAGGCTAATGGTGGGCACTCAATCTGCATTTTTACTATCAGTAGGAGCAGTTGGTGTCGCATTTATAATCGGGCTATTTATAGGAGGATTCAGTGGATACCTAGGCGGACATGTGGACGAAGTCTTAATGAGAATAATAGACGCACTTATGGCATTTCCAGGAATACTTTTTGCAATCATGCTCGTGTCAGTATTTGGACCGGGAATCGAAAACACCATCATCGCTCTTGGAATCATGGGTGTACCGTATTTTTCGAGGGTAACAAGATCAGGATTTCTACAAGTTAAGAAGATGGATTATGTCCGTGGTGCCAAAGCAAAAGGAGCAAATGGCTTCCATATTGCAATTCACCATATTATTTTAAACATAAAGAACCAACTGAGTGTAGCGATAACACTGGCAATAAGCTCCACCATCATATCAGAGGCTGGACTAAGTTACTTGGGACTTGGAATCAAACCTCCAACTCCTTCCTGGGGCAGAATGCTAAAGGAAGCCCAAAGTTATTTCAACAAAGCTCCTTGGTACTTCTATTCAACTGGGATCGTACTATCTCTAATGGTGTTTGGATTTACCCTACTTGGAGATGCACTTCGTGACAAGAGATTTAAGGAAAAGAAAAAATGAAGAACAAACTATTAGAAATAAAAGACTTAACCGTAGGTTTTCAGTTTCAGGATGAAATTAAAAATGCAGTTAACCATATATCTTTTGACATATACGAAGATGACTTCGTAGGCTTGGTGGGAGAAAGTGGCTGTGGCAAATCTGTAACAGCACAGACAATACTTGGAATTCAGCATCCAAACGCCAAGATCGTCTCAGGAACAATAAACTTAAGAGATCAAAATATACTAAACTTCACAGAGGACGAATGGATTAAGTACAGAGGCAGAAGCATCTCGATGATTTTCCAAGAACCGATGACAGCACTAAACCCTCTTATGAGGGTAGGACGTCAAATAGAAGAAGTCTTAAAGATTCACTACGACTTTGATAAAGAGAAAAGGTTGGAACTAGTCTACAAAACAATGGAAAATGCAGGATTAAAAGATGTAAAGAAGCTCTACAATATGTATCCTCACGAACTCTCTGGAGGGATGCAACAGAGAATTATGATCTGTGTGGCATTAATAGCAAACCCAAGAATATTAATAGCAGATGAACCGACTACAGCACTGGATGCAACGATACAGATGCAAATACTAAGCCTATTTAAAGAAATAGAACAGATCTACCACGGTGGAATACTATTTATCACCCACGACCTAACCTTGGTCTCAAGAATCTGTAAAAGAGTACTTGTAATGTATGCAGGCAGAATCGTAGAATCTGGCCCAGTGGATATAGTCATAAACGATCCGAAGCATCCATACACAAAGGGACTTTTAAAAGCAATTCCATCCTACAAGAAGAGAAGTGAAAAACTCTACAATATCCCGGGACAAGTACCAGCACTAAGAGAAAGAAAGAACGAATGCTGTCCATTCTGCGATAGATGCGAACACACAATGGAGATCTGCAAAGAAAAATTCCCACAAGCAACAGAAGACTCAGAAAGAATCGTCTATTGTCACCTATATGGAGGTAGCAATGACTGAACTTTTAAGAATAGAAAATCTAACAAAAGAATATAAAGTAAAAAAAGATAGTCTTTTTGAAAAAACTAGATATTTCAAAGCACTTGACGACGTCAGTTTAACAGTAAATAGAAATGAAATATTTGGACTCGTAGGAGAAAGTGGATCAGGCAAAAGCACTTTGGGAAAAGCAATCTTAAAACTGATAAAGCCAACCTCAGGCAAGATCTACTTCGAAGGAAAAGACATAGAAACCTTTAGCAAAAAAGAACTCTTCGATTATAGAAGAAAAGTGCAAATGGTATTCCAAGATCCATACTCATCATTAAATCCACAGAAAAAGGTTGGCTGGTCACTTATGGAAATCCTAGACGTACAAAACATCGGCACCAAAGCCGAAAGAATTAAGATGGCAGAAAAAATCTTAAAAGACGTCGAGATGAGACCATCAGTAATGGATCAGTATCCAAACGAACTCTCAGGAGGACAGAGACAGAGAATATCCATAGCATCAGCGCTAATAGTAGAGCCAGAGCTAGTGGTAATAGACGAAGGAGTAAGTGCCCTGGACGTATCAGTCCAAGCACAAGTCTTAAACTTATTAAATGAACTACAAGAAAAATATAATTTTACAAGCATCTTCATCTCTCACGATTTAAACGTAATCGAATACCTCTGCGACAGAATCGCAGTACTTCATAACGGAGTACTTCAGGAAGTCTTTAAGGCAGAAGAACTCTTCGAAGAAGGACGAGCAGAATATACAAAGAAGTTGTTTGAGTCAGTGAAGATGAAACTTAGATAAGTAAATAAAATATTAAAAAAGCAACCTAGATAATTTCTTTGGTTGCTTCATTAATTTATGCCCACTAAGTTTATCAGTAAAACGAGAATAGGCATTTGCTAATCGATAAGCATTAAATATATTTATTAAGTTAAATTATCTTATACTATTATCAAATCTATTTATAAACATTATACATATAGTAGTTGCGCAAATAATATTATTAAACTAATGCTAAATCTTTAGAATAATCTAATACCAATATATCTTACAATCTCTTGTTCTAGATAATATTTTATAATCTACCATGTATCTTCTTAATA
>CABTWG010000033.1 GCA_902488455.1 uncultured Peptoniphilus sp.
GTATAACAAGTTTTTTATTTTGTGTCAAGGTGTTTTTTCAAACTTTTTATTTTTTCTTGACTTAAAACTTGTGCTCTTTTAAAGAGCTTGTTATATCTTATCACCGCACTTTTCTTTTGTCAATATAATTTTTACAATATTTTCCAATTAAAATAAGGGCTTTAGATTTTTTCTAATAGCCCTTTTCTCTTTCTTTCTATTATATATACTTTTTTATTTCATTTTCTTTACTGAGTCTTTTTCTATTATTCTTGCTGGTAGGTATACTTTGTCGTCTGATTCTTCTTTTTTGATTTCTTTTAGTATCTTTCTTATGGCTACTGCTCCTATATCATAGTATGGTACTTTTAGTGATGTGAGCTTTGGTCTTGCAAGTTCTGTTATTTCTGTTGCTCCATATCCCGTTATTGATACGTATTCTGGTATTTTGTAGCCTCTGTCTAGTAGTGCATTTTGTAGGTGTATTCCCACTTCGTCTTGAGTTGTTACAAATGCTGTTACTCCGTTTTTTATTTTTTCTTCGACTTTTTCTATTACTTCTAATACATCTTTTTCTTGTATTCCTTCTATGCCTATTGTATTCTTTTCTAATCCGTTTTCTTTTATGGCTTCTAGGTACCCTTCTTCTTTTATTTTTTCTTCTGTTCTGTCGAAATCTTTTCTTACGTATACTAACCCTATGTTTTTATGTCCGTTTTCTACTAGGTAGTTGGTTACTTGGTAAGTTGATTCTTTGTGGTTTACTCCTACTGTGTAGTGTTCGTCTACGTTGTAAAATCTGTTCACGTTGATGTATGGGATGTTTGATTCTTCTAGTCTATATAGTAGTTTTGTGTTTAGCGTGTCTGAGATTACTATGATTCCTTCTACTTGTTTTTGTAGTAGTAGTTTTGCAAATTTGACTTCTACTTCCGGTTCTCCGTAAGAGCTTGAGAGTAGGATGTCATATTTATACATTCTTCCTATTTCTTCTACTCCTCTTAAGATGCTGGATACGTAGGTTGATCCTATATCGTTTACTATTACGCCTATTAGGTTGGATTTTTTTGTTACTAAGGATCTTGCTACTTCGTTTGGTTTGTAGTCTAGTACTTCTATCGCTTTTAGTACCCTTCTTCTTGCTTCTGGGCTTACTGGTTTTGAGTCGTTTATTACTCTCGATACGGTAGATATGGACACGTCCGCCATCTTAGCTACATCTTTTATTGTGGATGCCATTTTTTCCTCCTATATTATTATCGTCAGCGCTTCTTCCAATACTTTGAATGTCATCGGTAATTTATCAGATTTTTCTCCGTCTACGTCTATGTTTAGTTCTGTTTCTGATTCTAATGTGATTTCTTTTGTTTTTAAATAGATTACTTTGTCGTGATCTATGTGTTCTCCTCTTAGTGCCAATGGTGCTATTTGTAGAAAGTCGCCCATGGTACTTTCTTTCATTAGTAATACGTCTAGGTATCCGTCTGTTACTGTTGCTGCTGGAGCTATTTTTTTAAATCCTCCTACTGATGTTGTGTTGGCTATTAAAAAGAAGAAGAGGTCTTCTTCGCCTTGGTATTCTTTGCAGTTTATTTTTACTTTGTAGGATTTTTCATCTTGGAAGTTTAGCTTCACCATTTGTTTTGCTCCTTCTATGTAGTATGCCATTCTTCCTAATACTGCTTTTTGATCTTCTGGCACTGTGTATGCTATTTCTGTTAGCATGCCTCCTGCTGCGACGTTTGCAAATACTCTGTCCCCTGCTAGTCCTACGTCTATCTTTTGTGTTCTTCCTCTTTTTATCATTTCGTAGAATTTGGATGGATCTTGTGGTAGTTTAAAGTAGTTGGCGAAGTCGTTTACTGTTCCTGCTTGTAGGATTGCTAGTGGTGTCTGCCTTTTGGATTTTACTATTCCATTTACTACTTCGTTTAATGTTCCGTCTCCTCCACAGGCTACTATGATGTCTTCTCCATCATCTGCCTCTGCAAATCTCATTCCATCACCTCTTTTGTGTGTGAACAGTAAGTTGATGTCCCATTGATCTAGACTTAGTAGTCTAATAAATTCTAATACTTTATCTAATGCTTCTTCTCTTCCTGAGAGTGGATTTGCTATTATTTTTATTTTTTTAAACTTATCTTCCATATGTACTCCTTATGTAGTTGTTGCTTATATTATACATCATTTTCTTTTTTCTTCCTATTTTTTGTTGCGTTTTTCTATTATTTTTCATAAAAAAAGAACAAGCCATGGCTTGTTCTTTAGTGTTCTCGTTTTATAGAAACTTTTGTTTAAATACTTCTATTACTTCTTTTAATATATAGAAGTAGTCTATTACATTATTTGCGTTTAGATGTATTGTTTTAGATGCATCTGCTACTGTATCGGTTACATTGCTTACTGCACCTGTTATATTTAAAGCTACATTGTCTATTGATCTTGTAACTCCTGATACTGTATCTCCCACTTGTCCTACTGATAGGGCTAGTTTTTCAACTTCTGGTTTTACTGTAACTATTAGGTCATTTGCATCTTTTGATATTATTGATACATTCTTGGTTATTTCTGTTACATTGTCTGTTAGTTCTGGCACTCTGCTTAAACTGTGGTCTATTGCTTCTTGGTTGTCTTCCATTACATTGTTAATCTTTCCAAGTATTGATACCACTTTTTTAAGTGCTAGTGCTAAATATACTAATACTCCTATACCTGCTAAGTAGAGAAATATTCTTAGTAGATCGTTGAGAGTAATAGGACTATTCATATTTATCCTCCTTTATTCTCTCTTATTTCTTAAGATCTTTCTTTACTTCTTTCGCTCCGTCTTTTACGTCTTTTCCTATTTCTTTTGCAGATTTTTCTACGTCTTCTTTGATGTCTTTAGATTTTTCTTTTACTTCTGCTGCCGCTTCTTTTACGTCTTTTTCTATTTCTTCTTTTCTTTCTTCTAGTTCTTCTCTTGTTTCATCTGCTTTTTCTGATAGAACTTCTCCTACTGCTTTTGCTTTTCTTTTTGCATTTTCCATTGCTACGTCAAATTCGCTTTTTTTATCTTGTGCATAATCTTTTACGTCGCCGTAAGTTTTCTTTACTTGTTCTCCTGCTTGATATGCTTTATATTGTACGCTATCAGCTAAATCTCCTGCTGCATCTCTTGCGTTTTCTGCTAATTCTCTTGATTTGTCAGCTATATCTTTTCTAGTTTCTTTTCCTGATTGTGGTGCAAATAAGATACCTGCTAGTCCACCTAGTGCTGCTCCTGTTAGAACTGCTCCAGCTCTTTCCGCAGCTTCTCTTCTTTGTGCTTCTTTTCTTTTTCTTTCAAAATAATCAAATATTCCCATTATTTTCCCCCTATTTTCAATTAATTTTTCATATTTTTTATTTACCCAGTATTATTCTTTTTAAACAAATTGAGATTTGCAATAAAAAATCCGCGGTGTCGTCAGCTGTATTAATTCAGACCCGCTCCCAACTAGTAGGTGGGTGACCTGCTCCTGAACTCTAAAGTCCCGTCATGCGGGCTTTTTATCCTACAGTAGACTCAGTCTCCCGGATCTTTGATGTCGGTTGAATTAATAAAAGACGTCGACGTGCATCGCAGATTCTTTACATATATTATATCAACACTATCTTTCTTTTTCAAATTTTTTACAATTTCATAGCTTTATTTAAATGTCTAGAAGAGTCTTCATATCCTGTGGCAAAGGCGCTTCTATTTCTATTTCTTCTCCTGTCCTTGTCGATTTTATCTTGATGTAGTAGGAGTGAAGGGCCTGTCTATTTATAAGTTCAGTCTCATTTCCATAAAGGGTATCTCCAACTATTGGATGTCCAATATATTTTAAATGTACTCTTATTTGATGAGTGCGTCCTGTATGAAGCACTACTCTAAGTAGAGTCATATTATTTTTAGAAAGTACAGCTTCATATGAAGTCTTCGCATACTTGCCATTTGGATTTACTTCCCTTAATATTCCATCTGGACCTCTCTCTATCGGTTTTTCTATTACTCCGCTCCCTTCTACTACTCCTTCAACTATGGCATAGTATTTTTTCAAAATATTTCTATCTTGAAGTTCCCTTGCAACGATGCTGTGGGCGTTGGAGTTTTTCGCTATGAGGATTACTCCTGATGTATCTCTGTCCAGCCTATTTATAAGACGTACTTTTCTATGGATACCATGTTTTAAAAAATATCCCTGTACATAGTTTGAAATGGTTCCTGTCTGTTTGAAATCCACTGCGTGAACTATCATAAAAGGTTCCTTATTAACAGCTAAGATATCACCATCTTCATAGAGAATCTCTATCGGGTAGTCCTCTGGGATTGCGTTTGGTTCTTCGTCAGGAATCTTAATAGACACCACATCTCCTGGATGAAGGTCAACATTTCTTCTATTTGATTTTTCATTTATATAGATCATCTCTTCCCTTATGGATCTTCGTATATATCTTGAAGAGAGGTTTAGTTTCTTTAAAAAATTCTTGATACTTATTTCTTCGTCTACCTTGTAGTGATAGTAGTTAAAATTATCTTCTAGCATGAGCTTCCTTTCGCAAAATTAAATTTATTTCCTTTAAAATAGATTACATGTTAAAATTAAATTATAAATATTAGAGGGTGCAATATGAATAAATATATAAATATAGTTTCAAACGCGAATATAGAATCGAGAAGAACAACCCATGAGCTTCAGGAAAAGCTCTCCAATAGAGGCTATACTCCACAGCTTAGGTTCAATCCACAGAGTGAACTTACCATCTGTGTAGGTGGCGACGGTGCTTTTATCAAGTCTCTTCACAACAATTTCCCACGAATGCCAATCGTCGGTATAAACACTGGTCATCTCGGCTTCTTCCAGGAGATTCAACCGAACCAAATCGACTGGTTTTTAGATATGTACAAACAAGGAAATTATGAAATCGAAGAATTGAAACTCGTTCGCGCAGAAATATTTACGAAAAATAGAAATATAATCGTCCACGCATTGAACGAAGTAATCTTAAAGGCACAAAGGTCAAAAACTATACATATAAATGTTTTTGTACAGAAAAATCACGTTGAGAAATTCTCTGGAGACGGTATGATGATTGCAACTCCATCTGGATCTACAGCATACAACTTCTCCTGCGGAGGCTCAATCGTGTTTCCAACATTAGATGTGCTTCAAATAACTCCTATAAGCCCGGTTTTCTCCGCTGCTTATAGATCTCTTCTAAGTTCAATAATAGTTCCAGGAGATTTTGAAATCTCACTTGTACCAGAGAGAAGGTATGCAAACACTTCTCTAGTCGTAGTGGATGGAATGGAATACTACTACCCTGGACTTAAGCGTGTCAATTTTAAAATGAGTAACAAGTCGATCAAAAAGCTTACCATCAATCCAGATTCTTATTTTGAAAATCTTAAGAGTAAGTTTTTATAAAATTATGATTTTTTGTCAAATAGATTGTCGATTATTGTAATTATAATTATAAAAGACCAAAAGCCAATATTTCTACCACCACCTGTAAATAGAAAGAATAT
Source organism: uncultured Peptoniphilus sp. (assembly GCA_902488455.1). Classification (GTDB taxonomy): domain Bacteria; phylum Bacillota; class Clostridia; order Tissierellales; family Peptoniphilaceae; genus Peptoniphilus_B. The sequence goes on from CABTWG010000033.1 coordinate 5,513, forward strand.
TATAAGAGCTGCTAACAAAATCTTAAAAGTTGGCACTCTTTTTGTTTTTTTGACAGGGAGTTCTTCCGCTTCCAAGTCTAAGACTTCCTTCAGTTCACTCATATCGCTAAACTCAGAAAGTAATTTTTCCTTAGCATCCCTTGGTTTCAGTCCATTTTTAATCATTTCATCAAAGCCTAGGTACATATTTTCTCTAATCTTTTCTTTTATCTCTATATTTCTCTTGGTTATTGGATAGTCTTCAAAAGTTTTCTCTAGGTAGAGATCTATTTCCCTTCTATTATTATCTACTTCTCTCATACTTCACCTCAAATCTATTATAACATTTAAGAGTACAAAAAAAGAGAGCTACCTGCTCTCAATTCTATATTTTCTCATACCGTATAAAATCATATCTCTAGCTGACTTTGCATGTCTATCTGTCATAGGTTTCGTGCCTTTTAGAGGATAATCCATTCCCAGCTCCTTATATTTTTTCTCTCCCATATTGTGATAAGGAAGCACGTCCACCTTCTTTATATTTTTATAGCGACCCAGCTCATATCCGAGCCTTTCCAAGAGTTTTGCATCATAGGTAATATTTGGAACTATTACATGTCTAATCCAGACTTCGACTCCATTTTCATCCAAGAATTTTAGAAAATCCAAGATGTTTTTATTTGAAAAACCCGTGAGTTTCTTATGATCTTCGTCGTCAATATGTTTTATGTCGAGAAGCACAAGGTCCACATACTTTATAAGTTCCTCGTATTTTTTAAGATTCTTTTCTCTTACAAAAAGCGCTCCAGAACTATCTAAAGCTGTGTGAATATTTCTCTTCTTAGCCTCTTTAAAAAGCTCTGTTACAAAATCCATCTGCAAAAGTGGCTCTCCACCAGAAACAGTAATTCCTCCATTTTTTAAATAAGGTCTGCACTTTTCGTAATAGTCAAGAACTTCTTTGACGCTCATCATCCTTCCACCTTTTGTATCCCAAGTGTCTGGATTGTGGCAGTAGAGGCATCTCATTGGACAACCTTGCAAGAAGAGAATATATCTAAGCCCTGGACCGTCAACTGCTCCAAAGGTTTCTATTGAATGGACTCTTCCTAAGATTTCTGATCCATCCTTCGCGTCTATTTTTGCATCTTCCTCTTCCAAATCAGTCTTTGTGTTTTCATCTACAGCAGAATCAAAAAGAGGTGAATCCATTGTATCCTTATCACTTTTAGAAATTTTCTCTTTAGAAATTATATTTTCCTTCGAATTATTTTCCTTTAAATGATTTAAATCCATAATTCACCTCCGATTATATATTACATTTCCCCGTGGAAGGTTCTATTTATAACGTCTTCTTGTTGTTCTCTAGTAAGTTTGTTGAAGTTTACCGCATATCCAGAAACTCTCACAGTTAGTTGAGGATATTTTTCTGGATGATCCATAGCATCAAGTAACATTTCTCTGTTAAATACATTTACGTTTAGGTGGTGGCCACCTTTTTCCATATAGCCATCAAGCATACTTACTAAATTATCTATTCTTTGATCCATTAATTTTCCTCCTCAAAATCTAAAAATTCTTCTAAAGTTGGACTTGTACAAGCTCCATTTTTACAAAGTTCTAACTCTAAATCTATATCGCCCATAAATACTTCATCTTTTCCAAGAGCATTTGGAATGATTGAAAAAGTATTTGAGATTCCGTCCTGTGCATCCTTAAATGGAAGTTTCGCCACTGAAGATAATGATGCAAGTGCTCCATGCTCATCACGACGATGCATTGGATTTGCCCCTGGTGCAAATGGTTCGCCAGCACGTCTTCCATCAGGAGTGTTCCCAGTCTTTTTGCCGTATACAATATTTGAAGTGATGGTCAAGATACTCATGGTAGGAATAGCATCTCTGTAAAATTTATGATTTCTAATCTTGTTCATAAATCTTGTGACTAAATCCTGTGCTATTGTGTCAACCCTGTCGTCGTCATTTCCGTATTTAGGATAGTCGCCTTCCACTTCGTAATCCACCACTAGTCCATCTTCATCACGAACCGCCTTTACCTTCGCATACTTTATAGCTGAAAGTGAATCTGTAACTACTGAAAGTCCTGCAATACCTGTTGCAAAGTATCTCTTGACGTCCCTGTCATGTAGCGCCATTTGAAGTGATTCATAGGAATATTTGTCATGCATGTAGTGGATTATGTTTAATGTGTTTACATAGAGTTCTGCAAGCCAGGTTAGCATGTCGTCGAATTTTTCCATAACTTCATCGTATTCTAAATACTCTGAGGTTATCGGTCTATACTTAGGTCCTACTTGGATCTTTTTCTTCTCATCCATTCCGCCATTTATTGCATACAGAAGTGCCTTTGCCATATTTGCACGGGCTCCGAAGAATTGCATCTCCTTGCCAACTACCATAGAAGATACGCAGCAAGCTATTGCATAATCATCTCCATGATATGGTCTCATCAAGTCATCATTTTCGTATTGAACACTGGAAGTATTTATGCTGGTCTTGGCACAGAATCTTTTGAAATTATCTGGAAGATTCTTTGCCCAAAGAACAGTCATATTTGGCTCAGGAGCAGTACCTATATTCGTAAGAGTGTGTAGGAATCTAAATGAGTTCTTGGTAACAAGACTTCTTCCGTCAAGCGCCATGCCTCCGATAGACTCTGTAACCCAAGTTGGATCTCCAGAGTAAAGCTCTTGATACTCAGGAGTTCTCGCAAACTTAATAAGTCTTAGCTTCATTACGAATTGGTCGATAAGCTCTTGTGCTTCTTTTTCAGTAATAGTTTCTTCCCTCAAATCTCTTTCGATGTAAATATCAAGGAAAGTGCTTACTCTACCTAGGCTCATTGCAGCACCATTTTGTTGTTTAGTTGCAGCAAGGTATGCAAAATATGTCCATTGTACTGCTTCTTTTGCATTTTCTGCTGGCCTTCTGATGTCGAATCCGTACATATCTCCTAACTCTATTAAATCTTTTAAAGCAGTGATTTGGTCAGAGAGTTCTTCTCTTAAACGAATTGTATCTTCGTCGAAAAATCCGATAATACTTTCCTTTTGTTTTATCTTGTCCTCAATTAATAAGTCTACACCATAAAGAGCAACCCTTCTGTAGTCTCCAATGATTCTTCCTCTGCCGTAAGCATCAGGAAGTCCTGTTATAATTCCAGTGTGTCTTGCCAGTCTCATCTCATCTGTGTAAACTTCGAAAACTGCTTGGTTGTGTGTCTTTCTATACTTGGTAAAGATTTCTTTAACCTTGTCCGATAATTCTAACCCATGAGTTTCAAGGGCTCCTTCCGCCATTCTAACTCCACCAAAAGGTTGTAGAGATCTCTTAAATGGTTTGTCAGTTTGAAATCCGACTATAACTTCCATATCCTTATCCAAGTATCCTGGACCGTGAGATGTGATGGTAGAGATAATTTCCGTATCCATCTCTAAAACACCACCATTTTCTCTTTCTTTTTCAGTAAGATCTAAAACTTTCTCCCATAATTTTGTTGTCCGTCCTGTGGGAGCTTCTAAAAAAGAGTCGTCGCCAAGATATTCAGTATAATTATTTAAAATGAAATCTCTAGTATCCACATTTTCTTTCCATTTTTTACCAAGAAAATTTCTCCAACAATTCATACCGTACCTCCTATTTATATTTTCAAGTAAATTCTATATCAAGATTTTTAATTAAGATGTGATTCCTGTCACTCTTGTGTAAATATATCGTAAAAAATAAAAACTGAATTTTAAAAGTGATAATTGAAATAGAAATCCTTAACTTTAAAGGAATCTTTCTACATGTTATAATTACTAAGAACTTTATTTTTAGAACTAGGAGGTGAAATATGAATACAAAAATGTTAGTTAAAAACGCAATTGTGTTGGCGCTATACATGCTTACAATAAGTTTAAATCCATATGGTTTTTTAATGTTTCAACTTAGACCAGGCGAAGCACTATCAGTCCTTCCCTTCTTCAATAGAAAGTATGTGCCTGCACTGATAGTTGGAGGAGCACTAGCAAATATAACATCACCACTTGGACCAATAGATATGGTGGTGGGATGCTCCTGCGCAATAATTACCTATGCAATCAGTAAATATATAAAAAATCCATACATCAACTCAGGAATATTCTCCTTGGTTTCAGGAATCTTAGTAACAATGATGCTATTTAAGACAGGAAATATCGATATGTCACTTAAATTTCCATTCTTAATATCAGTACTAAGCATAGCAGGTTCAACTTTAATAGTAACAACACTAGCAACATGGATAATCTCAACCACAAAATTAAAATCAATAATAGAAGAGGAATAAATGAAATTTACAGTAGGATACATAAGAAGGGACGACGAGTTCCTTTTTATGTATCGTAACAAAAAGAAAAATGATATAAATAAAGGCAAGTACATCGGCGTCGGCGGCCATATTGAATCCGGCGAAACACCTGAAGAATGTATAATAAGAGAAGCCTATGAAGAAACGGGACTTAAAATAGAAAATCCCCACAGATTAGGTCAGGTCTTCTACGAACAAGAAGATGGATATACAGAAGAGATGTACGTCTTTTATATAGATGCATACTCTGGAAATCTCCATGATTCTGATGAAGGAGATCTTAAGTATATGACTCCAGAAGAATTTTATAAGGAGCCCCATTGGATTGGTGACGAACTCTTTTTAAAATATGTATTTGAAAATAGAGAATTTGGAAAGTTTAAACTTAAATACCAAGGTGATGAATTGGTGGAGGTAGAACATGAACAGTAAAATAAAATATTATATAACCATGGGCCTCTACTGGTCAGTCATTGCCGCCTGTGTAAGTTTTCTAAATGTGTTTTTGACAGGAAGAGGACTTGGTGCAGGAGAAATAGGAATTATAACAGCAATAGGTAACGGCCTTGCAGCAATTTTCCAACCGATAGTTTCAAAAGTCTGCTCCACCAGCAACAAAAATGAAAGAGATTTCTTGGTTTTAATCTCTATGCTTGCAATGACACTGGTCATAATGGCTCTTCAAAAGAGTGTAGGTCTAGCTATGAAGATAGAAGTCATAGCATCAGTAGCACTGGTACTTGTAATGCAGCCACTACTTAACTCACTAGGCTACTTCTATATAGAAAGATCAGTTGAAATAAACTACGGCGTCAGCAGAGGCATCGGCTCAATCACATTCGCAATAACATCCTACTTTCTAGGGATTCTCTCAGAAATAAATAAGGATCTCTCAATGGTAATGGCAGCAGTGCTACTAGGAGCACTTATACTTTCGCTATTGGCACAGAAACCAATCTCAGGAAACAACGTCGTAACAGTCTTTGATCGAAGAGAGACAAGACAGAAAATTGAAAACTCAAAATTTATAATATTTCTAGTAGCAGTAGGTATGCTCTTTACATTCTACAATATCACCAATGTCTACCTACTACAGATAGCAAGTAGAATCGGTGGAGACGCTAAAACGGTGGGAACAGCATTTGCAATAGCTGCAATCTTTGAATTTCCAATCATGTTTATGTTTAGTAGACTTAAAGAGAAATTTCAGTCAAGGACCATGCTTATCTTCTCGGGAGTATTCTTTCTTATAAAAGGAATACTCACCTATATAGCCACATCACCAACGACACTTATCGCAATCCAAGTGACACAACTCTTCGGATTTGCACTTTTTACACCGTGTTCAGTAGACTTTATCCAACATATAATGTCCGATGACAAGAAGGTCACAGGGCAGGGCTTTCTCGCATCGGCAATCACCATGGGAGGAGTCATCGGATCAGTGGTAGGAGGACTACTTATAGAGTCACTAGGAGTACTAAACACACTTGTAGTATCAAATATAGTATGTTTAGTAGCAATAATATTAATAGTAATATCAACAGCAGGATGCAATTAATAGTTGCATCTTTTTTATTTACATAAAAAATGGCGACAAATGCCGCCATTATATTTTTTATTCTCTATTCAAGATAAAGATTTATTTATTCAATTTATAATAATTTACACTGCGATTTTGCCAAGACCATACTATGCACTCATCTCCTGATAAGAACACACCTACATGGGTTTGTGGAACAGTTATTTTACCAAGCTTCTTGCCATTACCGTCGATAAATTCTATGTTTGAACCCTTTTTATTGCTGATTATCACAGCTAATTTTTCACCATCAGATACAACCTCATCAACATTTGAATATAATTTTTTCGTGCCACTTCCATCACCCTTAGCCATATATAAATTTGGCTTTTTAGCATCTTCAGAGAATTCATTATAATCTGTGAAAAATACATTTCCGTCAATTGGTAGTATGTCATATGAAGGATTTTTCTCTTTACTTAAAAGAGTCGTTTCCTTTGACTTCAAATCATATTTATAAAGCATCTTTTGAGGCTCTGCAATATCTTTTTTAGTAGGTATATCTCTTATGAAGTAGATCTCATCTTTTCCCATAAACATGGAATGAATTCCCTCAGCTAACCAGATTTCAGATTCTGTTTCAAGATCAAAAGCTATCAAATCATATGAATTAAATTTATCTTTTTTATCTGAAACTTTTTTTAGGTATAGAGTGTCTCCTCTAAGAGCTGAATATTTATCAGCATAGCTAAACGCTCTGCCTTTTCCTTTTAAATATTCAAGAAAATACACTCCACTATAAGATTCTACCTCTGTTTGAGAATATGTTTTTCCATTCATCTCTCTTAAAATATTTCCATTGTCCCATGATCCTGTAGGAGTTATGATTATAGATTTTTTATCACTATCAAATTGAAAATTCCCATAGTTGTATGACAAAACATTTTTGCCCCTACTAGGTCCAGTTAGACCGTAGACAATATCATGACCCATTACACCTCCGCCTAAATGGTAGATCATATATATGTTACCATCACTTAATATTTTAAATGAAATCTCTTTTCCTATTAAACTATAGGAGTCATAGGAGTTTACTAGAGTAATTTTTCCAGTTTTTAAATCCCTTTCATATACTTTTACGTCGCAGCTTCCTCCAAAAAGGTTGCCCTTGCTATCTTTTTCTTGGTTTTTTATCTTTACATCTGTATAGTATAGCTTGCCTTTATGTACTGCCATATCTGAATGAAATGAACTTTTGTTAAGCTTTACCTTTTTTTCTAACTTTGGAGAAAATGCATAAGAGTAGCTACTTGCTCCAAAAGCAATTAAAAATACAAAGATAAATAATAAAATTTTACGCATCTTTTTCATATTAATCCTCCATTTATTTATTGTTGTCTTAATTTTATCACATCATCAGAAGACAGTGCGTAAAGTTCTCTTAATTTAATTAAATTGTAATAATAGTTATTTAGACAAATATCAGCACAAGCACATCGAGAAATATACATTAAAAAAAACCGCTTGGTCTCCCAAACGGTTTTCTTTGTAAAAGGTATAAATTTTATGAGGTTAATCTCTAATTAATAGTATATATCAATTAACTTTCCTTTGCAACAAAATTTTACTGTATTTTTGTTAAAAATATAAATTTATTTGCATTTCATTTCATTTTTTATAAAATTATATATTTTTTCATAGGAGTTCATAAATTCCTCTTGACCGAGCTGTCCTTCGATGGTTATTTGAAACTCGCTTCCCCAGATTCTTGCTAAATCTCCTTTGAATTCTATTTTAAGGGGTTCTTTTACTACTTTTAAATATTCTTTTAACTCTTCTTCCACTTTTTTTAGAAGCTCTCCATCCACTTCTTCTCTAAGAACTTCTAGTGTTGCCTTTCCTTCTTCTGTTATCTTTATATTGTCAAAGGAGTAGACCAGCTTTGAGTCTATTAAAAATCCCAAATGGCTTCTGAAGTCAAAATAATTCATAAGCTCAAGCTTAAGTACAAATGTAGAAAGCGTCTCTTCTGTAAGTTTTTCATGGGATTTATCCAATATATCTAGTATCAATATTTTTTCTCTAGCATTTTCTAAAAAATTTTCCATTTATCTCAAAATCCTCTTCTTCTACTAAATTTATGTCTTGAATTTATAATCTAAGTGCAACAAAAAATGATTCATAGTTTTCTGATAAAATAGAATTTGCAAATAAAACTAAAAATCAGGAGAAACTATGAATCACTATAAACATTTTACACTAAAAGAACGAGAAATGATAAA
>CABTWG010000034.1 GCA_902488455.1 uncultured Peptoniphilus sp.
AGATACTTTCATCATCACATTCGTATGCTTTTCTAAATGCTTCTGACAGAGTCGCTCCTGTACCCATTCCGCAAGGGTTTGTATGTTTAACAGCAATTGCAGTTGGAATATCTCCGAAGTTCTTAAGTGCCTTTATTGCTCCATACATATCATTTAAGTTGTTGTAGGAAATTTGTTTTCCATGAAGAACTTTATATTCGACTTTGTCTATATTTTCTTCTTCATAGAAGGCTGCCTTTTGATGTGGATTTTCTCCATATCTTAGGACTTCTTTTAGAACGTACCTAGGTTCAAGTACCTTGTCGAACTCTTCTTCTTCACCAAATGAATTGAAGTATCCAGCGATTAAACTGTCATATCTTGCAGTTAGATTAAAAGCTTCCTTTGCAAGAGTAAATCTAAAGTCTTCGTCACAAGAATTTTCTTTTAATCTCTTTAGAACTTCATCGTATTGGTTTCTATTGGTTACGATTAACACGTCTTTATAATTTTTAGCAGCTGATCTAATCATAGATGGTCCGCCGATATCTATATTTTCGATCATTTCATCGTGAGAAGCGCCTTTCTTTAGGCATTCTTCAAATGGATATAGGGAGTTAACCACTATATCTATTGAAGTTATACTATGTTCTTTTACAGTTTTTACATGTTCTTCATTATCTCTCTTATAGAGGATTGCTCCATGTATAAGTGGATTTAAAGTCTTAACTCTTCCATTTAAAATTTCTGGGAATTTAGTAACTTCGTCAATTTCAATTACTTTAAGTCCGCTTTCTTTTAATTTTTTGTATGTTCCACCTGTACTTACTATTTCGTAACCAAGTTTTTCAAGTTCGGTTGCAAATTCTACGATTCCTTCTTTGTCATATACTGAAATTAGTGCACGCATCAATTATTACTCCTTATCTTTACTCTATTTCCTACTACTTCTAAATTTCCATGGGCGAATAATTTTACAGACTCAGGCAAGATTTTATGTTCTTCCTTCAAAATTTCTTGTTGCAATCTATCTGCATCATAAGAAAAATCTACATTCACTACCTTTTGTAAAATTATCGGACCTGCATCGGCGATTTTATTTACAAAATGCGTTGTGCATCCACTTACCTTCACTCCTCTTTCTATGGCAGCTTCATGGACTCTTATTCCATAGTAGCCCATTCCACAAAATGACGGGATTAGTGATGGATGTATGTTTATAATTCTATTTGGAAATTCATCTATAATTCTTTCTGGAATTATCTTTAAGTATCCAGCTAAAACAACTAAATCTATTTCGTATTCTTTTAATTTTTTTAATATCTCTTCATTGTCTTTGATGAAGAAATTATCTATTCCTTCGTTTTCTGCTCTTTTAAGTCCAAATGCTTTTTCTCTGTTTGAGATGACTAGAGAAACTTCTGCTCCAAAATCTCTATCGTTTTTCGAAGCGTCAATTATAGCTTGAAGATTTGAACCTGATCCAGAAACTAGGACAGCTACTTTAATATTTGAGTTCGATTTCATTGCCATCTACAACTTTTCCGATCTCATAGATAGAGTCGTAATCTTTAAAATGGTCAAGTACCTTATCTCTATCAGATTCCTTAACTACAAACACCATTCCAAGGCCCATATTAAATGTGCTATACATTTCTTTTAAATCGAGATTTCCCCATTTCTTTAAAAGTTCAAATATATATGGAATCTTTACATTTGTTACATCTATACTTGCTGTCAAGCCTTCTGGCATCATTCTAGGTATGTTTTCGTAGTAGCCGCCGCCAGTTATGTGGCAAGCTCCCTTAACTTCTACCTTTTCCATAAGTTCAAGCATTTCTCTCACGTAGATTCTAGTTGGTGTTAGAAGTGTCTCTCCTAGAGATTTTTCTAAACCTTCAACTTTATCTGTAAGTTCATGTCCTGATCTTTCAGAAACTATCTTTCTAACTAATGAATATCCATTTGAATGTATTCCAGATGATGAAAGTCCAAATATGATGTCACCTTTTTCTATTGTAGATCCATCGATGATCTTATCCTTGTCTACAATTCCAACTGCAAATCCAGCTAAATCATAGTCTTCACCATGATAGACCCCTGGCATCTCTGCAGTTTCTCCACCGATTAACGCCATATTTGATATCTTGCAACCTTCTGTCACACCTTTTACAATTTCTGCCATTCTATGAGGTTCAAGCTTCGCTGTTCCAATATAATCCAAGAAAAATAATGGTTTTGCACCTTGGCAAAGTATATCATTTACGCACATGGCAACACAGTCTATTCCAACTGTGTCGTTTATATCCATACTTTGCGCTATGATAACCTTGGTACCTACCCCATCTGTTCCAGAAACTAGTACCGGATTTTTATAGTTCATACCTTCTAAACTGAATAGCCCAGAAAATCCACCTATGGATGATAGAACTTCCTTACCATGGGTCGCTTCTACCATAGATTTTATAAGTTTTACTTCCTTTGCTCCAGCTTCAACATCAACGCCAGAATCTTTGTAATTAATTGACATCTTCATCTCCTTATTCAAATGGATCGTATCCACCAAAACATCTTTCATAGAACTCACCATTTCCACAAGCTCTATTTAGTCCGTCCAAACTTAAAAATGCTAGGGAATCTGCACCTATAAGTTTACGGATATCTTCCACAGATCTTCCGTTTGCGATTAATTTTTCTGGACTAGGTACGTCGAATGTAAGAGACTCTGATCTTATTACTGGAGGGCTCGCAATCCTCACGTGGGCTTCTTTTGCTCCAGAATCTCTAAGTATTTCTATGACGTGTTTTATTGTATTTCCTCTTACTATTGAGTCGTCTACAAGGACTACTCTCTTGCCTTCAATTAGAGATCTTATAGGCGATAATTTCATCTTTACGCCTTTTTTTCTCATTTCATCTGATGGAAGTATAAATGTCCTTCCAATATATCTGTTTCTAACTATTGCTTTTTCATATCTTATACAAGAAGCTCTTGAAAATCCAAGTGCTGATATCATTCCTGAATCTGGTGATCCTACTACTATATCTGCATTTACTGGAGATTCTTTGCAGAGTTCCATACCCATATTTATTCTTGATCTGTAGACGCTTGTTCCATTTATGAATGAATCTGGTCTAGCTGTATATACGAAGTCAAATACACATGGTGTTGCCGTGAAGTTTCCAGCTCTTAGTGATTTTACTTCGTCCTTTGTAACTAATACAATTTCTCCTGGTAGTAGATCTCTTTCTACTTCTGCATCGGCTCCTGTGATTCCACAAGTTTCTGTTGAGAAGATGATTTCTGAGTCAATCTTTCCCATTGAAAGTGGTTTTATTCCGTGAGGGTCTCTTATTGCTATCATCTTATCTTTTTTTGCAAAGATAATTGAGTATGCTCCCTTTAAGTTTAGGATATATTCAGGTATTTTTTCAATTGGACCGTTTAAGACAGTAGCTATTTCTTCTACATCTCTATCATCTAAAAATTTGCCGTCTACAGCTATAATTACTTGGTCCTTGCCATCTGGATAGTATTGCCATGGCATAGGTAGTGTAGTGATATCATCATCTGAATATTCATACTTAACATGACCGATTCCTGCGTATCCACCGATACTGTTTTTGTTGTCGTGCTTTATATTATCAGATACTAGGCCTCTTCCCTTGATCTCAGATATCTTTTCATTTTCAATTAAGCATATGCCCATGGCCTCTTGTCCTCTGTGTTGAAGGGCATAGAGACCAGCATAAATTCTTAAAAATACATTTTTATTTTTCTTTTGAGAAAAAACTCCATATATTGCGCTCAAATTTTAGTCCTCGTAAATATATTCAGTTTCTTTTATCTTTTCTTCCATATCAAGTTTCATTTGTTTAAGTTTGTTTCTTAAATTTTCATCTGAAACTGCTAGTATTTCTGCAGCTAGGATTGCAGCATTTTCTCCACCATTTATAGCTACTGTTGCTACTGGTACTCCACTTGGCATTTCAACTGTTGAAAGTAATGCTTCAAGTCCACCTAGTGTTGAACTCTTAACTGGGATTCCAATTACAGGTCTTGTGGTCATGGCAGCTATAACTCCACTTAAGTGTGCTGCTTTTCCTGCGATTCCTATAAATACTTTTGATTCTTCTTCTGCAGATTTTACATATTCTTCAAGAAGTTTTGTAGCTCTGTGGGCAGAGATTACTTTAACTTCTGTTTCTATATCAAATGATTTTAACTTTCTAACTACTTTGTCTGCTATTTCCTTATCAGAAATAGAGCCCATTATAACTGAAACTCTCATTCTTTCTCCGTTCTTTAAATAAATTAAATATCTAAATATTTAGATAGTTCAAGTGGTTCGATGTACTTGCCGTCTTTGTATGCTCTCATGTTTCCACCACTTACTTCGTCGATTAAAACAATTTCTCCATTTTCTTTAAGTCTTCCGTATTCAAGTTTGATGTCGTATAGTTTTAGTCCTTTTTCTTCTAATATGTCTCTTATGATTTCAGCGTTTTCAAGGTTTTGTCTTACTATTTCGTCGTATTCTTCTGCTGTTAATATATTTAGAGCTACAAGTCCATCTTTAGTGATTAGTGGGTCATTTCTATCATCATCTTTTAATGTTATTTCTGTGTATCCTGGAAGTGGTTTGCCTTCTTCGATATAGCTTCCGTATCTTCTTATAAATGATCCTACAGCTACAAATCTTGTTATTACTTCAAGTCCATGACCAAAGATGGTTATAGGTTCAACTTCCATTAAATTGTTTTCAAGATCAGAGTCAACATAGTGGCTCTTTACATTTTTTTCACGAAGTTTTTCAAAGAAGAATTTAGAAACTTTTAAGCATTCGCTACCTGCTCCTTCAACAGATCCTGCGACTTCATTTCCGCCTGTATCAAATACACCATCTGTTCCAGTCATGGTATCTTTAAATTTTAAAAATATCTTTCCATCTTCTGATTCTAGTACGTTTTTTGTCTTACCTTCGTAAATTGTTTTCATAATACACTCCTTAAATTTTTTCATTAAAAGAGCCCAGAAAGATAGGTCAGCGAAACCTATCCTCCTGGGCTTTTGTCCCTTCGGTGTAGTGCATAGCACTGTGCCGCTTGGTCCTTTACGATTGTACGGATCCCTAGGCACTCTTTCGCTCAAATTTCTTGAGCACTTTCTAATGCAATAATACCAGTAAGAAATTATACTGTCAACAAGATTTTTTCATGAGATGTAAAAAAATAATTTCTTACAAGTTTTAAAAATATAACAAAAAAAGAGACACGAGGTCTCTTAATTTACATTGTAAATGTAGCTATCTTAAGCATATTGTTTGCTTCTTCTAGTTTTATATCCCATTTAGATTTTCTTCCCATAGCTTTCATAAGCTCTTCGAAGTAATACATTATTACACCACAGTCAACTAGCGTCTTAGTTCTATCATATGTTTCTACCATATAAAGTTCCATAGCTGAATTCTTAATCAAAAATCTCCATGGTTGTAGGTTCATGTAGTTAGGTGCGTATCTAATAGTTGACATAATATTTAGAATTCCGTATTGTTCCAAATCTTCTGGAGTTGCAGGATGATTAAAATCATCTACAAAAACTATTTCTGATACAGGTTTTCTTTCGCTTTGAGTCTTAGGATCGAAAAGTTTTCTAGCTTTTGGATATCCAAATGCGATTAGATAAGAAATATTGGCTCCTTCTTCACCAAATACTGCTTTACAAGTCATTTCATCTACATTATCAACTGTAATCCAGCAAGTTGAAAGTCCAAGTCTAATAAGTTCTGTGTTTATTTTTTCAAGATAATATCCTATTTTTAGTTTGTCTTCATCTGAATTTCCTTTTGCAGAAAGACCGATGTAATGAGGTGCAACTATCATTGTGTTATTATATCCAGCTTTTCCTTCTAGTCCTTTTGAAATGATCTTTCCATTTTCAAAGAGAATGTAGTTTTCTTCTTCTGAGTTATTGATTATTGATTTAACTTTGTTTAAAATTTCTGCATCAGCAGATTTGTCTGTGAAGTTTCTAACTGATTTTCTTTTTTCTAAAAAGTTTGTAAGTAACATATTAACCTCCGATAAAAATTCTGATTTTCTCATATAGAATTAAGTATAGTATCCAAGCTATAAAAGCTCCTGCCACCGTATCTGTTGGATAGTGAACTCCAAGATATACTCTTGAAATAGCCATAAGAATTGCAAATATTAGAAATACATAAAAATATTGTGGAAATATGCTTTTTAATACGAAAAATATTGTAAAAGCAGCATTGGTATGGCCAGATGGAAATGAATAGTCATTTAAATCTATTCCCAGTGTATTTATAAATTCATCTACCCAGTATGGCCTAGGTCTCTTTCTAATAATCTTTATGATGTGAACCACAATTCCGTTTACTACTAGCATTGAGCCTAGTTGCAGTCCTATATTTCTAGTTGATGCTATTAAAATAAGTAGAGCTGTCATTATTGTTAAAAATACTGGACCACAAATATGTGTGAAATTTTTAAAGAAGACGTCTAAAGGATGACATTTAATCTTCTTATTAAGTATCTCTATAATAAGAGAATCAAATTTTTTTATAAATTTACCCATTACTTTTATTATAATACAGAAAACAAATGATTTAAAGGAGTTTTGTGATACTTTAGTTATTATATTAATAATATTTAGACAAGCAAAAAACCAAAAGCGAATTTATTTTTCACCTTTGGTTTGTAATTTATAATATTTCTTTTTTAATAATTTTTAAATTTTCGTCTAGTGTATATACGATTGGTTCTCCTGTTGCTATCTCTACAGAAGTTATCTCTTCATCGGATATATTTTCAATATATTTTGTAATTGATCTAAGACTATTTCCATGGGCTGCCACTAGTACATTTTTGCCAGAGATTAAGCTTGGTCCAATTTGATCCATAAAAAATGGAAGAGTTCTTTCCATTGTAAGTTTTAAACTTTCTCCATCAGGAATTACATCTTGAGGAAAATCTCTGTACTTTCTATCCCTATGAGCAGAGTTTTCATCGTCTTTGTCCATTAGTGGTGGTGCTATATCAAAGGATCTTCTCCAGATATGCACTTGTTCGTCGCCGTATTTTTCTGCGGTATCCTTTTTATTAAGTCCTTGTAATGCACCGTAATGTCTTTCGTTTAGTCTCCATGTTTTAACCGTTTCAAGATAGAGACAGTCCATTTCTTCTAGCGCAAGATTAAGGGTCTTTATTGCTCTTTTTAAGTAAGAAGTGTATGCGATATCGAATTCGATTCCAGCTTCTTTTAACTTTCTTCCTGCAGATTTAGCTTCTTCTATTCCCTTTTCAGAAAGATCTACATCCTTCCAGCCAGTGAATAGATTTAGTTTGTTCCATTCACTTTGCCCATGTCTTAATAATACTAGCTTCATTTTATCCTCCAAAATATTCTCTTTTCATTTTGACATATTAGAAATAACTTGTCAAAACTAGTCGGTTAAAATTTTCTCCCAATTATAAAATTTATTTAGATTTTCTACATAATTTTTATATTCTTCTTTGTTCTTAGCGTGAACTACCGCTTCAAATATGGCTTGCAAGTAGCTTGACATGAAAATATGTAGTTCTTCTTCTGATATTTCAGGAGTTCCTTCTTTAGATGATAGATATTTGTATGCAATGTCTGACATTGACTTGGCTACATTATGGAAAAATTCAGAATACTTTGTACCTTCTGCAGCATTTAGAAGTAGTATCAAATTATCCTTGTGTTCATAAAAATTAAGAAGTGTGTCTTCATCTTGGCTTCCATTTATTACCTTTTTAATGAAGGTTGGCATACCATCATGCGGAGATGAAACAAGATTCTTGACTGACTGAACAGACGGAGACACTATCGTTTCGAAGAGATCTGTCTTGGATTTAAATCTTCTATAAAATGCTCCTGTTGTAATATTTGATTTTTTACAAATTTCTTGAAGAGATGCTTTTTCAAATCCATTTTCAAGGAATTCATTCTTGCCACATTCTATTATAGATTTAGTTATTTCATCTTTCATATCTTTCTCCTCTCGACAATAATTCTTCTATTTATTATAGTATCATATTGAGAATTAAAGTCAATAGGAAACGATAATCTATTTATCAATAAATTTTTCAAATAATTTATTTCTATTATTATGTGCAAATTTTACTTCTCTATAATTTAGTCTCTTTAAAATATTTTCTAAATCATTTTTTCTACTGCCTAGTTCAATTTTTAAAATGTCAAGTTTCATATCCGATGTCTTTTGCTCTATAAATGAAATCAGTGTCATAAAAGATTTTTCAGAGCAGTAGGAAGCTTCTATTTCTGAAAGGAGTAAGTAGTTTTCATTAAATATATTATCTCTGTCATATGTCTTATTCTTTGAATTAGTCATAGAAATTTCTTTTAGAGAAAAACTTGCCAAAGATTTTGTCCTATATTTAAAAACATAATTATTTTTATTCTTGCTCTCTTCTATGGAATAACCAAGGTCTATTTCAATTTCATCTTTTAGCTCAATTGAGTCCTTAGTTACTCGGCTATTGAAGGCAAAAATCTCAACTCCTGCTTTTAGAGATTTTAGAAGCTCTTTAGACCAAAGTGGATCTGTTGCAATATTTGCTGTAAAGAAGTCCATCTCTTCAAACAAAACCACTATAACAAGTACCGCAATCTTACCTTCCATCTTTGCATCTGCAAGCTCAATTAAATGTTTTCTACCTCTTTCCGTAGGAGATCCTGGAAAAATGGAAATATTATTTCTCTTTAAATTTACAGACTTAACTTCTATGAAACCTTCTTCTCCGTCAATGGTTGTAAATCCAAAATCGAACCTGGAATGGGAGTAAATGACTTCTTTCTTTAAATCTTTTATCTTTAAATCAGTCAGTATTTCTCCATTTATTATTTTTTCATACACCAAGTCATTTGCAACTGTGGAGACTATATTTGAAATCTCACCATTTTTTACGATGGATATAAGTGTGTAGGGAGTCTTTCTATTTTTTTTTAAAGCTTCTTCTAAATAACATTTCGCTCCTGGAATCAAAAGTTCTCTAAGCCTTGCTGTGGTTGGCAGATGAGCAAGTTTAACCTCTCCATCAACTTCTACTTCTGCTGTAAATCTATTTAATTTTCTTAAAAATATTCCCTCAATAATATTTTTATACTTCATAGAATTTTCTTCTCTCACCTGAATTCTGTCTTGAAATTTCAAGTAGGTTTAGTTTCGTAAATCCATGGACGCTTAGCCTTAGATTCATGGTACTATTTAATTTCTTCGCCAAGCTCAATATTTTATCCTGGTCTTTTTTATCTTTCATATTTATAAGATCTACTAGGATGATTCCAGAAATATTCCTAAGTTTTACCTGCCACATTATCTCTTCAATTGCTTCTCTATTGGTTGAATAAGCTAAGTTTTTCATATTTGTATCCCAGTTTTTGTCAGAGTTTACATCAATAACTGTAAGAGCTGTGGTGTATTCAATTACGATATTTCCTCCCGACTTAAGCTCAACTTTTTCTTCAAATAATTTCAAATAATCCAAATAAATCTTTGAATACTTGATTTCAAAATTCTTGTCGTAGTTTATTTTATAAATATCCTTATATTTTTTATAGATTTCTCTATCATTGGTTGTGATTTCATCGTCGTACCTATCTAGGACTTCCTGTACCACATCCCTCCTATACAGAAGTCTCGGTGCCGGTTCAAAATCTTTTTCGAAGTTGACTTCTTTATAAATAGAGCTCAAAGCTTCGTACTCACTCCTAAGCTCTTCCTCTGTTGCAGATCTTGATTCCGTTCTAAAGAGCACTCCTTCGAAACTATATTTCTTTAGATCTTGGGCTTCATCTTTCGATAATTTCTTGGAGAATTTATTGTCGCCACCGATTTTAACCATGTATCTTCCAGGGATCGTTATCTCACTTGTGCCTCGTGGAAATTTACCTTCTGTGGTCTTATCTATTTGCACCAGTGTTTTATCACCTATATTTAAAGGACCGCAGTCTTTCTTCCTAAGATAGACCTTGGTCCTTCCAATATCTAAAAAATACGCCTCAAGTGATGGATTGTATTCGACTACCCTTGCCAAGTAAATGTCATCAATCAAATTGTCGTCGCCAAATTCAAATATCTCTTCCAAGCGATCTCTATATATAAAAATTTGTTTAGATTTTGAGTCAATATATATCAAAATACCATCCCCTCTTCTCTAAAACTAAAGTATCTTCCACTCCCTATTACAATATGATCAACTAGTTCAATATTTAATATTTCTCCAGCTTTTAAAAGTACATTTGTGATATCAATATCCTTTGAAGATGGCTTAGGATCTCCCGATGGATGATTGTGACTTATTATGATTGAATGGGCATTTACTTCTATTGCCTCTCTAAATACCTCTCTGGGATGGACCACCGTTCTATCGAGGGTTCCTTTTGAAATTTCAGTCGATTTGATAAGACATTTCTTCGTATCTAAAGAAAGCACGCGAAATGATTCATAAGGAAGATGACTCATCTGAGGACTTAAAAATTCATAGATTGACATCGGATTATTCAGTTGCAGTTTATCAAATTTAGAAACTGTAGAGATTCGTCTTGCGAGTTCAATGGCTGCAGAAACCATGGCTGCTTTACTCGGTCCAAATCCCTTAATCTTTATGATGTCAGATGGACGAAGTTTTGCAAGCTCGCCGATTCCTCCGTAAGCATTCAAAAGTTTTTGAGCTAACTCTACTGCAGTCTCTTCCTTTGTGCCAGTTCTAATGATAAGGGCAATAAGCTCCGCATTTGAAAGAGATGACTCCCCTTCTTTAAATAATTTTTCTTGTGGGCGATCTTCAATCGGTAGATCCTTTATAGTTCTCTTCGCCACATCTATTTTTTCAATCTTATCTAAATTCTTTAAATTCTCATCAATTTCCATTTAATTTGCCCTCATCTATCTTCGCAATAGCATCTTTTACTTCTTCAAGTGGAAGTCCCACTATATTTAGAAAACTTCCTTCGAAATGAGATACCAACTTCCTGCCGATTCCTTGTATTCCATAAGAACCCGCCTTGTCAGCGTACTCTCCAGTGTCTAGGTACTCTTCAATGTCCTCGTCACTTAACTCTTTAAAAGTAACAGAGCTTATGGCGTAGTCGGTATATTTTATCTTTTTATCCAAATTTATAATTGCAAATGCAGTTATGACCTTGTGCTTTCTGCCAGATAGAGATCTCAAAGTTTTAAAAGCGTCCTCCCTATCCTTTGGTTTGCCTAGAACTTTATCGTCAAGGACAACTATGGTATCCGCTGCTAAGATTGTTTCATGAGAAAAGCTCTCTGCAACTGAAGTAGCTTTTTCAAAGGCAAGTGAGATGCAATTAGAAATAGGATCTTCGATAAATCCAATTTTCTCTTTTATCTGTGGCTTAACCGTTTCTATTTCAAACTCATCTTTTAAAATTTCAATTCTTCTAGGTGAAGTTGAACAAAGTATTAATTTCTCCATTTTATCTCCTTATGTTTCGAAACATTTTTAGAAATATAGTAGCTCGCAAGTCCAACGAAATATCCTGTGAAGATTCCCATTAAAAGCAGATACGGCAAGTAAGATATAAGCACCTTGCTCTTTAAAATAAAAATCGCCGCCACTATCTGCCCAAAGTTGTGAAAAGCAGATCCGATTTCAGAAACTCCAATCGGGCTTAGATACTTTCTAAGATACTTGTGGGATAAGATCATCGCAATAGACGAAAACAGCGCCCCATTTGCAGAAAATATAAATGCACTTACGGCACCAGTCACAAGCATAAGGACGATTGATTTAAATATCATAATCAAAAATCCTTCTCTATATCCAAGGGTATAAATTGCAACCAAAACCACCATGTTTGACAGTCCAAGCTTAGCTCCAGGCACTGGAATCGGAAGTGGAATTTGTGATTCAAAAGCTCCTAAAACAATTCCTAAAGCCACTAAAAGCGATATAAATAATAATCTTTTCGTCTCTTTCAATGTAACAACACATCCAATCCGTCATCTCCAGGCTCGATTTCAATTACAAGTCTGTTTGGAAGGCATACTATGGACTCGCCTTTCGTAGTAATTTCTCCCATCTTTATACATAATTTATCTTTACAATCTGATTCGTGCATCTTAACTCCATGCTTCGTAAATATTATTTCATTGTCACCAAATTCTGAATGGATATGCTCTATCTTTCCTTCCATACTTCCATCCACCTTTATGGTTTTTACTGTCTTTCCATTTATTTTTATATTGATCATAGAACCTTCTACAAAAGTTCCCTTTCCAGTTGAAAATAATATTACAAAAGCGATTAAAACTATGGTTAAGATTACAAATAAATCTCCAATTTTAAAAACTTTTTCTTTAAATAATGATTCTTTCATAGCTATATTTTAACATAGATCTATTTTATATAGGTATTAATTATAAAAACAAATATCAAATGGGTATAATAAAACCAAGTAACAATAGGAGGAATTGGATGATCAAACATTATATAAAGGACCACGTAGCTGTAGTGACATTATCAAGGGACGGCGGACTAAACGCCCTTTCATCACAGATGCTTGTGGATCTACTAAAAATTTATAAAGATATAGAAAAAAATGATGACGTAAAGGTTGTTGTTTTGAACTCAGACAGGAGAGATTTCTGCGCAGGTGGAGATCTAAAAGAAGTATATGAATCTTTTTCAAAATGCAATGACAGAAATTGTCTTATGAGCTATTTTACAAAGGAGTATGATTTGGACATATTCCTAGCAAGCACAAAGAAGCCGACAATCACATTTTGGACTGGAGTTTCAATGGGTGGAGGAGTTGGGCTTTCCATGCACTCAGATATAATAATCGCCGACGAAACAGTTAGATTTGCAATGCCTGAGACAAAGCTTGGAATTGTTCCTGACGTAGGAGTTGGGACTGTCCTTTCAAAGATCGATAGACCAACTGCAAACTATATAACTCTTAACTCAAAGATAATCTCTGCATCAGATATTAAGCATCTTGGAATCGTTGACTATCTTGTGGAAAAATCTGAAACCAATGAAATCTTGGATGAATTATTTAAACTTGCAAATGAAAATAATTCCACAGAAGAAATAATGAAGGATTTCAAAGAAACGCTAAAGGATTATAGTATTCCTACCAAGAAGACTGAACTAACCTTCAACGAAGAAAAGATAAATAAATACTACGACAAAGATTCTGTATTTGAAATTGTAAAAGCTCTTAAAGAAGACAAGGACGACGAGTTTGCCAAAACATCTTTGGAAGAGCTTGAAAATGTCTCTCCATACAGCATGGTGCTACAATTTGAAAAGCTAAAGGCTGGAGAAAAATGGGACAGAGTTGAAACTCTTAAAAGAGACTGGCTGTATATCTTAGACTCTAGTTTGAGAGGCGACTTTGAAGAAGGCATACGCTCAGTTTTAATTGACAAGGACAATAATCCAAATTGGAAGCATAAAACTTTGGAAGAAGTTGACATGGATGAGATTCACCACGTCCTATACGAAAGAGAAACTAAATATAATTAAAATAATCCCCTTAATTTGAACTGACCCCCAAAAGTTGGACTA
>CABTWG010000035.1 GCA_902488455.1 uncultured Peptoniphilus sp.
TGGAGCGAAGGGAGGAACGATATTTATTGTAATATTTGAAAAGGATGTACTATGACTTGATGGAACACAAGAAATGACGTATTCATTTCTCAAGGTTCGGATACAAAAAGAATAAAGTTAAATAGATACATCAGTAATAAATAATATTATACAAGAAAATATCGAACCGCCGTATACCGAACGGCACGTACGGGTGGTGTGAGAGGGGCTATGAATTAGCCCCTACTCGATTCATTCAATCTAAAATAAACTTTATTGCAAGTAAATTGTGGATAGGACCAGAGGCTTCGAAGGATCTCTACTCAGGTGAGGTATGTTTTGATAATTCTTTAAATGCTTCACGTGAAGCATATAAAATAATAAGTTTGATGCTCTACGTAGAGCATCAAAAAAATGCTATCCGGATAGCATTAAAAATACACACTATCTAAAGTATTTTTATCTATTATAACAACCATGTTCTAAAACAAAAAAGGCAGATGCTTCGATTGCATCTACCTTGATTACATTCAAATATTTTTAATTTTCATTTAATACTTATATCTAAAGTCGCCGTCTCTTCTAGTGAATTTTTCTCTGTCGAGATGCTCAAGTATTGCTATTGCATTCTTTCTTGAGAATCCTATGAGATCTCTAAATTCTGCTACTGTTATCTTTTCATTCTCTTCTAAGTATTTGGTAAGTTTATCTAATATCTCTTGGAAGAATTCATTTTCTATTACAAATCCATCTATTATCTTTACTTCTTCTGATAGCAGTGGGATTAGTTTTTTATTCTTAAATAGTGATTTCGCATCTTGTTCTTTAAGAAGTCCTGGCTCTTCATCCTTGATTTTCTTTAAAACTCTTTCAAAATCTTCTTTTTCCATTCCCTTTAGTTCGGTCTTTGCGCCTTTTAGTGAAACCATGGTCTTATCCACGTTTAAGATTCCTTCTATTATTTCTGTTGAAGTTATGTCTGCAAAGAATTTTGTTGAAAGTGGATATTTTAGTTTTGCCCTTAATACTTCTTTGTTGATTCCTTTTTCAAATGGATTTTCCTTGTGGTATTCGCTTAGCGTTTCTTCAAGTTCTGATTTAAATTCTAAAAGCATATCGCTATCCACATATACTCCGCCGATGTAGTAAATTTCCTTTGAGGCTACCATTTCTTCTAGTAATTTTTTTAGATAACTTTCTTCGTAACCGATGTAGGAATAGATGTCTTCGTAGCTTGCTCCTTTGTAGCCATGTTCCTTTAAATAGGAAATTATGATGTATTCTGGATCGAGTTCCTTCTTCTTTAGCTCTTCTAAATATGTCTTATCTGAAAATGTGTGTCTCTTCGTAAATGTTTCTAGGATTATTCCTCCGCCAACTGTGACCATTGGAGAGAATAGCCTGATTACGAATGGGTCGCCAATCTTTGCATAGATTTCTTCTTCGAGGCGAAGTTGCACAACTTGTGTTTCTCCTGGAGCGATTTCTTTTTTATCCAGCGGAATGACCCTCGCCATTATTTCCTTGGTTCCGTGGAATAGTCTCACCCTTGTAAAATGTTTAAGAGTCACGTCCTGATGGGTGGAAGTGGAGAGTTTCACGTCGATTAGTGAGGTTTTGGTAAGGGAACCTGTCTGTGCTATTACCATTCCTCTTTCGATTTCATCTTTTTTTAGGTTGATTATATTTAATGCAGTTCTTTGACCTTTTACTGCTTCTTCTGCTGGTGTATCGTGAACTTCTATGGATCTAATCTTTACTTCTTTTTCTGAAGGATAGATGGTAAGGGGTGTGTCCTTTGTTATCTTTCCTTCTATTAAAGTCCCGGTAACTATGGTGCCGATTCCCTTTAGTGAAAATGATCTATCCACATTAAGTCTTGCTGATTTATGAAGATCCACATCTGGGATGTCAGAAACCATATTATCTATTTCTTTTACTAAGTTATCTACTCCCTTGCCAGATAGGGAGTCCACTGGAATTATTTTGGAATCTTTGAAACGGGAATGTTTGAAATTTTCTCTAATGTCAGCGATGACCAAATCCAGCATATCTGGCTCAACCATTCCTATTTTAGTTACGACGAAGATGAGATTTTCAACTCCCATGAATTCTAAGATATCAGCGTGTTCAATGGTCTGCGGCATAACACCATCGTCTGCTGCGATGATTAAAAGCACGAGATCCATGCCGACAACCCCTGAAAGCATATTCTTTACGAATCTTTCGTGACCAGGCACGTCTATGATTCCTGCCCTAAGTCCGCTTGGTAGGTCGAAGTAGGTAAATCCTAAGTTAATGGAGATTCCTCTTTGTTGTTCTTCTTTTAATTTGTCGGTGCTCGTTCCTGTTAGAGCCTTTATAAGGGTGGTCTTTCCATGGTCAATATGACCGGAAGTTCCTATTATTATATGTCTCAATTTTTATACTCCTTAAGTATTTCTTCTATCATAGATATTTCATCACCTTGAATGCATCTGAGATCCATGTATAATTTATTGTCCCTTACTGTTGCAATTATATGGTGTCTTGAAAGTCTAAGGTAGGATTCAAACTTCATTATGTCGTTTGTTTTAAAACTAACTGCATATGAAGGTAGTGTATCCACAGGATAGGTTCCTCCACCGACTTTAGAGCTGCACTCTTCGATTTCTATTTCAAAATCTGGTAAAGCAGCTTCAGCAATTTTCTTTAATTCTTCAGCAGATTTTAAAATTTCTTCCTTAGTCTTAGCAATCATGTGAAGGGTAGGGATTTCTTTTATAGCCACATCTTCGTCTAAGAATTTAATCATGGTAGCTTCAAGAGCCATGATTGTTAGTTTTCCAACTCTAAAGGCACGAAGAAGCTGATTCTTTCTTATCTTTGCAATTAAATCGCGTCTTCCTACAATGATTCCACCTTGAACAGATCCGAGGAGCTTGTCGCAGCTAAATGAAACTAGATCTACTCCTTCTTTAATAGAATCTCTTACAGTTCTTTCATCAGAGAGACCGAACTTAGACATATCTATAAGAGAACCAGATCCTAAGTCTTCTAATATAAGTAGGTCATTTTCTTTTGCAAGACCTTTTAGTTCAGAAGCTGTCACTTCTTTTGTAAAGCCCATGACTTTGTAGTCAGAAGGATGAACCTTCATAAGAGCCTTGGTATTTTCATTGACTGCGTTTTCATAGTCGTAGAGATGAGTTCTATTTGTTGAGCCGACTTCTTTTAAAATTGCGCCGGATCTTGCCATGATTTCATTGATTCTAAAAGATTCACCGATCTCTACAAGCTCGCCACGAGAAACCACGACTTCACTTCCAGAACAAAATGTATTTAGCATCAAGAAAACTGCTGCTGCATTGTTGTTTACGAGGAGAGCATCTTCAGCCCCGGTAAGTTCGCAGACAATTTTCCTTAGGTGATCATAACGGGAGCCTCTTTCACCTTTATCAATATTGTATTCTAAGTTCATATAGCCTTTTGAAACTTGTTCTATCCTATCTAGTGCAAACTGTGGAATGATGGATCTACCTAAGTTGGTGTGAATTATAACTCCAGAAGCATTTATAGCTCTGCGAAGAGAAAAATATTCTTCGTTTTGTAGATTCTTTTCTATAGTAGTAAACACATCTTCCATTTCAAAATCTGTAAAGCCTGATTTTATTTTTTCTCTGTAATCTTCCAAGACGCTAGTTGAGACATATTTAAGTAAATTCTTTGGATATGTATCGAATCTTTCCAATATCTCATCCATCTTGGGTAATTTTTTAAAAATGTTTTGCATTTAATTCTCCTTTTATAAGAATACATCTATTTGATTTTTGATTAGTTATATGTTAAGATATAGCTGATGTAAATGTTTACTTTTATCATAATATAAAGAAATTCTATATTCAAGAACTCAATGGGAAATTTTCGAAACATGAAAAACCGACGGTACAAGTATTAGAGCTGCCGCTTTAATATGAATTTCTCAGGTAACAAGACTGTTGAGTTGTGACTCTGAAGCTATGCAACAGGGAAGAGGCAGTCTCTTTCCTGTTTTTATTTTATAAAATAGAATAAATTAACATAAACAAAGACTTGAATTAGACATTTACATTGAATGAGAAGGTGAACTATGAGAGAAATTTTACTTTTGACGAACAATCCTCGCTTCGATAATCAAAAATTTGACAAAGTCGAAGTTAAATTTTACAATGATAAAGACTACTTGGAAATGTTCTATAAAGTTAGAGATTTACTACATTTAAACTACAAGCTACTAACTCATCCACTATACGGAAACTTCAGACCTAGAGATACGATTTTCAGAAGTTTTATAGTTGAAAAGCAAGACAAAATTGACCTTGATTCTATAGAACTCATTGAAGGCGCAATTAAAAGAGCCGAGCACACTTTTAATGAACAATCTCCTAGACTTATGACAGAATCCATAATTAGTGACTTGAGTGAAATAGATATGGAACTGATACTACCAGTTCTAAATAATTTATAAGGTGATAAGAATGTATGATTTAATTATAATTGGTGCAGGTCCTGGAGGATTAGCAGCAGGATTATACGCTGGCCGTGCAAGACTTAAAACACTAATCATTGAAGAAAAAGTTACAGGCGGACAAATAGCTATAACAGCATCAATTGAAAACTATCCTGGTGGACTTACTGAACATGAATCAGGAAGAACACTAACAGACAGAATGGAAGAACAAGCTAAAACTTTTGGAGCTGAATTTAAAAAAGCTCACGTTAAAGATGTAGATCTTGACGGAAAAGTTAAAAAAGTGTACTTAGCTGGGGATGAAGTCCTTGAAGCAAAAGCTATCATTATAGCTACTGGCGCAGCTCCTAAAAAACTTAATGTTCCAGGAGAAAGAGAACTTACTGGTAAGGGAGTTTCTTACTGTGCAACTTGCGACGCAGACTTCTTTACAGACTTCGAAGTATTCGTAGTTGGTGCTCGTAACTCAGCAGTAGAAGAAGCTATTTATCTATGCGATTTCGCTAGAAAAGTAACTCTTCTTGTTAGACGTGAAAAGTTAAGATGTGATGAAATTGTAGCTAAGAGAGCTGAAACTAAAGAAAATCTTGAAATCAAGTATCACACATCTATTAAAGAACTTAGATCTAACGATGGAATGCTAGATGAAATTCTATTCGTTAACAATGAAACTGGAGAAGAAACAGTTTTCCATGCAGATGAAGATGATGGACTAGTAGGTGTATTCGTATTTATCGGTGCAGATCCAGCTTCACAAATGTTTGAAGGTAAGATAAACATGACTGAAGATGGGTATATAATTACTGACAAATGCATGAGAACTAACAAGGATCTAGTATTCGCAGTTGGAGATATTAGAGATACTCCACTAAGACAAGTAATAACAGCAGCATCTGATGGTGCAATAGCAGCTGTTACTATAGAAAAAGAACTAAAAGCACTTGATTATTAATAGGAGGTATAAAAGTGATAGAACTAGACAAAACTAACTTTGATGATGAAGTATTAAACTCAGAAGGATATGTATTTGTAGACTTCTGGTCACAATCTTGTGAACCATGCAAGGCACTTATGCCAGGAGTTCACGAACTTGCTGACAAATATGGAGATAAGATTAAATTCTGTTCTCTTGATATTGTAAAAGCAAGACGTCATGCAATTAAGCAAGGAGTTTTAGGACTTCCTACAATGCTTATGTTTAAAGATGGTCAAAAAGTAGATGAAATCAGAGAAGATACAGCAACTCTTGAAAACATCGAAGCAATGATCAAAAAATTTTATTAATTAATTAGAGGTGAGTTATGCGTCTTGAACTTGGCGAAATCAAAATTCAAGATATTCAGTTTGCAGACAAATCCGAAATCAAAGACGGAATACTATATGTAAGCAAGGCTGAACTTGAAGAAGTATCAGAGGTAGCTAACGATGATTATCTAAAATCAATTGAATTTTTCATCGCACGCCCTGGTGACAGTACGAGAATAATTCCGGTAAAAGATGTTCTTGAGCCTAGAGTTAAGGTTGAAGGTGGCGAAATGTTCCCTGGAATCTTAAACAAAGTCGACACAGTAGGAACTGGTAAGACAATCGCTCTTAAGAATATGGCAGTAATCACAACCGGATCAATCGTTGGATTCCAAGAAGGAATCATAGACATGACAGGAGAAGGAGCAAAGTACACTCCATTCTCAAAACTAACAAACTTAGTTGTTAAGGTAGAACCTAAAGAAGGTATTTCTAAAGCTAACCACGAACACTCAGTAAGAATGGTAGGACTTAAAATTACTGATTTCATCGGTCGTTTAGCAAAAGACTTAGAACCTGAAAATACAACAGTTTACGAAACAAAACCAATACTTGAACAAGTAGAAGAGTACAAAGATCTTAAGAAAGTTATCTATGTATGTATGCTTCAAACTCAAGGATTACTTCACGACACATATGTATACGGTGTTGACGCAAAGAAAATTATCCCAACATTCCTATATCCAACAGAATTTATGGATGGAGCTGTTGTAAGTGGCAACTGTGTATCAGCATGCGACAAAAACCCAACATATGTTCACTTAAATAACGACGTTATCAAAAATCTTTACAAAGAACATGGAAAGACTATAAACTTCCTTGGAGTTGTAATTACAAACGAAAACGTATATCTAATGGATAAACAAAGACATTCAGATATGACAGCTAAACTTTGTGAATTCTTAGGAGCAGATGCAGTTATCGTATCTCAAGAAGGTTTCGGTAACCCAGACACTGACCTTATCATGAACTGTACTAAGATTGAAAAGAAAGGCATAGACACAGTAATAATCACTGACGAATATGCTGGTCGTGATGGTAAATCACAATCTCTAGCAGACGCTGATCCACTAGCAAACGCAGTAGTAACTGGTGGTAATGCAAACGAAGTAGTAAGACTTCCTAAGCTAGATAACGTAATCGGAGACGAAAAAGCTGTACTTGTTATAGCAGGTGGATCTGATGAAGCAATACTTGAAGATGGAACCCTTGAAGTAGAAATCCAAGTTATAACTGGAGCTACAAACGAAACAGGATTTAACTATCTAACAGCAAAAACTTTCTAAGGTTTCTATTTTTAGAAACTTTAGATTGTTAAATGTAACAACGATTAAAATTAAAAAAACGAAAGGAAATCACATGACTAATTATTTAGAAAACAAAAAGATAATAATCATCGGTGACCGTGACGGTATACCTGGTGAAGCTATCAAAGCATGTGTTGAAACTGTAGACAATACAGATGTAATTTTCTCAGCAACAGAATGCTTTGTCTGAACTGCCGCAGGCGCTATGGACCTAGAAAACCAACAAAGAGTTAAAAACTTCGCAGAAGAATACGGACCAGAAAACTTAGTTGTACTTCTAGGTGGAGCAGAAGCCGAAGCTGCAGGTCTTGCAGCAGAAACAGTAATGGCAGGGGACCCAACATTTGCAGGTCCATTAGCAGGAATTGAGTTAGGATTACTAGCATTCCACGTAGTTGAAGATGAAGTAAAAGAACTATTTGATCCAGACGTATATGACGAACAAGTAGGCATGATGGAAATGGTACTTGATGTAGATGAAATAGTTGAAGAAATGCAAGACATCAGAAACGATAACTGCAAATTTCTATAATTAAAATAAAAAGGAGAAAATAATGGATAAAATAAAAGTTGTTCATTATGTCAATCAGTTCTTTGCAGGAATAGGTGGAGAAGAAAAAGCTGATACAAAACCATTTGTAGCAGAACAACTACCACCAATTTCAGCACAACTTCAAAAGAATCTTGGAGATGATTTCGAGATTGTAGCAACAATCGTATGTGGAGACTCTTACTTCAACGAAAATCTTGAAGATGCTAAAGCTGAATTGATCGACAAAATTGGCAAATTCAACCCTGACTATTTCATAGCAGGTCCAGCATTTAACGCTGGTAGATACGGTATGGCATCAGGAACTATCGCAAAAGAAGTTCAAGACAAACTTGCAATCAAGTCAATTACAGCAATGTATGACGAAAATCCAGGTAGAGATATGTTTGCAAAGGACGTTTACGTTCTACAAACAGCAGACTCAGCTGCTGGAATGAGAAAAGCTCTTAAAGCGATTACCGCATTTACTCAAAAATATGCTAAAGGTGAAGATGTAGGAACACCAGAAGAAGGCGGATACTTCCCACAAGGAAGACGTATCAACTTCTTCTCAGATAAAACAGGATCAGCACGTGCTGTTGAAATGCTACTAAAGAAAATAAATGGAGAAGAGTTTGAAACTGAATATCCAATGCCAGCATTCGACAGAGTTGAACCTGCAAAAGCTATAAAAGATATAACTAAAGCAAGAATCGCTATTGTAACATCAGGTGGTATAGTTCCAAAAGGAAATCCAGATCACATTGAATCATCATCAGCATCTAAGTATGGTAGATATGATTTCTCTGATTTAACTGACTTAACTCCTGAAAACTCAGAAACAGCTCACGGTGGATACGACCCAGTATACGCTAATGAAAATGCAGACAGAGTTATCCCGGTAGACGTTCTAAGAAACTTCGAAAAAGAAGGAAAGATTGGATCACTTCACCACTACTGGTATTCAACAGTAGGTAATGGTACAGCAGTAGCAAGTGCTAAGAAATTCTCAGAAGAGATAGCAGAATACCTAAAAGAAGACAAAGTTGACGCAGTTATACTAACAAGTACCTGAGGTACCTGTACACGTTGCGGCGCAACTATGGTAAAAGGTATTGAAGCTACAGGAATCCCTGTAGTACACATTTGTACAATTACACCTATTTCTCTAACAGTTGGAGCAAATAGAATTGTACCTGCAGTAGCTATTCCTCACCCACTAGGAGACCCTAACATGACTCCTGAAGAGGAATACAAACTAAGAGAAAGACTAGTTGAAAGAGCACTTAAGGCTCTTGAAACAGAAGTAGAAGATCAAACTATATTTGATAACTAGGAGGCTAAATGTATTCTGTAATTAAAGGTGCAGGATATGTATTGGTAAATACACCCCAGCTAGTAGAAACTGCTGGGGCTACATTTACCACTGAAAAAATACTTAATCCTGACTCAGATTTATTAAAAAATGTACAAGATCACTTAAGAAGTTTTGATGAAGTTGTAGATTATCTACCAAATCAAATCTATATTGGAAACGCTACCCCAGACGCACTAGCAGATAAAAAACTTCCATACACAGAAATTGAAAACAAAGGAACTAGAGAAGGTAAATTCGGTATAATAGTTCCAGAAGAAGAATTCATAGGACTTCTTAAGTATGCGGATGAATTTGATTTAGTATTCTTATCAGAAGATTACGTGAATGAATTTAAATCTGTATTAGAAGAAAGATATCCAGAATTTGAAAAGATGTTCCCTAAACTAAAAGGACAAGACATTTCAAAAGCTGAAGAGCTAATCGCTAATGATAAAGCAGTTGCACTATACCATGACGGAAAACTTTATGGATATGTAAGAGCAGCTCACGATACAGATGTTAACCTTTCAGCACATACAATGCTTGAAAATCTTGTATCTAAAGCATCAGGTGCACTTGCTGCAATTGAAACAATAAGAGTATCAGGCATAGATAGAAAAGATATAAACTATGTAATCGAATGTTCAGAAGAAGCAGCAGGAGATATCAACCAAAGAGGTGGAGGAAACATAGCTAAGTCTATCGCAGAAATGTGTGGACTTGAAAACGCAAACGGTTCTGACGTAAGAGGATTCTGTGCAGCACCAGTACATGCATTAGTTACAGCAGCTTCACATGTAAGAGGTGGAACTTTTGAAAACGTGCTAGTAGTAGCAGGTGGTTCAACAGCTAAACTTGGTATGAACGCAAGAGACCATATCAATAAAGGTCTACCAATTCTAGAAGACTGTGTTGGAGGATTTGGAGTTATAGTTTCTAAAAATGACGGAGTATCTCCAATCATCAGAAATGACATTGTAGGAACTCACAAAGTATCTACAGGATCATCACCACAAGCTGTAATTTCATCACTAGTATACGATCCACTTCACGAACACGGACTTAAATTCACAGATGTAGACAAATATTCACCAGAAATGCAAAACCCAGATATCACTAAACCAGCAGGAGCAGGAAATGTTCCAGAAGCTAACTACAAGATGATAGCTGCACTTGCAGTAACAAAAGGTGAATTAGATAAAAAAGAACTTAAGAGCTTCATAGAAACACACGGATTACACGGATGGGCACCAACTCAAGGACATATTCCTTCAGCAGTACCATACGTAGGACACATGATTCATGACTTAACAGATGGAGATCTAAACAGAGCAATGCTAATAGGTAAAGGATCACTATTCCTAGGAAGACTTACAAATCTATTCGACGGTATTTCAGTAGTAGTTGAAAGAAATACAGGAAAAGATGCAGAAGCAGAAACAGGACTAGATCAAGAAATGGTTAGAAAGCTATTAGCAGAATCAATGAAGAAAGTAGCTTCAGATATTCTAGAAAGGGAGTAAGATGAGTAAATTACTAGCAGAATTCATTAATGACATTGCTGAAGAAATTGAAACTGGTAAATCTAAGTCATCTACTGTTAGAATAGCTGTAACTAATCTAGATTCAGAACTTGGTGCTGACAACGTAAATAAAGCTATGGAAAGCTTTAAAGACGTAGAATTTACAGTTGTAGGAACTCCATACAAGGATTATAACTGTGTAGAAGCATCAAACGATGAAGAAGTTGCAGAAGCCCTTGAGCATCTATTTAACGAAGGTAAAATAGACGCTGCAGTTGCAATGCACTATCCATTCCCAATAGGAGTATCTACAGTAGGTAGAACAGTAACTCCAGCAATGGGTAAGGAAGTATATATCGCAACAACCACAGGAACAACCCACATGAAGAGAGATATCGCAATGGTTCTTAACACAATAAATGGAATCATAGCTGCAAAAGCAAATGGAATCGAACATCCAACAGTTGGTATCTTAAATATAGAAGCAGCAAGAATAGTTGAAAAGAAACTAAACGAACTAAAAGAAAATGGTTTCGAAATCAACTTTGCAGAATCTAAGAGAGCTGACGGCGGTGCAGTACTAAGAGGTAACGACTTAGTAGCAGGCACTTGTGATGTTGTAGTTATGGATTCACTTACAGGAAATGTTCTTATCAAGACATTTGCATCATTCACATCTGGCGGATTCTTTGAAACAGCTGGATTTGGATATGGACCTGGACTAGGTGAAGGATACCATACACCAGTATTTATCATCTCAAGAGCAAGTGGAACACCTGTAGTTAGAAATGCTATTCAATATGCAGTAGAATCAGTAAGAGGAAATTTGGTAGAAGTTTCCAAGAAAGTATATGCAGATGCGAAAAAAGCTGGCCTTGAAGAAATCTTAGCGTCAATGGACAAAAAAGAAGAAAAGGCAGAAGCAGCAGTTACAGCTCCGCCAAAAGAAGTTGTAACAGCTCAAATACCTGGAATAGACATTCTTGAAATGGACACTGCAGTACAATCACTTTGGAAAGAAGGCATCTATGCTGAATCAGCAATGGGATGTACAGGACCTATCGTTCTAATTTCTGAAGCAAACAAAGAAAAAGCAGCAGAAATATTAACTAAAGCAGGTTTAATAGCTTAACAAGAATAAAAAAATATAGTATAATAAAATAGTCCCGCTCGGTCGGGACTTTTTATGGGGGAGAATGAGTGTCTGGTGTGCTCCGCGGTCTTCAAAACCGTTGTAAGAAAGTTTTTCTTTGGTAGGTTCGATTCCTACTCTTCCTCGCCATGGAGAAGTTAATAGCTTCTCCTTTATTTTTTTTGTAATATTGATTATAATTAAGTATGGGGAGTAACAATAAGTAGGTAGCAAAATGATAGGGATAGATATAATAGAAATTGAAAGAGTAAAAAAAGTCTATGAAAAACACGAAGATAGATTTTTAGAAAGGATATTTAATCCAGAAGAAATTACATACATAAAATCAAGACCCAATTTTTATGAGAGCCTATCCGCATATTTTGCTACAAAAGAAGCAGTATCTAAAGCAAATGGCACAGGCATAGATGGTATATCATTTAAAGATATAAAGCTTAAGTTCAACCCATATATTGCAGAAATAGGAGAGAAGACATTTACATATTCAGTCTCTCACGAAAGAGAATTTGCAGTGGCAGTAGCAAAAGAAATAAAAATATCAGAAAGACTAGAAGTCCCAAAAGAGTTTAAAGGCGTATTAAATAGGAAGAAAGACTCACATAAAGGCGACTTCGGTAGAGTAGGATTTGTCTGTGGATCAGAAGAGATGCCGGGAGCACTGATATTATCAGTAATGGCAAGTCTAAGAACAGGATCAGGGCTGGTGTACTTTCATACAGACAGAGAAATAAAAAACTTGGTACTCTCAAAATGTTTCGAAGCAATATATAGAGAAAATCTTGAATTTTTAAAAGAAATGGACGCAGCGTGTATAGGACCAGGAATGGGACAAAGTAAAGAAAAGATCGAAATCTTTTTAAAAGTTGTAGAAGAAGAAATTCCAATGGTCATAGACGCAGACGGATTAAACATACTAAGCAAGAATTTAGAAAAAGTTGAACTAAAAAATAAAGTACTAACTCCTCACATGGGAGAATTTTCACGACTTACAAAACTGACCATAGAAGAAATAAAAGAAAACAAAATAGAAATAGCAAAAGAATTTGCAAGAAAAAATAGAACAGTGGTTTTATTAAAAGGAAATGAAACCATAGTCACAGATGGAAAAAGAGTCTATATTAATAAAACAGGAGGTCCAGAGCTAGCCACAGCAGGTTCAGGAGATGTGCTCTCAGGAATAATAACATCTCTTCTAGGTAGGAAGATAGAACCGTTTAAAGCAGCATCAATGGGCGTGTACATACATGGATTGTCAGGAAGCATCGCAAAGGACAAGCTTGGAGAAAATTCAGTAATAGCAAGAGATATAGTAAGAAACATTCCATCTGCAATTTTAAAGATATAAAGCTTAAAGGTGCAGAAATGATAGTAAAAAGAGGAGACATATTCTACGCAGATCTAAGCCCGGTGATAGGCTCCGAGCAAGGAGGAGTTAGACCTGTAGTAGTCTTACAAAATAATATAGGAAACAAGTATTCACCGACAATAATAGTAGCGGCAATAACATCAAGACTAAATAAAGCAAGGCTTCCAACCCATTTAAACGTCATGGCAGAAGGACTAGCACTACCTAAAAACTCGGTGGTACTATTAGAACAGATAAGAACGATAGACAAGAAGAGACTAAGAGAAAAAGTCGGATCATTTCCAGTAGAAATAATGGAAAACATAGATAAGGCACTAAAAGTAAGTTTAAACTTATAATACATATGCAGGCATTAGCCTGCTTTTTTAATTATTATGTAGAACTCGATTGGCTACTCCAGAGCTTACGGCTCCTATTAGGGTGATTGTCTTCCTCTGATTTTTTTATGAGTATTAAGGTAGTCGACTTCCTTTTTAATTTTTATAGAGAGAATTTTTTCAACTACAGTCACCCTGAGCGAGGAAATTTATTTCCGAGTCGAA
>CABTWG010000036.1 GCA_902488455.1 uncultured Peptoniphilus sp.
GTAGCGGAAGCAATCTGCTTCCATAAACATCGATACTAAATTTTCTTAATTCAGGCGTTAGCCGTACGACAACCAAAACCCAAAAACAAAAAAGAGACTCAAATCTAAACTATTACTAATCTAAATTCAAATCTCTTTATAAAATATTTTATAAAATTTTCCTAAAAATATTTTTACATATTTTCCACTATTGCATCGACTATCTTCTTTGCACTTGTTCCATCGCCGTATGGATTTACTGCGTGGGCCATTTCCATATATACTTTTTCGTCTGTAAGAAGACTTTTAACCGTTTCATAGACTTTTTCATAGGATGTTCCTACGAGTTTCGCTGTTCTTGCTTCTACTCCTTCCATCCTTTCTGTTTCGTCTCTTACTACAACCACTGGTTTTCCTAGGGCTGGGGCTTCTTCTTGCACTCCACCTGAATCTGTTACTACAAACGATACTTTACTCATTAGTTTTGAAAATGGTAGGTATTGTAGTGGTTCGATTAAATGTATTCTTTCATCATCTCCAAAGATTTCCTTTGCGATTTCTCTTACCTTTGGATTTAAATGTACTGGGAAGATCACTTGCGCATCTTCTTTTGAGTCAAGTGCGTCCATAACTGCCTTAAATATATTTCTCATCGGGTCTCCGATATTTTCTCTTCTATGTGAGGTTAGAAGAATCACCGGTCCTTTGTCGAAATCGAAATTTCGAAGATACTCATCTTCAAATTCATAGTCGCTTCCTACTGCGTATTTTAGTGCGTCTATTACTGTGTTTCCTGTGATATATATATTTTCATCGCTGTATCCTTCTTTTAATAGGTTCCTGCGATTGGAGTCTGTTGGGCAGAAGTTGAAGTCCGAGATTACTGATACGAGTTTCCTGTTTGCTTCTTCTGGCCAAGGACTTTGTAGATTAAATGATCTTAGTCCTGCTTCTACATGGCCAACTTTTACGTGTTGGTAAAATGCTGCCAATGCTCCTGAGAATACCGTGGTGGTGTCACCTTGGATCAGAAGTAGATCAGGTTTGTAGTCCTTTATGACTTCTTCTAATCCTGTGATGGATCTGGTGGTTATTTCTGTAAGTGTCTGTCCATCTTTAAATATATTTAAATCATAGTCTGGAACTATTTTAAATATTTCCAACACTGAGTCGAGCATCTGTCTATGTTGTGCTGTTACACATACTTTGCTGTCTATATTTCTAGCTTTAAGTTCATGGACTATTGGAGCCATCTTTATGGCTTCTGGTCTAGTTCCAAAAACTACTAATACTTTCATTTGTCCTCCTTCTTTACAGTCTTAAACATTCCGCTAATCCATCCAACTAAGAATATCAGTATGATTATAAGTAGTGAAATTATTATTCCTATAACTGGATCGAAATCTGAAATTACATTTGCAAGTATTCCAAATATCAGCGAGATTGCATAAAGGATAAGTACGGTCTGTCTCTGTGTAAGTCCTAGAGCCAATAGTCTGTGGTGCAGATGTCCCTTGTCTGCGTCGAAGATCTTCTTACCAGAGATATATCTTCTAATCATGGCAAAAGCTGTATCAAAGACTGGCACTCCAAGCACCAAGACTGGTACAAAAATCATAAGTGTAGTTGCATACTTCATCACACCCTGTATCGAAATATATGAGAGCATAAATCCTAAGTATAGCGCGCCTGTATCTCCCATAAATATTTTAGCGGGGTTGAAATTATATGGCAAAAATCCGAGGCAACTGCCGCCTATAGCCGCTGCGATTATAGCGACTGCCACGTGATTCATCTTAAGAGCAATACACATCAGTGATACTGCAGATATAAGTGAAACTCCTGCTGCCAGTCCATCGAGACCATCTATTAGATTAACCGTGTTTGTTATTCCACAGATCCAAAATAGTGTCACTGGGATAGAAAGATACTTTAACCACACAACTTCCTTTGTGCTTATTATATTTGTAAAAAATTCAATCTGTGAGCCTGAAAGGGCAATCATAAGTCCTGCAGCCAGTTGGAAAGCGATCTTTGCCTTTGGACTTATTGAATATTTATCGTCGAGCAGCCCGGAAATCAAAATAATCGTAGAGCCTATGAGAAGGCTTAGGATATTTTTATTTAAGGGGATAAAGACCAAAATGGCGACCGTTGCTGCAATATATATAGCGATACCACCTGCAATAGGCATAGGACGCTTGTGCATCCTTCTATTGTCCTTTGGAATATCTAAGAAGCCAAACTTGGGACCTACCTTTATAACAACTGGAGTAAGCGCAAGAGAAATGACAAAAGATATTAAAAAGGGAAGGTAAATAGACTTCATCTATTTTGTACCGAAAATCCTGTCACCAGCATCCCCAAGTCCTGGTAAAATATATCCGTGTTCGTTTAGTTTTTCGTCCACAGCAGCAAGGTATAGATCTACATCAGGGTGAGCCTTTTGAAAAGCTTCGATACCTTCAGGAGCACCTAAAATGCAGACAGCCTTAATAGAAGTCGCGCCAGTAGCCTTAAGCTCATTAACTGCTTCGATAAGAGATCCACCAGTTGCAAGCATAGGATCTAGTACGATCATAGTTCTTGATGCCACATCAGAAGGCATCTTATTGTAGTAAGTAACCGGTTTTAGAGTTTCCGGATCACGGTAAAGACCGATGTAACCAACCCTAGCAACGGGAACAAGAGATAAAAATCCGTCCACCATGCCAACTCCAGCTCTAAGAATAGGAACGATACCTAGCTTCTTGCCAGAAATTTCCTTGCCAGTAGTCTTCATAAGAGGAGTTTCGATTTCAACGTCTTGAAGCTCAAGATCTCTAGTGACTTCATAACCCATAAGAGTAGCAACTTCTGTAACGAGACTTCTAAAATCGGAGCTAGAAGTTTCTTTCTTTCTCATAATAGTAAGTTTGTGTTGAATAAGTGGATGATCAGTAATAATTAATTTTCCCATTTTTTACCTCCTAAAACTGTAACATTTCCGCTTGAAGCCTTGGTAAGCCTGTTCATAATGCCAACGCCTAGACCAGACTGTTCAAAACCTTCGCAGAAAATAATATCTACATCA
This sequence comes from uncultured Peptoniphilus sp., assembly GCA_902488455.1. Taxonomy (GTDB): domain Bacteria; phylum Bacillota; class Clostridia; order Tissierellales; family Peptoniphilaceae; genus Peptoniphilus_B. The sequence continues at coordinate 3,053 of CABTWG010000036.1, forward strand.
TTGTCATCAGCAAGCCTTAAATTGTAGAAAAGATTGTGGGACGCGTCCAACAGATCCTCCCCGGAACCAAGGCTAAGCTTAAGAACATCATCATCTATCTCTTTAAGGACTCTATCCGTAGCAATAACAGAGATTTTCTTGTCCTTATACTTTTTTATATCATCAATAATCTTATCTCTAACAAGCTCCACATCACCAACATAGGTGTAACACTTACAAGAAGGAGCGTAGTGCCTGTACTTTTGACCAGGGCTCTTCGGAACGCTTTTGTCATCCTTGTCGATGGTCGTGTTGTCGTAGCAAACATCAGGGATTACTTCCTTTAAATCCTCGTAGGTAATATAACCAGGACGAAGGATCATCGGAGGACTCACCGTCATGTCCACCACAGTGCTTTCAATGCCGACAAAAGATCTGCTAGAATCCACAATATAGTCCACCCTGCCGTCTAAATCCTCAATAACATGGGCAGTAGAAGTAGGACTTGGCTTGCCAGAAAGATTGGCAGAAGGAGCAGCAACAGGCACCTTCGCAGCCTTTAAAATAGCGTGGGCAATCTTATGAGAAGGCATCCTAATCGCAACAGTATTTAGTCCTCCAGTCGCCTTATCAGGCACAATACTCTTTCTATTGAAGATAAGAGTAAGAGGACCAGGCCAAAACTTGTCCATAAGAAGTTTAGCATCGTTTGGAATATCCTTCACCAAAGAATCTAGCATAGAAAAGTCTGCAATATGAAGGATCAGAGGATTGTCAGAAGGTCTACCCTTAGCAATATAAATATTTTTAAGAGCCTCCTCGTCGAGACCATTGCCACCAAGACCATAGACGGTTTCAGTAGGAAAGACTACGAGTTTTCCATTCCTTAAAGCAGAAGCAACCTCTTCAATTTTTTCAAATTCAAATTCATTATCAATTTTTATAATCTTAGTAATCATATCATCACCATTCTTAAAAAATTATACCACAAAATATGGATAAAGTAGATGAACATAAGATTAAAAGGCGAAAATAATTAAGTATTGAAGGAAAATTAAAAAATAAAAGAATCGTTTTACAAAAGTCTCCTCACACAGGCGAAGCCTTGAGGCAACATCAATTTCTATTTACATTTGTAGCGGAAGCTACCAGCTTCCATCAATCTTGACACTAAATTATCTCTCCTCAGGCGAAGCCTTGGAACAACCATTCCCACTATGTAACCTTCGTAGCGGAAGCATCTTGCTTCCACAGCCGAAGGCTACAATAACATCCCAACTACAGTCATTCTGAGGAATACCCTGCCAACTACAGTCACTCTGAGCGAAAGAGTCGAAGGCTCTGAAGTCGAACGGGTCTAACCTCCGAAGAACAATCATTCCAAATGAAATCAATAACAATTATCACGCTTTACGTAGAGCATTTAATTTAAATCAATCATTCACACATAATTCCACCACGGTAGAGATCCTTCGACTCCAAAGGCTATCGCCTTTCTCGCTCAGGATGACCACGTGGAGTTGTAGACCCTACTAGGGTTAGACCCGTTCGAAGCCCTAGCCGAAATCTTTGATTTCGTTGCAGGTCTCGTGCAAAGAGTTCCAAAGAAGACGAGCGTTGCGAAGGATGATTTGTAGAACTCGACTGCCTCTCAGGGTGACTTCCTTCCTTTAGATTTCTTAATTCGAACGCTTGTGAGAAGATGCTATCCGGATAGCATCAAAAATAATTTCATGCTATACGTAGAGCATTTAAATTAAATCCATCATACACACCTAAACCAACAACCAACAACCAACAACAAACAAAAACCTCCACCTCATCCAACACACAAATAAATTTTCTATCTATTTATATACACCACCAATCAAACCCAAATATTTTATTAAATTATCGAATTATATAAAAATAGGTTTGAAAACGATACAAAAGATTGATATAATATAAACAAAGACGTGTGCTAAAGTATTATTGAGAAACAACTTTAGAAACGCTGTGATTATTACATACTAGTTGGGTAAAATATAACTGGTAAACTAAATTTTTTAAGTTAATTGGAGGGTATCAATGAAAGGAAAGACTATAAAAGAATTGCAAATAGGAGATAGCGCTGAATTTACAAAGACTGTAACTGAAGGCGATGTATATCTATATGCAGGAGTAACTGGAGATTTAAATCCAGCACATATTAATCAAGTAGCTTCAGAAAAAACCATGTTCAAAGGAAGAATTGCACACGGTATGCTTACAGCAGGATTTATTTCAGCGGTACTTGGCACACAACTTCCTGGACCAGGAACAATATACATGGGTCAAGAACTTAGCTTCTTAAAACCTGTACACTTCGGTGATACAATCACTGCTAAATGTGAAGTATCAGAAATAATCAAAGACAAAATTGTTAAGCTTAAAACAACTGCTACCAATCAAAATGGTGAATTGGTGCTTGATGGAGTGGCTACAGTTATGCCACCGAGAGAATAATTTAGAGGAAAATTAGGAGGTATTATGAGAAAAGTAGTAATAGCAAGTGCTGCGAGAACAGCAGTAGGATCCTTTGGTGGATCATTTAAAAACACACCAGCAGTAGAACTAGGAGTTGTAGCTGCAAAAGAAGCACTTAAACGTGCAAATGTTAAACCTGAAATGGTAGACGAAGCATATATCGGTAACGTTCTTCAAGCAGGTCTTGGACAAAACGTAGCTAGACAAGTTGTTCTAGGAGCAGGCATCCCTTATACAACACCAGCGATGACTATAAACATCGTTTGTGGATCAGGACTTAGATCAGTATCACTAGCTGCACAAATAATCGGAAGCGGCGACGCTGACATCATCCTAGCAGGTGGTACAGAAAACATGTCAATGGCACCATACCTACTTCAAAAACATAGATACGGAGCAAGAATGGGCAATGACGTAGCAGTTGACGAAATGATCAAAGACGGACTTTGGGACGCATTCAACGACTATCACATGGGTATAACAGCTGAAAACGTAGCAGAAAAATACGGAATCACAAGAGAAATGCAAGACGAAATCGCAGCAGTATCTCAACAAAGAGCTTCAAAAGCTAGAGCAGAAGGAAGATTCAAAGACGAAATCGTACCAGTTGAAATAGTTTCAAGAAAAGCAACTACAGTAGTAGACACTGACGAATATATAAGAGACGGCGTAACAGCAGAATCTATCTCTGGCATGAAACCAGCATTCAAAAAAGACGGAACAGTTACAGCAGCAAACGCTTCAGGTATCAACGACGGAGCAGCAATGCTTGTAATCATGAGCGAAGAAAAAGCAAAAGAACTAGGAGTAGAACCACTAGCAACTATCGTTTCTTACGCAACAGAAGGTGTAGAACCAGACGTAATGGGAACAGGACCTATCCCAGCATCAAGATCAGCACTTAAAAAAGCAGGACTTGAAGTAAAAGATATGGATCTAATCGAAGCTAACGAAGCATTTGCAGCACAAGCAGGAGCAGTTGCAAAAGAACTTAACTTCGACATGGAAAAAGTAAACGTAAACGGTGGAGCAATAGCAATAGGACACCCAATAGGAGCTTCAGGAGCTAGAATCCTAACAACACTTCTATACGAAATGAAGAAACGTGATTCTAAATATGGTCTTGCAACTCTATGTATCGGTGGAGGAATGGGAACTGCTCTAGTAGTAGAAAGATAAGAATATGGAATACAAATTTTTAATAGTTGAAGAAAAAGAAGATGGAATTCTTCTAGTAACAATAAACAAAGAAAGTAGCTTAAACGCACTTAACTCAGAAGTATTAACTGAGCTAAACACATTATTTACTCATATAGACCAATGTGAAAAGACAAAAGTTGTAGTTCTTACAGGAAAAGGCAAAGCATTCGTAGCAGGAGCAGACATCTCTGAAATGGCTAATTTAAACGCATCAGAAGGAGCTAAATTTGCTAAACTTGGAATGGATACCTTCATGAAGATCGAAAAGAATTCAAAACCTGTAATAGCTGCAGTTAATGGATTTGCACTAGGTGGTGGATGTGAAATCTCACTAGCATGTGACATAAGAGTAGCATCAACAAAGGCTAAATTTGGTCAACCAGAAGTAGGTCTAGGAATCACACCAGGATTTGGTGGAACACAAAGACTAATAAGAACAGTAGGACCAGGAGCAGCAAAAGAACTAATCTACACAGCAGATATAATAAATGCAGACGAAGCACTAAGAATCGGACTAGTAAACCATGTATACGAACCAGAAGAACTATTAGATAAAGCAATGGAAATAGCTAAGAAGATCGCTTCAAAGGCAAAACTAGCAGTAGAATATTCAAAAGAAGCAATAGTAAACGGAATCCAAACCGACATAGAAACAGGAATGGAACTTGAAAGACAAGCATTCGGACTATGCTTCGCAACAGAAGATCAAAAAGAAGGAATGAAAGCATTCCTTGAAAAGAGATCACCAGAATTTAAAGGACTATAGGAGGAAAATAAATTGAAAATAGCAGTAATCGGATCAGGTACAATGGGAGCAGGTATTGCTCAAGTACTAGCAACACATCACGAAGTAATCGTTAGAGATATCGTGCCAGAAGCATTAGAACAAGCAATGGCAAAAATCCAAAAAGGATATGCTAAAAACGTATCAAAAGAAAGAATGACCCAAGAAGAAATGGATGCAGCACTAGCTAGAATCAAAACATCAGCAGATATCGAAGATATCAGAGACTGTGATCTAGTAATCGAAGCAGCAACAGAAAATCCAAAAGTTAAAAAAGCAATCTTCCATGAACTTTGCGAAAAATGTGATCCAAAGACAATCTTAGCATCTAACACATCATCACTATCAATCACAGATATTGGTGGAGCTACAATGAGACCAGACAAAGTAATCGGAATGCACTTCTTCAACCCAGTACCAATGATGAAACTAGTAGAAGTAATATCAGGACAACTAACATCAGAAGAAACAAAGAACACAATCATAGAACTATCCAAAGAAATAGGTAAAACACCAGTAGAAGTGGCAGAAGCACCAGGATTCGTAGTAAATAGAATATTAATTCCAATGATTAACGAAGCAATAGGAATCTACGCAGATAATGTAGCATCACCAGAAGACATAGACACAGCAATGAAACTAGGCGCAAACCATCCAATGGGACCACTAGAATTAGGAGATCTAATCGGACTTGACGTATGTCTAGCAATCATGGAAGTACTATATAACGAATATGGCGATTCAAAATACAGACCACACATTCTTCTAAAGAAAATGGTAAGAGCAGGTCAACTAGGAAGAAAGACAGGCAAAGGATTCTACGACTACAGCAAATAAAAATAAACACAAGAAAGCAAGGAGAAATCTTTGCTTTCTTTTTTTGTCTGCAAAATTAAGTCAAATTAATCCCCGTAGCGGAAGCAACCATCTTCCATCAACCTAGACACTAAATTATTATTAATCAGCCATCAGGCGTGGGGCAACATCAACTCCAATTTATCCCCGTAGCGGAAGCAACCATCTTCCATTAGCCTTGATACTAAATTATTATTAATCAGCCATCAGGTGTACAGCAACATCAACTCCAATTAATCCCCGTAGCGGAAGCAACCATCTTCCATTAGCCTTGATACTAAATTATTATTAATCAGCCATCAGGTGTACAGCAACATCAACTCCAATTAATCCCCGTAGCGGAAGCAACCTGCTTCCATGAACATCGATACTAAATTCTCTAAATTCAGGCGAAGCCGTCCGACAACATCAACTCCAATTCATCTTCGTAGCGGAACCTTCCAGGTTCCACAGTCGAAGGCGTAAATTCTTTAAAACTTGTAAATAATATTATCCCATCGAGCGACAGCATAACCAACTGTCTAAATCATCAACACCTGACCCCACCAATTTTTAAACCATTCCGTAATTAATTTCACGCAGAGCCTATCGGCTATGGAAGCAGATTGCTTCCGCTACAAATAAATCTTAATCCCACACAAAAAAACAAATAAATATTATCAAAAATCAATCCAAAACCCCTTGCAAAAAATCCTTAACCCTTGTATAATTTACTTAAGGTCAAATAAGGTCAAAAACCTTGAAGCACTTTGAAGCACATGGAGGAATTATGGAATATAAAGATTATTATAAAATATTAGAAGTAGATAAAGACGCAACTGAACAGAAGATTAAATCCCAATACAGAAAATTGGCGAAGAAATACCATCCGGACTTAAACCCAGATGACAAAGTTGCGCAAGAAAAATTTAAAGAAATAAACGAAGCCTATGAAGTACTAGGAGACAAGGAAAAGAGAAAGAGATACGATACCTTTGGCTCAAACTATGACTTCAGAGGAGGACAAAACTTCGATCCTTCACAATATGGCTACACCTATACTTCCAGCGGCACTGGTGGCTTCTCTGATTTTTTTGACTTAATATTTGGAGGAAACACAAAATCAGACCAAGGCGGCTTCGGCGGATTTTCCATGGGAGACATCTTCTCTGACTTAGGAGGAGCAGGTAGGAAAAAATCAGCAAAAGCCCAAAGACCAACCTACAACACAGAGCTAAAAATCACATTAAAAGAAGCCTACCATGGCAAGACTGAAAAAGTGAGCCTTAATATAGAAGGAAAAAATATAGAAATCGAACTAAAAATCCCAGCAGGCATCACAGAAAATAAAAAGATCAAAGTAAAAGCAGACAAATACGGCGTAACAGCCGACATCATGTTTAAAATAAAAATAAAACCAAGCAGAAAATTTAAACTCGAAGGACTAAACATAGAATCAACACAAGACATCTACCCATGGCAAGCAGCTTTAGGCGATGACGTGACGGTAGAGTCCCTCGAAAATAAAATAAAAGTAAAAATCCCACCAAAATTCAAGGGCGGATCAAAAATGAGGATCCCAGGCAGAGGATTTAAAGACTTAAAAGGCAAGACCGGTGACCTTTATATAACATTTAATATAGTAAATCCAACAGAAATCACAGAAGAAATGGAAGAACTATATAGAAAACTAAAAAATGTAAAGGAGTGATACCATGAACTTAGAAAAATGGACACAAAAAAGCATAGAAGCAATACAAAATACAGAAAATATAGCAAGAGAATACGGCAATCCAGAGATCACAGACAAACACCTACTCGCATCATTACTAATGGATAAAAACGGACTCATACCAAGAGTCCTATCCTACATGGGAGTAAACTCAGACGACCTCTTAAGAGAAACCAAAGCTGACATCGAAAAACTACCAAAGATGAGAGGCGGAACGCTACACCCATCCACAGAATTTTCCGTAGCCGTAAGAAACGCAGACAAAATAAGAGACGAATTCAAAGATCTATACACATCAGTAGAACATATCTTCCTAGCAATCCTAGAAAATAAAAACGGCACCACAGGCGAATTGCTAAAGAAATTTAACATCACCAAAGAATCATTTCTAGAAAACTTGAGGAAGATAAGAGGCAACCAACACGTAACCACAGACAACCCAGAAGACACCTTTGAAGCACTACTAAAATATGGAAGAGACCTAACAGCAGAAGCCAAATCCGGCAAAATGGATCCAGTAATAGGAAAAGAAGAAGAAATCAGAAACGTTATTAGGATCCTCTCAAGAAGAACCAAAAACAACCCAGTCCTAATCGGAGAACCAGGCGTAGGCAAGACCGCCATCGTAGAAGGATTGGCACAAAGAATCGTCTCCGGCGACGTACCAGAAGGACTAAAGGACAAGACCATCTTCTCACTAGACATGGGCTCATTAATAGCCGGCGCAAAATATAGAGGCGAATTCGAAGAAAGACTAAAAGCAGTCCTAAACGAAGTCTCAACCTCAGAAGGAAAAATCATCCTATTTATAGACGAAATCCACAACATCGTCGGCGCAGGCAAATCAGAAGGCGCAATGGACGCAGGCAACCTCTTAAAACCAATGCTAGCAAGAGGCGAACTCCACACCATCGGAGCAACCACATTAGACGAATACAGAAAATATATAGAAAAAGACTCAGCCTTAGAGAGAAGATTCCAAAAAGTCATGGTAACAGAACCAACAGTCGAAGAAACCATCACCATCCTAAGAGGATTAAAACACAAATTCGAAATCTACCACGGCATCAGAATCTCCGATGGAGCAGTCATAGCAGCAGCAACATTATCCAACAGATACATCTCTGACAGATTCCTACCAGACAAAGCAATAGACTTAATGGACGAATCCTGCGCAATGCTAAGAACAGAAATCGACTCAATGCCAACAGAAATCGACGACGTAAGACGCGCAATACTCTCACTAGAAATCGAAAGAGAAGCACTAAAAAAAGAAACAGACGAAGCATCAAAGAAAAGATTAGCATCAATAGAAAAAGAAATCAGTGAAAAGAAATCCGACTACGACCTACTAAAAGCCAAATGGGAACAAGAAAAGAAGGACTTAGACTCACTAAAAGAAATAAAAGAAAAGATCGAAGACGTAAAACATCAAATCGAAGAAGCAGAAAGATCATATGACCTAGAAAAACTATCAGTCCTAAAATACGGCGAACTACCAAAACTAGAAGAAGAACTAAAAACCAAAGAAGAAAAGACAAAAGACGAAGACCAAATGGTAAAAGAAGTAGTAACCGAAGAAGAAATCAGAGAAGTAGTCTCAAGACTAACAGGTATCCCACTAGAAAAACTAAACGAAACAGAAAGAGATAAACTCTTAAAACTAGACGAAAGACTCCACGAAAGAGTAATAGGCCAAGACGAAGCAGTAAAAGCAGTCTCCGACGCAGTCCTTCGCGCAAGAGCAGGACTAAAATCAGAAAACAGACCAATAGGATCATTCATATTCTTAGGACCAACAGGAGTGGGCAAAACAGAAACAGCAAAAGCACTAACAGAAGACCTATTCGACGACGAAAAGAACCTAATAAGAATCGACATGAGTGAATACATGGAAAAATATTCAGTATCAAGACTAATAGGATCCCCACCAGGATACGTCGGATACGAAGAAGGCGGCCAACTAACAGAAGCAGTAAGACGCCACCCATACTCAGTAATCCTATTTGACGAAATCGAAAAAGCTCATCCAGACGTGTTCAACATATTGCTACAAGTCCTAGACGACGGACGACTAACAGACAACCAAGGAAGAACCGTCGACTTCAAAAACACAGTCATCATCATGACCTCGAACCTAGGCTCAGCAGATTTACTAGAAGGCATCGACGAAGAAGGCAAAATCCCAGAAGCAACAAAAGACATCGTTATGGAAGAACTAAAACGATCATTTAGACCAGAATTTCTAAACAGAGTAGACGAAATCGTCATGTTCACACCACTAACAAGAGACCAAATCTTTGAAATCATAAAATTTGCAATCAAAGAATTGGAAAAACGCCTAGAAGCAAGAGAAATCACAATCGAAGCAACAGAAAACGCCCTACAAAAAATCCTAGACGAATCATACAACGTACAGTACGGCGCAAGACCAGTCAAAAGATATATCCAATCCACACTAGAAACCAAACTCTCAAGGATGATCATAGCAGGAGAAGTAGGAGAAAAAGACAAACTAACAGTGGACATAGACGAAAACGGCGAAATAGTAATAAGAGTGAACAAATAAAAATAGGAAATAAGAAGATAAAAGAAGGAAGCACCTCGCTTCCTTTTTTTGATGGGAAAACCGTCGCAAACCAAGACCATGCAACTGCACGTAGCGAAAGCCTTAAGGAAGATCGTCACCCTGAGCGAGCGTAGCGAGTCGAATGGGTATAACCCTGGTGAGGTCAAACATAGATGATTTCCCGTAGCGGAAGCAACCTGCTTCCATAAACATTAATACTAAATTATCTTCATTCAGGCGAGCAGTCGAGTTCTGCAAATCAGACTTCATTACATTCGGCTTCTTTGGAACTCTTTGCATAAGACCTGCAACGAAATCAAAGATTTCGGCTAGGGCTTCGA